>SICP01000033.1 GCA_009691415.1 Candidatus Margulisiibacteriota bacterium
AATGATTACAAACAGTTAAAGCACTATTTACAACCCACAACCCCTCCTCTTTGGAACAGAGAGGAGGTCGGGAGGTGAGTATTATAAATAGTCTCACGCTTAGCTCATCTACTTTGGCCTCTTGCTTGGCTTCCTACTCACCCCCTCAGTCCCCCTCTCTGTTCCAAAGAGGGGGAGGTAGGTATCGTGAAATTTTAATGATTACAAACAGTTAAAGCACTATTTACAACCCACAACCCCTCCTCTTTGGAACAGAGAGGAGGTCGGGAGGTGAGTATTATAAATAGTCTCACACTTAGCTCATCTACTTTGGCCTCTTGCTCGACTTCCTACTCACCCCCTCAGTCCCCCTCTCTGTTCCAAAGAGGGGGAGGTAGGTATACTTGATTTTTAATGAGCTACTCACTACGCAATGTACTAAGAAATCTTAGAGAAAATCAGACGGAAGTAGAGACTATTTTCTGGAAACGATTTAGAAATAGACAGGTTTTAGGAAAACGATTTGCGCGACAGTATCCTATATATTATGAGATCGATGGTAGTTCGCGACTGTTTATTGTTGATTTTTATTGCTCCGAACATAGACTTATTATTGAGTTAGACGGTAGTTCTCATAATGACAAACAAGAGCATGATCAGACTAGAGACATGATTTTGCACCACAAAGGACTCACTGTGATGCATATCCAAAACTGTCAAATCTTAAATAACTTTGAACATGTCATCACACAAATAAAGCACTATTTACGACCCACAACCCCTCCTCTTTGGAACAGAGAGGAGGTTGGGAGGTGAGTATTATAAATAGTCTCACACTTAGCTCATCTACTTTGGCCTCTTGCTCGACTTCCTACTCACCCCCTCAGTCCCCCTCTCTGTTCCAAAGAGGGGGAGGTAGGTATACTGAATTTTCAATGGGTTATTCACTTCGTAATAGAGAGGAGATCGAGAGGTGCGTATTATGAATACCCGCAAACTTAATTCATGATTCATTGCGAAGCCCTTTGTAAAACGTATACGCTGGGTGATCAGACTTTTTACGCGCTTGATCACGTTAACTTAGATATTCAAGAAGGTGAATTTGTAGCCATTATGGGTCCTTCGGGATCTGGAAAATCGACGCTGATGAATGTGTTGGGATTGTTGGATAGTCCGACTTCTGGGACGTATTTATTGGATGGGACTTCTACTTCTTATTTAGATGAAACGGCGCTGGCCCATTTGCGTGCGCGTCGTATCGGATTTATTTTTCAGCAATTTAATCTTTTAAAACGGACGTCTGCGTTAGAAAATGTCGCCTTGCCACTTCTTTATACGGGAAGCCGAAACACTGAATTTCCCGCGACATTATTACAAAAAGTGGGCCTTGGTGAACGGATGCTGCACAAGCCCAATGAGCTTTCGGGAGGACAACAACAACGGGTCGCCATTGCACGTGCCCTAGTGAATGAACCTCGCATTATTTTTGCGGATGAACCAACTGGCAATTTGGATTCGCAAAGTCAGGCCGATATCATGGACTTATTAACGGCTCTTAATCGTGAAGGTATTACGATTGTCCTTGTGACGCATGAGGAAGAAATTGCACAGCTTACCCGTCGTGTGATTCGGATGCGAGATGGCAAAATTCTTTCTGATTCAAACACGTCAGAGACACACCAGAATTCTTCTCCGGCCTCTCCCATTACACCCATTCACACTTCTTTTTTACGCACTTTTCTGACGCATACCAAGCAAGCCTTTCGGTCCTTACGCGCCAATAAACTTCAGTCGTTTTTGTCGGTCTTGGGTATCTTGATTGGGGTGGCTGCGGTGATTGCCATGTTGGCTTTGGGAAAGGGCGCTCAAAAATCGATTGAAGATCGGCTTGCGTCTTTGGGGTCTAACTTATTACAATTGCGACAAGGAAATGCGCAAAGTCGAGGTATTGGGTTAGAGTCTGGTGCGGTATCTCGCATTACTATTTTGGACGCGAAGGCTGTCGGAACACTTCCTTTTGTCCGTCGTGTGGGCGCGTCTGTAAATGGTCGAGCGCAAGTAGAATTTGGTAGTCTGAACAAAAACACACAACTCATAGGTGCGCAGGAAGCATATGCGGAAATGCGTGCAGCCAAGCCGGTGTTGGGCAGATTTTTTACGACAGGAGAAGATATGGGACGTGCTAAAGTGGTCCTGATTGGCGTAACCGTTCTTAAAAATTTATTCGGTGAAAATCCAGATGGTTCCTATAAAAATCCAGTGGGCGAATTTATTAAGGTAAATCGGATTCGGTTTCAGGTGATTGGCGTGTTACCCGAAAAAGGCGGCTCGGCGTATCGGGATGAGGATGATGTCATTGTGATTCCACTTAATACAGCGATGAAACGCGTGCTTGGCAAAGAGTATTTAAATAGTGTGGATATTGAAGTTTCGGATGCGACACATCTCTTGTCTGTACAGGATGCGGCACTTTCTCTCATGAGAGTGCGTCATCATTTACCTCCGAGCAAAGAAGATGCGTATGAGATTAGGAATCTGGCAGATATTCAAGACACGTTGTCATCGACAAGTAAGACGATGTCGGTTCTTCTGGCGATTATTGCGGGAATTTCGTTGTTGGTGGGTGGCATTGGTATTATGAATATTATGTTGGTGTCGGTGACAGAACGCACCAGAGAAATTGGACTTAGAAAAGCGATTGGTGCGAGGCCTGTCGATATTTTGTGGCAGTTTTTGATTGAGTCGGTGGTAATCAGTGTCATGGGTGGACTGATCGGCATTGGTTTGGGATGTGGAATTACGATGGCATTGGGTCAAGTGGCAGGTTGGGCCGTTGTTCTTTCGCAGACATCTATAGTAATAGCCTTTACATTTTCGGCGGCCATTGGGATTGGATTTGGATTATGGCCAGCCAAAAAAGCAGCTGCGTTGAATCCGATTGATGCGTTGCGGTATGAGTAGGTTGTCATATTTATAAATCTTGTCTCCTCCTCTTACGAAGTCGGCCTGTCCGGTCTTCGAAGAAAAATCTCTGTAGAAATTAAACATAAAATTCACGCCATTCGATCTATACATACCAAATCTTTTGGGCCATACCTCATACTCACACTCCAAACCTCCCTCTCTGTAAACAAAGAGGGAGGCTTTTGTACTTCTAAGCCACTCTTTTTATCCATGGGAACATTGACAATAGCGTATACAGTCTCCCCTTCTTTCGGAGAGAGAAGGGGCTGGGGGATGAGTATTAAAATATGACCGGATTGGCTTATCTTACGAAGGGGAGGCTGGGAGGGGCAATCTCTTATCTATTCATCCCCAAAAGAATAATGCCTCCCGTGACCAATGCTGATGCTATGAGCCTTCGTGGGCCTTTGGGTTCTTTGAGTAAAAATACGCCAATAGCTACACCAAAAACGGTACCAATTTCTCTAATAGGTGCTAGTTGAGCTACTTGATGATTTTGAACTACATATAAAAATAAAATATAAGATAAAGGCGCTAAGATGGCACCGATCAAAATTTTGATGTAATTTATTTTCCACTCCCTGATCACTGTTCTTTTACTGCGTACAAAAAAAAGCAGCATAATGATATTGCCAGCCGTTCCGATCCAATTGACTGTCAGTACTGGGAAATAGTGCACCGCAATTTTGTCGACCAAAATATAGGACGCAATGCAGGCGCCTATCATGAGTGCTAGAAGTGTGTGCGGAGTGATTAATTTTTTGATTCCTTCTGTGGACCATGAGGATTCATTGAGGAGTAAGATGCCCAATACGATTGCAACGACCCCACTCCACCCCAAAAAAGTGAGTCGCTCCCCCATCATGGTGACCGCAACTAACGGCACAATCAGAGAAGAACTGCCTCGCGTGATGGGGTAAATTTTAGAAATATCAGCCACACTGTAGGCTCGTGAAAGCAAGACACAATATACTCCATGAAAAACCATGCTCGCTATCATTACGAGGATACTTTGCCAGCACCAGTTAATCGCATTGAGATGGCTAAGAACGTAGGGGAAAAAAATCAGGATAGACATCGATTGCACACTTAAAAGAAAGGCGTTTTTATTGCGACTTTTTTTAGCGATAACATTCCATATTGCGTGAAGAAATCCAGAAATAATGATGATAAAAATAGGCATGTCTTTACTATATCATCTATCACCCTGGTACTTCCGCCTGCTTATAACCCTGGCACCATTTTTCTGAAATGATGTAATCACCCCCCTATTTATAAATCTTGTCTCCTCCTCTTACGAAGGGGAGGTCGGGAGGGGTAATCTCTTGTCCTATCTATTCAACCCCAAAAGAATACTGTGTACTTTTAAACTCAGATGCTACGTATTTCTACACCCAAAACCCAGCGAACATATAGATTAGTCCCGACACCCCGAAGGCCATACCTAGACCCCATAACGATTTTTTTCCGGTGAGGGTACTGACAGATGACAGCATAATGCAGACTTGGAGGAACATGGTGGAGAGGGCTTCTGTCTCTTTTTTAACTTTATTTTTTTCGACATCATATCTGGTAATTTCTTTTTCTAGAAACGTGATCTGGATTCTAAGTATTTCGGATTCTTTTGAAGTAGGCTTGATGGTGACGTAATAGTGATAGAGATCTCTTTGCGATTCGGAAATATGTTGCTTAATACACTTTTGGATTGATAGAAGGACCACCCTTTGTTTTCGAGCGACGAATAAAGTGCCACTTTGGTGGAATAACTACTGGCTTTGAGCCCAGAAATAGCGGCACATACAGCTAAGATTGTTATGCTGAGGGTGACGACCTGTGTCGATTTGTCTTTAAATAAATCTGAAATTAAAAAAATCGTTTTCTCACTCACTGACATGGTTTATTCACTCACTTCTGATATAGTAAAAACTCGTTTGCGTATCCAAACTATAAGGGAGTATCAGAGTCTTGCAAATGTTCCTATGATATTACTACTATTATTTATAGTGGGCTTGGTTGTGGGGGGTATGAATGCCATGGGAGGGGGCGGGACGTTTCTCGCGTTCCCTGTTTTAATGTGGTCGGGATTGGGATCGATTCCTGCGAATATTGCCTCGACGCTAGCTACGTTTCCCGGAACATTGGCGACTGTATTTTCTTACAAAAAAAATCTGCCTTTTGCCAAAAAAAAACGCCTAATCTCTTATAGTTTATTGGGATTTTTGGGTGGTGGTGTGGGTGCAGTTTTATTGTTACTCATGTCCAATCGTCAGTTTTCTTATTGTGTTCCCTATCTGTTATTTGTCGCTAGTTGCGCCTTTACTTTCAGAAATTTTTTAACGCGTTATTTACCCAAGAATTTACACGCAAATGGTCTATTGGCTATTGTGTTATTGGCGATTGCGTCTGTATATGGCGGATTTTTTGGTGCCGGATTTGGCATTATCATTCTCGCCATTTTAGGCATTACAGGTATGCGTGATTTGCATGAAATGAATGCGATTAGAACGTTGATAGGTGTCAGCGCAAATGTCGTGGCCGTTATTTTGTTTAGTTTTTCAGGAAAAGTATCGTGGCCGCCAACACTTATGATGGGATTGGGAACGATGATAGGCGGCCATTACGGTGGAAGATATTTTCAGAGGTTACCTCAAAAATGGGTACATTGGGTCATTGTAGGCTTGGCTTGGGGAATGACGATCTGGTTTATTTTTTCATCATATACCCTTCATAATAGGGTGGAAAATTAATCTCTTTTTTCAATCTAAATTTAAGATCTGCTGTCTGAGCAAACTCGCGCATACGCTCGGTGTCTGACAGCGCGGCCGATATCACTTTTGCAGCTATAGTTGCTTGTTCTGGATCGTTAAATCCACAAGCAGAAATACGTAATGTTGCGGCATGATCGCCCTCAAGCAAGAAACTTTTACCGGTTAACACGCTCACGATGGCGTGCTCTAATCCTACCAATAAATATTCAGTGACGCCGTCTGGGGTGAGTCCGGTTTTGTTACAGATTTCACCAATATTGACGAACGTAAACGGTCCCATCTCTGGATTGTGTACCAAAATATCGGGATGTTGATTTAAGACAGAACCAATTTCTTTGGCATTATCCAAATACACTGGGGATTCTTGTGCAAATTCTGCAAAATGAGGCGCGGTGTGATGGAGTGCTACGGGCGCTAAATTATGGACGTGGCTTGCCTCAATATTGAGTGCACTTTCTAAAAGATTGACATGCGCTTCGGAAGTTAAATAAGGGTTATATCTCAATCCAGCTTGTCTACCCAAGCCTTTGCTCATGGACCCATTCATAAGAATGAGCGGCTCATCAGCATTTCGATTTAACCCAGCATGGAAGGCGGGAGATGCACATTGGCTGTGACTGATGTCGTTGTACATTACTTCTTCTAGTAACGCTAATCCATACTTATTTACGGTCTCTCCAATATCTTTTGCTACGGTATCGCTTACATTGATACCTGCAGGATTTCCTACTTGCCATACGACGCCTTTTATTTTGCCTGAGGCGGCGTCCTCTTGTAGCTTTTTCGCCAATTTCTCTGGACCTAATTCCAAAATATTATAGATGACTGCCCTACCCTGATATTTCTCTATATTTGTTTGTGTAATGCTATAGGCGGGCACGATTAAGGCAATACCATCACCAAGATTGATGGTCATTGCACACCAGGTATCAATCATTCGTTTTGCGCTTGATCCAATTCCGGCTTGCTTATCAGAAATAGGTTGATTTGGAAAAAGTGCTTTAAAATAAAGCGCGGCATCTGCTTGGACCTGAGGGGAGGTTGTAGGTGATCCATATGCTGTTAAAGGTTTGTAATTTTTTTTAAACTCTTCTGCAATTCTATGAATTACAGACTCTGGAAGTTTTTTACCTGGGGCACCGATGTGACAGAGAACTTCTTGTTTATCCTGGTTTTTTTGGCACTCTATTTTTACGCGATAACCTACCGCAAAGGCAGTTTCAATTTTCGTTCCCTCTAGAAGGCCGCACCCAAATGTTGATAGTCTGTGGCCAGTGGCAAGTGCAATAATTTTTTTAGGCATGGGTCTGTATCTCCTATTTATTTTTGATGGATATGTGCGATGTAGATATCACAGACATTGTTTCCGGTGGGACCTGTTGTGATGAGGCACCCAGTTTTTTTGAAAAACGGATAGGTGTCGTGCGCTAATAACGCGCTACGTCCCGACGCTTGATCTATTAAACCTGACTCGCCTATCGCGCCCGCTGCATCTGTGTTTGCGGCGGTGCCATCTGTTTCGAAACCGGCGATGGTGACCCCTGGTATATCATGTAATTCTAGAAGCGCGGATAACACAACTTCCATACTTCGGCTTCCAGAACCCGTGCACGCTTTATCAATTGTGACGACAGGCTCCCCTCTGTAAATCAGCATGATAGGGTCCGTGCTTTTTTGTAGACGCGCCCTTACTTCTTGCGCTATTTTTCGACCTGTTTCTTGTGCGTCGCCCGTGATGATTTCTGGCGAGATTTCTGATGGGATACCCGCTTTATCAGCACCGTTTTTAAAAGCTTCTGCGGCATGCAAGTTTGAGATTGCGATGTCTACTGTATCTTTATCGTATGATTTTTTGGGGGTTTCTTTATGCATTTTAGGTGCTTCAATTTTATAGCGCTCCAAGACAGCGAGTGCGTCCTGAATGGTTGTCGGATCAGGTACGCAGGGACCTGATCCAAGAACACTCATATCATTGTCTAAAATATCTGAGATCACGACCGTGTGTAGTACTGCACCTTCTGGAAATGCTTCTCGTAGCTGTCCGCCAGATACTTGCGTGATATGTTTTCGTACGGTGTTAACTTCGAGTATTGTAGCGCCAGATTTTAAAAGCGCTTCTGTCACGTCTCGTATCTGCTGTAGCGCAAGTCCGTCTGCAGGGACGGCCGTTAATGCCGATGTTCCGCCTGAAAGCAGATAAACAATTGGGATCGCAGGATCTAAAGACCGTGCAAACTGTAGAAGTTCACGCCCCGCTTTTTCTGAATGCGCATCTGGAATCGGATGCGTTGCTTCTAAAATTTTTATATAGGGGAACGCTAACACGCTTTGTTGCTCGGATGAGACATGCCCTTTTTTTGTGATCACAAGCGCGTGCTTTATATCGGCGCCTGCCTTTACTAATGCACAGGCCATGTCTATCGCCGCTTTTCCTGTCGCAATC
Source organism: Candidatus Margulisiibacteriota bacterium (assembly GCA_009691415.1). Classification (GTDB taxonomy): domain Bacteria; phylum Margulisbacteria; class Marinamargulisbacteria; order SXXA01; family SICP01; genus SICP01. The sequence continues at coordinate 8,155 of SICP01000033.1, forward strand.
ACCTGAACAGGCTGGCCATTATATTTTTCTAATAAACCTGGCAAAACCTTTTTGGGTGAAATAGCCTCCAAGGTCTGAAGATATAATATCTGCACGATTAGACTCTGATACGATAGGCTCACAATTTTATGATGCACACGCCGTGCACGATTCCCCCACTTCACCATTCTGCCCCTATCCTATTCTGCGATGATTCGATACAGTTCTACAATTGAGAAATAATAACGCGAGTCGTATAGAAATACAAAGCCGTTTAAAAAGGGGAATTCCATGTCGTACCAAAACAGTCTATATTTTAAAACCATTGCCATGCTGCCAACACCAATCCGTATACAAGATCAAGAGATCGCTTTCGTTGGCGTAGGGGTTATTGCGCAATTTTTTGCACACGCGTTGATGACAGGCGGAGCACATAAACTTTCTTTGATTACCGCTCATTCACAACAGTTACAAGGTGGCATTACCGTCGAAGGAAAAAAAGTAGCCCCTACGTATCACGTCGTGAATGACAGTAAGTCCTTAACGACTAACCCCGACATTGTTTTTATTACCTGCCAAGCAGGTGATAGTGAAAAATTAATAGCCCTAAAAAACTCTGGAAAAGTAGGTCCAAATACGCTTCTTGTTGTTGCACAAAATGGTCTTAAGCCCGAACAAACTATCATGGATATTTTCCCAGACAATCCTGTTGCCGGCATGATTATCTCTGCCCAAATCCGTTATGAAAATGAGCCTGATGGAAAAACACTTCCTAAAATTCTTGTGCCCAAACAAGTAAAATATGAAATAGGATTAACGCAAGGTGGCCTACATAACTCGCAGGTACTTCAGGATTTGTCCGATTTTTTGAATGCCAATGGACTCACCAAAGTACAAGTTCTTAATCCTGCAGATTTTATGGAAGCACGCTTTATGAAGCATTTTAAAAACATGCGAAATCTTGCGTCATTTCGTGTTGCAAAAGAGAGCAAAACACCGGCTACTTATCAAGATGGACTTGATGATGCAAAAGCCAAAGAAGAGGCGGATACTGCTATCCTAGAACTCTACACCCTCTATTTAAAACATCATGAAATTTTGGGTACCCTCCCTGTTCCATTCGCAAATATTCTCGAAACAACAATAGGTTATGCCACTACGACACATATTCCGACCACTTCCGCCAATTATCATGCCAGAAAACCGATTGAATCTCTCACGCAACCGATCTTACAAATGGCCAAACAGCTGGGTATTCCCGAATCAGATTTTCCAACGATTGTCCGTTTTGATAGCGAATTCAATGCATACAACTTTTCTAGCCCCCATAACGAAACTAGACCTTTAAACTCGGGAGGGCTCTAGGCAAAAAAAGAGCCTCCTGATTGGCTGGCTATGAAGAGCTGGCTTCTTTAGCAATCACTTGTATTTCGTACTGCCCACACACGACCGTTTGACCTGCTTTAATTTTGCATTTTTTCCGGCGCTCGAATATTCCATCCACCAGAACTTGCCCATTTATAATGAGATGCTTGGCTTCGCCGCCGGAGACGCAAGGGCCAGAACATTTTAAGAGGTTACAGAGTTCGATATAGTCCGAAGTGAGTTGAAATAATTCCATGAGAGGTCTCCTTTTTATTTTTCTATCTTACTTTTAAATGAGCGAAAACAACACCTCATCTTGTTGATTCTGATATAGGTAAAAAATATTTTGGGTAAAATAGCTTTGTTTCGTGTATTATTGTCCCATGACAAGCCTCTCGTTTTCTCCTGCCAATCGCTTATCTTCCAATTCTAACAACACACTGGCTGCCTTAAAAACAGCTCCTCTACAAACAAAATTTTCTGAATTAAATATTAGACTACAAGCACTATATGATCATAGATTA
>SICP01000034.1 GCA_009691415.1 Candidatus Margulisiibacteriota bacterium
GCTCCAGTAGGAGATGAGGGGGAATTTGAATGGACGCTTAGAAATAAACTCTCTAAAAAAACTTTTAAACCGATGGTCATTACTTTATGGTACAAGTCTTTGTAAAATTTTTGTATTAAAAAACATCAAACCCACCCATCCACCCCATCAACAACCTTATTCACCAATCCTAACTTATTCCGAAACAAAACCAAATGCGCTTCATCAAATATCGGGTTTACCTTCTTAGGATAAATCCCAATCAAATACTCCAATAAAGTCGCATAGTCATTCAAAAGATAATGAATCAAAACCATATTCTCAAACGAAACCCCACACTTTTCATTTTCCATCATTTACTCCAAATAATTTAATAATTTCACCGTTTCTTGCTTATGGCTTCCCGTCAAATGGGTATAGATTTCCGTTGTGCTTATACTCGAATGCCCAAGTAGTTCTTGCACTGTCCGAATGCCTCCTCCATTCATGACTAAATGCGATGCGTACGTATGCCTCATCGTGTGTATATTGGCGTCCGTGATGCCTGCTCGTTTGAGCAAGTTGTAATACGCATACTTCACGCTTTTGATTCGTGTTCCGTCTGGGTGGCAGAAGAGATACTTTTTTTGTTTTTCTGTTCGTGGGCTTTCGGTGAGGGTGATGGGGTCGATGAAGGTGTAGATGTATTCGTCTAGGCGGTCTCGTAGAATTTTGTTGATGGGGATGTCTCGGTTTCGTCTGCTTTTGGTTTGGAAGTCTTCGGTGTTTTCGATGTGGATGATGTTGTGGTCTTGGTCGATTTGACTGAGTTTGAGGTTTAGGATTTCGGCGCATCGCATGCCTGTGGTGAGGCCGATGACTAGGAAGCGTTCTATGTGGTGGTTGGAGTGTAGGAGGAGGTGTTTGACTTCTTCTTTGCTGAAGAACCGTACTCGGCCTTTTGTGGTTTTGAGTTTTTTGATTTCTTCGCAGGGGTTTTCGGGGATTAGTTTCCATTGTTTGGCTACTTTTAGGCATTGAGATAGGTAGATGAGGTCGACGTTGACGGTTCGGTTTGTGACTATTTTGCCTTTGGCGTTGGGTTGTTTGCGCCAGGTGATGAACTTTTCGATTTGTTTGACTGTGATGTCTTGGAGGTTGATGGTGCCGAAGTGGCGGAGGACGGTGGTTAGGGAATCTTTGGAGGCTCGGTAGCCTCGGTCGGTTTTTCTGGCTTTACAGTAGGGGAGGAATTCTTGTTCGACGAAGGTGTGGAAGGACGTTGTTTCTATGGTGTTAAATAGTGTGCTGTTTTGTTTGTGTTGGCGGGCGAATTCACGCAAGGCGGTATCGGCGTCGGTTTTGCTGTTGCCGACTTTCTGCCATTTGATTTTATTTTTGGATGCACCTTCGCGGGTTTTCTCTTGGTATGAGTAAACCAGGTAGTAGGTGAGTCCTTTTTTGCCTTTTTTAGCTTTGATGGTTGCCATGAATTCTTCGCTGATTATACCTTATGTTGTAAATAATATAATATAGATAATTTTAGGTTTCTATTATTTTATCGATAATGCCGATAAAATCTTGGCATGTCAGTCATTGATCGTATTGTGAAAAATGTTGAGCGTCGGCGTGGAGAGTTGTCCGTTGATAAGCTGAGTAAACTTTGTGATATCCCAGCATCTACCATCATTAAAATCCTTCGTAAGGAAGTTAAAGACGTTCGTATCTCCACGCTTGAAGCACTTGCAAAAGGGTTGTCTTGTTCGGTGGATGATCTTCTAAAATAGACCCCCACCTTCTGATTACCTGTTAGGGATAATCTCTGTATAAACGAGCACAAACACCCTTCTTTTTTCTATGATTTTCTATAACTTGGCCATTTTGGAGCCTCCTTTCTGGTCTGAATCCATGCGTCTATGTCGTGCTTGATGAATCGATAGCCTCTGCCGATTTTTATTTTGGGTAGGTATTTGTAATAGAGCAGATAGTTAATGGTTTTGATGTCTACTTTTAGGTAGTTTGCTAGATCTTCTTTATTTAGGATGTCCATTATGAAATCCCTCTGAAGTCTAGTGTGTTGAGAATGTTGATTCTGTCGGTGTCGTTGATGTAGCCGTAGCAATCTAGCGTTGTGTAGAGGTTGTTATGGCCCATGTTTTGGCTGAGGGCTTTGATTTGTTCTGTTCTGCCAGCGGCTTTTTCTACGGTTCTTTCGTGGAGGTGGCGGAGGGTGTGAGCAGAATAGTATTTTTCACTAGCTTGTTTGCATCGTTCTTGTAGTATTCGGCTGATTTGTGATCCTCTCATGCATCGATCCGACAGTTTGTTATTGATGAAGATAAAGGTTCCTTGTTCGTGGATGTGATCGGCCTTGGGGAAAAGGGGATGGGTAGAAGGGACATTTTTCTTTTTGAGAAATTGGAACCACTCTTCTACCGCTTCTACGAAAATGCTGTCGATTTTGATGATGACTGTGTAGATTCGTTTGCTGAATTTTGTTTTGACACCTTTGTCTGGGTTTTGATCAATGAGCCACCTATCCATATCGACGCATCCGACGGGGAGGGTGGCTAGTGCCTCTACTCTCATGCCTGTCATGATGAGCATTGCTATGATGGCTTTATCTCGCAGGTCTATTTCCTCTGTGCCTTTGATGCTGAGGATGAGTTTCTTGATATAGGTGAGATTGGTGGGATAGGCACGGGGCGGCCGGTTGTTGGCCATTTGGATAGTAGAGAAGGAAGGATTGAGATGTTGAATTTTTTCGTAGCTTATTTTTGATTTATATCCTGGTTTTTCAGATAACCAGACAAAAAATTCCTGAACGTCTTTTAGTGTCTGGTAGACGGTTTGGCCTGAAATGGTCTGGTTTCGGAATGTGAGTTTTTGAAGATATTTTTGAAAGGCTCTGGCTGTGTCGGTGTTGAGTGTTTTGTAATCAGATTGTTTGGTGTAATCATCATACTTATAGATTGATTTCAGTTTGCTTTCAGCGGTTGTTTGGCTGAGTTGTTTTGCTGATGTTAAAAACTCGATATATTTCTTTTTCATGGTCTCGTTTATTGGATTAATCTTAAACATTTTACTCTCCTTGTGAGTTGGTATAGTTTAGGGAGGGACATAAACACCGTTCTCTACCCTGGTCTTGCGTCCTTTAGCCCACTTTGAAAAGTGGAAGATCATTAAGTCCTTTTTGCTTTTGTAGAAAGTTTTTTTCTGGTCTTAGGCAATAGATTTCTAGCTCTGATCCGAACCTTATAGTGGTGTTAGTGCAGTGAGGGCAGGTGCCTTCATGAACGACTAACCGTTTACCTTTTCCAATCTTGTTTCGGATAGTTTTTGCTAGGCTGTGGGGCAGGGGTATGACTCCTGTGTGACAGCTCACGCAGTACATTTGATTGGGTAGTAGTTTTGTCTTTCGAGATGTTTGTTTTTTTGATAGATAGGCTTTGAGATGTCCACCAAGAATGATTCTAGGTAGGGAGTGTGGATTGATAGGGTGGAGGCCATCCCGTATCCAGTTTTTGATGGTGCCGTTACAGACTCCAAACAATTCGTGGATTTCTTGATAGGTGTAGGGGTATCGGCTTTTTATTTTGTTTAAATTGTAATTTCTCATAGCAAAAGAGCTCCTTTTTTTGCCAATAAAAAAGCCTGCTCGGTTTTAAGAAGCAGGCGTTTTTGTCTTTTTTAGGAGATGACTTTTTTGCCGTTTAGCTTTTTTGTCGGTCGAATTTTGTTTTAATTTATATTGGTATGTTTACGTATGATTTGCATGTAGGGCATTTCACATCCATTTTGCCGTGCTTGATTTTTACAAGACGGGTTTTGACCAAGGTTTCTTGTTCATTTTGGATCATGATTACCGTACCGCATTTGTGACACTTCTTTTTTTCCATTGGGACTTCCTCCTTTTTTGAATTTAAGCAAGACAGATTTTTGGGAAAGTAAGCAAAAAAAAAAGGGCGCACAAAACACCAAATTAGATTTGATGTACTGTACGCCCCGTTCTTCGGTAGCTTATGATTAAGAAATTCGTCTTAACTTATCTTTACAAGATAGAACTTTTAATAGAGAAGTCAAGAGAATTTACCTGCACTATTTACTATTCAAAGATAAAATATTTTAAGAACTATGAGCCTGAATCTTCTAATTTCTAGATAGGTTTTAAACCATTTATGACATCCGGTTCAATTATCGCGTGAGCAAGTAAAGACTTGGTTGCGGCATTTAGAAAATCAAATGCTGTGTTAGCATCCTTTAGATTTTTTAATCGACCTTTTGTGAAGTCAATATGATTTCCATGAGCAATACAGCTGCGATATTCGTAAAGCGTGCTCCAAACTTTATCTGATGCAAGTGAACTATCAAATAAAGAATAATCTAACGGTTTATTAAGCCGGGGCGATATAAACGCCATTTTAGTTTTTATTTGGTGATTTAGAGAGTCTCCGATTTCTCTATCGTTGGGATTATGTGTGAGTAGCATTTCGATTATTATAAAAAGACCTAATACGGGTAGATTAGTTAGTTGAGGTAGTCTTCGTAGGCTATCATTGAAATCGATTGCTCTTAGAATGCTTTCGTGGACATTTCGGTTCAAAGCATTGTATTTGGCGAATAATTCTTGAAGATTATTTAAATATTCTTGGTCAAATGTTTGAGCTATAGGGTTTTTTAGGAGTTGAAAACTAAACGCTGTGGATCCAATATTATCTTTTCCGGTTCCATTAACTTCGCCAAGCCCATACTCTTCTTCTGTCAGATATTGTAAGAAAGATGTTAGATTCGGATAAATAATATTGGCAATTGAAAATAGTAATTGAGCACTGAGGCCCATGTCTTTAAAGCTTATAATATAATAGCGCCAGTTATCTTCTGAAAGGGCTTCCCATTCATAGCTGCATGAGGTTAGAGTTTTGTCTTTTTCTTTGCATTGCATCTCATAGTAATATCTGTCAGGGCGACCAAAGTGATTTTTGTTTTCTAGTGATTTTTGGATAGTTTCAATTTGTTGTGTGGTTGCCTTTTCTAGTCGTAATGTTGGAGTAATATTTACAGGTAACGTAATTTTCATTTCCAGTATTGTGGCAATGAAACAAAAACCTCCTTTAATATTCATTTCTTTTCTTTATTCCTTGAAAATAAAATTGAAAATATTTGTATGCACTCTGATTGATATTTGAATTTATTAGAGGGGTTTCGATAATTGGACAATTCTTCTTTTGATCCTTAACTTTTTAAAGTTATAGAAAAATCATAGAAAATTTATTTTAGGGTTGTTCGATGAGGGTCTGTTTTGAGGGATTTGAACTCGGAATTGTGTGGTGCGCCTGGAGGGATTCGAACCCCCCGCCTTCTGATCCGTAGTCAGACGCTCTATCCAAATGAGCTACAGGCGCAAGTGTGAAAATGGTTTGTAAACGGCTTGGTATAGTAACGTAGAAATGTGGTTTGTGCTATAGTTCGCGCATGAATTTGGAAATAATTTTGGATGAAAATCCTATTGTTCAGTTTAAAACTTGGTTTGGTTTGGCTTTGGATGATGTGCGGATTCCTCATCCTGAAGTCATGTGTTTGTCGACGATAGATTTGGAGGGCTATCCTGATTCTCGTATCGTGTTGTTGCGTGGTATTGATGATAGAGGATTTGTTTTTTTTACGAATAGTGAATCGGTGAAGGGGCGGTCTTTGGCCCGGGTGCCTAGGGCTGCGATGACGATGCATTGGGAGCCGTTGGGGTATCAGGTTCGGGTGCAGGGGGATGTTGTGCGGGTGTCGGATGCGGAGTCGGATGTGTATTTTGCATCGAGGCCGAGGATGAGTCAGATTGGGGCTTGGGCGTCGCGGCAGAGTGAGGTGTTGGCGAGTCGTGAGGAATTGGAAGAGAGTGTAAAGAGGTATGAAAAGGATTTTGAGGGTCGGGATGTGTTGCGTCCATCGTATTGGTTTGGACAACGCATTGTGCCGAAGAAAATGGAGTTTTGGACGGACAGACCGTATCGATTGCACGATCGATTTTTGTATGAAAAAAGACCTGATGGGACGTGGTCTTTGGTGAGGCTCAACCCTTAGTAAACTCTGGATTGTTTAACCTGGGATGTCTTGCTAGAATGCCAGATTAATGATGTCAAATTCTCCTTATAAACGTATTCTTCTGAAATTAAGTGGCGAGGCCTTTAAGGGCGAACGCGAATATGGAATCGATCCTGCTTATTTGGTGTTTATTGCCAATGAGCTTAAGAAGGGATTGGCGCTTGGTGTTCAGATTGGACTTGTTATTGGTGGGGGTAATATTTTTCGCGGTGAAGCAGCGGCAGAAAATGGCATGGACCGTGTGACTGCGGATTATTCTGGGATGTTGGCTACGATTATGAATGCATTGGCGTTACAAGATGCGTTGCAGAAAGTGGGTGTGGATTCTCGGGTACAAACTTCTTTTGAAATTAGAGCTGTGGCAGAACCGTATATTTTGAGACGGGCATTGCGTCATTTGGATCGTGGTCGGATGGTTATTTTTGCAGGTGGTACGGGTAATCCTTATTTTACGACGGATACGACTGCGGCATTACGTGGTGCTGAGATTTTGGCCGATGTGATTTTAAAAGCAACACAAGTTGATGGCGTTTATGATTCTGATCCTAAGAAAAATCCTGATGCGGTTCGATATGAGTCTTTGAGTTATATGGATGTTTTAAAAAATAGATTGAAAGTGATGGACAGTACTGCGCTTTCTTTAAGTATGGATAATAAGATTCCGATAGTGGTTTTTGATATGAACGAACCAGATAATTTGGTGCGGGTTCTACAGGGAGAACTTGTGGGAACGTTGATTGGAGGTTAGGTAGTGAATAGTCAAGATTTGAAAGATAAGATGGATAAGACGATTGCGCGTGTCAAAGATAACTTTATGGGTTTTCGTACGGGTCGTGCGAATCCGGCAATTTTGTCCAAAATTATGGTGGAATATTATGGGTCTTTGGTGCCGCTTCAACAGGTTGCTAATGTGTCGGTCCCTGAAAATAATCTATTGGCACTAAGTATTTTTGATAAGAGTGCGGTCATTCATGTTGAGCGTGCAATTTCTTCTTCGGATCTTAATTTGACACCTCAAACGGAAGGTACTTTGATTCGTTTACGTCTTCCAGAATTGACAGAGCAGCGCCGAAAAGATTTGGTGAAATTGGTGAAGCAAGAGGCAGAAGAAGGCCGTGTGGCTATTCGTAATATTCGTCGTGATGCGATTGATACTTTGAAGCTTTCTGAGAAAAACAATGACATTTCTGAAGACGATTTTAAAAGATTTCAAGAGGATGTTCAAAAGACAACCGATTCTTTTATCAGCCAGATCGAGCATTTGGCAAAAGAAAAGGAAGTTGAGATTATGAAGGTCTGATGCCTATTCTTGGCGAGCAGGGTCAGGATGCCAAGTTTCAGGAGTTATGTTGTTCGTTTGGATTAGAACCTTCTAACATTCCCCAGCATGTCGCGATTGTTATGGATGGGAATGGGCGTTGGGCAGCCAAAAAAGGGTTGCCTCGTGTGATGGGTCATAAGCAGGGTGCGGAATCGCTTCGTGAGGTGATTCGTGCTTGTGCTGATTTTCATGTTCATTATTTATCTGTGTATGCGTTTTCTAGTGAAAATTGGACGAGACCGGCTGAGGAAGTGGGATTCTTGATGAAATTTTTTCGAGAGTTAATTGCACGTGAAATTCCTAAGCTTCATAAAGAAGGGGTTCGCGTTCGTATTTTGGGTGATGTAGAAGGGTTGGATAAAGACCTTCGCGATTTGGTTCGGTATGCGCATGAGACGACTGAAAATAACACGGTGATGCAGTTTAATATTTTATTGAATTATGGTTCTCGTGCTGAAATGACTTTGGCAGTAAAACGGCTTTCTAACGATATTGTGGCGGGTGTTATAGCTGCTGAATCGGTAACAGAAGACGTGTTTGCGAGTTATTTGTATACGGTAGATATTCCGGATCCAGATATTGTGATTCGTCCCGGTGGAGAACATCGCCTGAGTAATTTTTTGTTGTGGCAATCGGCCTATAGTGAAGTTTTCTTTTTGGATACGCTGTGGCCTGATTTTGATCGGGTTGCATTGGTGCAAGTGGTGGCTCAGTTTCAGACGCGTAAGCGTCGATTTGGTGGGGTGTAATATGTTGAAACGGTGGATTACAGGGGTTGGTTTATTTTCTTTAGGGATGCTTGTTATCACCGTTGGTGATTTTTGGTTTTGGTTGTGGGTTTTAATGGTGTCTCTTTTTTGTATGTTTGAGTTATTGCAACTCTCTGTAAAGCCTTTGCCGTTTTGGATGTTAGTGACGGGATTGGGGGGGGTTGCGATTGCGCTATCGTTCGCGTTATTGCCTGGATTACAAAATTTATGGAAGTCTCCTTATGCGATGGGCATGGCGTTACTCATGATTGGCATGGCCGTTGTTGAATTGGTTTTTCGCCGATTATGGTTTCAGCATCATCCGTTTTTGAGCTTTTTAAGAAGCACCCTTTTTATTTGTTTTACCTGTCCCTATATTTATTTGGTGAGGGCATTACCTTATGGTGGATATGCCATGTTTTTTTGTTTGTTGGCAGTGACATCTAGTGATGCTTTCGCACTTTTTGGAGGCAGAAAATTTGGAAAAACGCCTTTGTCAGAATTGAGTCCTAATAAAACAGTGGAAGGTTCTGTGATTGGATTTTTTGGTTCTTTGGCTGTGTCTGTTTTGTATATTTTGTTTTTTGGGTTACCGTTTTGGGTGTATTTTTTAACGGCGATTGCGATTGGATTTTTAGCACAGTTGGGAGATCTCCATGAGTCTCTAACAAAGCGTTTTTATCACGTCAAAGATTCTTCTGATTTTTTGCCGGGACATGGTGGGTTTTATGATCGTGCGGATAGTTATTTGTTGGTAGCGCCTTTTGTCTATTATGTCTTCCTCATCTTTCTCCATTAAATCTGTTTCGATTTTAGGATCAACAGGGTCGATTGGGTGTCAGTCCTTGGAAGTGATTCGTGCGTTTCCGGAACGCTTTCGGGTTATAGGTCTTTCGGCGGGATCTAATATCGTTTTATTGCAAGAACAGACTTTGATTTTTCGGCCCCAAATCATTTGTCTTTTAACACAGGTTGATGCAGATATTATGCGGGATTTTTGTAGCGCGAATTCTCTGTTAACACAGGTGGTTTGTGGTGATTCTGGGTTGTTGGAATTGTCTGTTTTTGGTGACCCGGATTTGCTGGTGGTTGCCATTGTTGGGACGGCTGCTTTGTTGCCAACGGTGCATGCGATTCGTCAGGGTATTTCTATTGGACTTGCTTGTAAGGAAATTCTTGTCGCAGCTGGTGTTTATGTTATGGCGTTGGCGCGTGAAAAAGGCGTTTCTATTTTGCCGATAGATTCTGAACATGCGGCTATCAAACAATGCTTGGCCGGTATTGTGGAAGATGAAAAGCAAGTATCTAAATTAGTTTTGACGGCATCGGGTGGGCCCTTTTGGAATCGTTCGTTGGAGACGTTTTCTGCCATTACACGGGAAGAAGCTTTGCAGCATCCCAACTGGACAATGGGTTCCAAAATTACGATTGATTCCGCAACGATGATGAACAAAGGTCTAGAAGTTATTGAGGCACATCATTTGTTTGGTATAGATTATGATCGCTTGGATGTGATTATTCATCCGACCAGTATTGTACATAGTTTTGTGGAGTTTTCGGATGGCACTTTTTTGGCGCAAATGGGATTGCCGGATATGCGGTTTCCGATTCAGTATGTTTTAACTTATCCGGAAAAGCTTCCGAATCCGTGGCCGAAGATGCGATTTTCGGAGTTAAAATCATTAACGTTTCATGCGCCAGATTTTGAGAA
>SICP01000012.1 GCA_009691415.1 Candidatus Margulisiibacteriota bacterium
TTCGAAGTAACCACACCAGTAGAAGCCGTAAAAAATGCCGACATTATCATGATCCTAGTCCCAGATGAATACCAAGGGGACCTTTACAAAGAAATCAAAGATGCAATCAAACCAGGAGCAGCGCTTGCATTTGCACACGGACTCAACGTTCACTTCAAACTAATCGATCCTCGCGCAGATCTCGACGTATTTATGACCGCACCCAAAGGCCCAGGCCACACTGTAAGAAGTGAGTATCTAAAAGGTGCAGGCGTTCCTTGCTTAATCGCTGTTGCACAAAACGCATCAGGCCAAGCAAAAGACCTAGCGCTCGCATGGGCATCAGGTGTTGGCGGCGGACGTTCAGGCATTATCGAAACCACATTTAAAGACGAATGCGAAACGGATTTATTCGGTGAACAAGCGGTGCTTTGTGGCGGCGTTACAGCCCTCATGCAAGCCGGTTTCGAAACCTTAGTAGAAGCAGGATATCCACCAGAAATGGCCTACTTCGAATGCCTACACGAAATGAAACTCATCGTCGATTTGATCTACGAAGGCGGCATGGCCAACATGCGTTATTCCATCTCCAATACAGCAGAATTTGGTGACTTCAGAACAGGCCCAGAAATCATTACTGCAGACACAAAAAAAGCCATGAAAAAAGTTCTAGAAAGAATTCAATCAGGCGAATTCACAAAAGAATTTATTGACGATAGCAAAGCCGGTGCACCCAAGTTAAAAGCATGGCGCAAAGCAAGCGCAGCGCACCAGCTAGAAGTAACAGGTGCCGAACTCCGCGCACTCATGCCATGGATCAAGCAAAACAAAGTGGTTCATGAAGCAGTAACACTATAATCACTCTTAGTAATGTCATGATATGATTGCAGAATGAAAAATAGGATTCTTTTATCCATCTTGGCCCTGCTGTTTGTAGGTGTGATGACAGCTAACGCAGCAGAATCATACCTAGATAGTCAAACATTGATTGTTCATGACAGTGGCTTAGTTTATAAACTTGGCAAAGTAGGGATCGGTACAGCAAATCCTGTAGCCTCGTTTAATATCGCCGTTTCAACTCAATTTGACTCTAATATCGGATTCCAAGAGATACGAACCACGTCTAACGTAACGCCAACGACCCTCAATTGGAATAAAGGGAACAAACAGCGTTTGGCTATTTCAAGTAGCGGTACAACTGTACTTATATTCACAAATCCCACGCCAGTATCCATGGCCTGCCACCTGCAGTTAATGCTTACCTACACTCACGCATCTGGCATAACAGGTATTACGTGGCCCGCAAGCGTAAAATGGCCCGGAGGCGCGGCCCCCCTTCTATCCAAAACGCAAAATACGCTGGATATCGTTGATTTCTTTTACATAAATGGGACCTATTATGGCGTTACGGCGTTCGATTTTCGGTAGTATCGGTAGCCTATTTTTTATAGGCTCATTATTGAATGGAGAAGCAAAGTCGTTTCTAAATAAAGATGTTCTGCAAGTAGATAAAATCGGCATTTTCTATAAGATTGGGAAAGTAGGCATAGGGACCTCTTCACCGGACGCACCGTTCCACGTTCTAGTAACAACGCAAATGAACGCTTTGCTTATGATGAAGCCAGTCACAGCGAATAGCACAACCATACAATGGTCCTCTTCAAACTATCAGGTGGTCAGTGTAGGCGGAAGTACCCTCAACGTCACCTTTGTGAATCCTTCTTCGCCGAGGCATCTCATGCTAGTGGTTAAGCATGCTGGGACAGGAGCGACGACATTTCCAAGTACCATCAAATGGCAAAAGGCCATTAAACCCACTTTAACCAGTAAAAATGTCGATCTTATTGGATTTTATTACAATGGGTCCACGTATTATGGAGTCGGCAATTTTAATTTTAAATAAAATATTTAAAATCCAATATACCAAGACGTGTTATTTCCATAGATATAAATCGAAGCATTGGTTCGTAAAGTAACGGTAGGATCGCTAGGTAATCCCCCATACTCAACAATATAACCAGCTATGCTACTGTTGGTGTTAGAAAAGTCATTCCATGTGGCATTATCCTTATAGATATGAAGGAAATTTTCACCGCCCGCATTATTAGGTTCGGGATAATTAGCCCAAGCTGTAAATCGCTCCGAAAGGCTGTCGTTACTGAGACGAATATTATGGGTTCCGTGAATGCCTTCGTTAGCGTCAGTATATCCTTTAGAATCCCAAATTTGGGTCCCTGCTTCAGGACCTGTCGCCCAATACCAGGTACCTTCTGCGTTAGTCTGAGCCGAATTTGACGTAAGTGTAGGCGTTGTAAAAACTTGATTCTTTGAAAATCCGCTATTCAGATAGGTCCATGTTTGAAAAATATCATCACTTCCCCCAAGCCACGCATTTCCGTCTAATTGACCAACAACAAAATCGTTTTCAAGCTGAGAGGTAAACGTAGCCAAATATCCGGTAAGCCCAAAGTACGTGGAGCTACTGGCAGATTCTTTCACGGTAGTCCAGGTTTTGACAATCGGCCCACCAAGGGAAACATATTTATAAAAATGCCCTGTCCCACCCGGCTGATCCAATGCATAGAAAAGCTGATCTTCTCCAACAGAAAATCGAATCTGTAATAATCTAGAATGGGGTTGTTGAGAGGAATTAGAATATCTAAAAGATCGAAAGAGTGTGGCCCAGCTACTAGCCGGTTTAGCCGCTGCAGTAATGGTATACCCGGGGTATCCGGAACCATTGACATTCGCGCTTTGAGTAAGAGTAAAGCCAGTAGCCGCAGAGGGTAGACAGGTAATGACATCCTCGTTAGCGTTGTAACCAATAAACAATACATAGCCTGCAGAAAAATTTTGGGCCGTATACGGCAGATTGGTCTGGGGATCATTAATCGTAAGGCCGGCGTCAACGGTAACGATTTGCGCTATTGAATGTTGTATCCAAACAACGGGCACATTGGACGTGGCGATGACAATGCCCGCTGAATAGATAACTGTCGGAAAAAAAAGAAGCCCAAATAAGAGCAAAAACCGCATAGATTCTCCAGTGCTGAAAATACCTTAAACAAGTTTATCATAACAGAACATCTAAAAAATCTTCCCAGGATTCAAAAGCCCCTTCGGATCAAACGCCTCTTTAATCGCTTTCATACAGGCAATATCTCGATCAGAAAACATCAAATTTAAATACTTTTTCTTCGTCAAACCAATCCCATGTTCACCCGTAATTGACCCGCCCATGTCCACCGCAAGCCGCAACAATTTTTCGGTTAGACTTTCTAAAATCGGTGCTGGTCCCGTTTGTAAAATATTCACATGAATATTCCCATCACCTAAATGACCATACCCCAAAACAGTTACGCCCTCTTGTTTTCCCAACGCTTTTGCACGTCTTAAATAGGGCCCAATCTGATCCGGGGGCACCACAATATCGTGTGAACGTTTTGCGATAGACATAGCAGTCAAAGACTCCGAAACCGAGCGTCGTATCTTCCAAAATGCGTCCTGATCTTCATCGCTAAGTGCTATCTCAATATCATGTGCCCCATGAGTTAGGCACACGTCTCGAAGAACATCACATTCCGACTGATCACCATCCAACTGAAACAAAACAAACGCGTCACCATCTGGCACTTCAATTCCTAGATGAAGACGCACAGCATCTACACACGTCCGATCCATGAACTCCGCAGCAGCAGGATACACAGACGACGTACACGCCGCCTGTAATGCCGCTATCGCTTGATCATAGTTCGAAAAGCTTGCCCTAAACGTTGCACGAAAACGAGGGTACGGAATTAATCGTAAATAAATTTTCGTAATAACAGACAGCGTTCCTTCCTGGCCCACCATCAAACTCAACAAATCATAACCCGCCACATTCTTATATAATTTTCCACCCAAATGAAACGGTGTTCCATCTACATAAAACCCTGATAGCCCTGTCACATACTGACGCGTCACGCCATACTTAAACGCACTCGGTCCGCCTGCATTCTCAGCCACATTTCCACCAATCGTACAGCGATCCGAACTTGCTGGATCGGGCGGATAATACAGGCCATGAGAACGCGCTAGTTCTTGCAAGTCCCCAGTAATAACGCCAGGTTCTACCACTGCAATACGATTGGCAAGATCTATTTCTAGAATGCGATTCATACGTACAAATGACAGAACAATACACGGTCCCACAACGTTACATCCTCCCGTCATGCCTGTACCTGCGCCTCGTGGCACAATAGGAATAGAAAACCGATTAGAGATTTCTAAAATAATAGTGACCTCTGCATCAGACGAGGGAAAGATTACAACGGACGCCGGCAAATAGTCTTGCCCTAAAGCGGTATCGTGAGCATGAGAAGATAAGATTTCGGAATCAACAGAGAGGGTAGAGGAGGGGAGGGCAGAACGAAGTGCGTGAATGAAATCCATAACGAATCCTACTATGTCTATTATATGATTATAATGGAGCTCCCGACCGGAATTGAACCGGTGACCTCATCCTTACCATGGATGCGCTCTACCTACTGAGCTACAGGAGCTTAAAAACAAGCTTGTTGACTATAGCAATCGCCCGACTAGACGTCCAGAATAAAAAAGGGTATACTCCCAAAAAATATAAACTCATTATTCACCCCCCAGTTATAACCCCCCAAGCCATTATGGAAACCCCAACAATTCAAGAAAAAGATCAGACTTTAGATATTTTAGAATTGCAAAAAAGCAATCTCAAAATATTGCATGAACTTGCACAAAAACTAAATGTGCCCGATTACAAGGGGCTCAAAAAAAATGATCTGATTTTTAAAATACTTCAAAACAAAACCGAACAAAACGGATACGTATTTGCACGAGGCGTTTTAGAAATCTTGCCCGATGGATATGGATTTTTAAGAACAAATAATTATTTGCCAAGCTCTGAAGACATCTACGTTTCGCAATCACAAATCAAACGTTTTGGTATTACCACCGGCGATATGATTTCGGGACAAGTCCGAACCCCAAAAGAAGCGGAGCGTTATTTTTCATTACTGCGTGTCGAAGCCATCAATGATGAAGCCCCTGAGAAAATTAAAGAGCGTACACTTTTTTCAAATCTAACCCCTATTTATCCAGAAGAAAAACTTAACTTAGAAATCGGAGCGTATCCAATTTCTGGACGTATTATGGACATGTTGGCGCCCATCGGAAAAGGTCAGCGAGCACTCGTTGTCTCCCCTCCAAAAGCAGGAAAAACGACTATTTTAAAAGAAATTGCCAATGCCATTTCAATTAACCATCCAGAAATACTTATTAAAGTGCTTCTAATTGATGAGCGGCCTGAAGAAGTAACGGATATGCAACGGTCAGTAGATGGAGAAGTGATCTATTCAACGTTCGATGAACCGCCAGATCA
The DNA here is from genome assembly GCA_009691415.1 of Candidatus Margulisiibacteriota bacterium. Taxonomy (GTDB): domain Bacteria; phylum Margulisbacteria; class Marinamargulisbacteria; order SXXA01; family SICP01; genus SICP01. Next base: position 5,375 of record SICP01000012.1, read on the forward strand.
GCACGTGCGTGTTTCGGAATTAGTTTTAGAAAGTGCAAAACGATTGGTGGAATGTGGTAAAGATGTTGTTATTTTACTCGACAGTATCACACGGTTGGCGCGTGCCTATAATTTAGTTGTGCCGCCGTCCGGAAGAACACTTTCGGGTGGACTGGATCCCAGTTCGCTACACAAGCCAAAACGTTTTTTCGGTGGCGCAAGAAATATTGAAAATGGTGGAAGTCTCACCATCATTGCTACCGCCCTTGTCGATACAGGATCTCGCATGGATGACATCATCTATGAAGAATTTAAAGGCACGGGCAATATGGAGTTGCATCTAGACCGAAAACTAGCCAACAAACGTATTTTCCCAGCTATCGACGTCGTCAATTCTGGAACTAGAAAAGAAGAACTATTGGTTGCAGATGACACGCTCAAGAAAGCCTATCTCTTACGCAAAAATATGGACTCTGATTCCTCCGCTTCAGCAGAAGAACTTATCAGATTATTAAAACAAACCAAGTCCAACGAAGAGTTCTTAAGCTCAGCAATTTTTATTTAAAAAAAAGCCCCTATATAAATCTTGTCTCCTCCCCTTACGAAGGGGAGGCCGGCCGGGGTGTCTAACTATCTCTTACCCCGTAATTTTTTCCCGAAGATGAACCTTGCCTTCGTTTTCAAGTTTTCCTGCAATACCCAAAATATAATCTTGTGCAGATTCAATGTCCTGTTTTGCAATCGCAGTACCCTTAAGATCTAAGAATTGCTGAATCATTTCTTTTGCTGCTTTACTGAGGTTGATATTGATACGCTGATAGGTTTCTTCTTCAACAGAAACCAATGCTGTCGCCAGAAGGTCTATATTTACCTCAGAGAGAATAAACTTCAACTCGTTATCATCTAAATATCTCAAATCGTCGAAAATCAAAATGTTACTTCTAAAGGCTTCATAAGATTTAGGGTCATTTTGACCAAGTACCGTAAGTAATTGTTTTTTGACCTCACCAGAAACAAAGGAGAAAATGCGTTGAAAGCCCGATTGTCCACCCACCAAACATTCCAACCAATTTCGCATACGAGCTTCCAATTTATCTAAAAATTCACGATTAACCAATCGCTGACTCAAAAGAGTAGAGGTAACAACCGCTTGATTTTTAAGGTCTAATTCACCCAAAACTTTGGAGGCCAATTGGGGGGGTAAGAAAGAAATAATGACAGCAATATGTTCAATCGCTATATTCTCTTTTTTCAAAAGAAAAATAAGATTATCAATGTTGGTTTCAGTTACAAAATCAAAATACACTTTAATCGCGGGCGTATTTGAAATCGTAATATCTTGACCACCACCCATATTGCCAATACTGGTAGGCAGTTCAATGTTGGGGCTAACACTTACATTAGATCCGCCACCACTTGAGTCAGACGACGCCCGATTGCTCTTATATAAAGAAAACTGTTTAAGTTTAAGCAAAATATAAATAACAAGAGAAATGACAAGCAAAACCAACGCCGTAAATTGCAAAATATTTTGTATAGAAAAAATATCTTGAGAAGTCGTAGACGTACTTCCAGGTGCACCACCAGGTGCCAAGGCGGATTCGCGAGCAAAAGGGCGATAGGTCATGTTGACCACATCACGTCCATCACTAAGGCCCAAGACTTCTTTAATCACCGCTGTAGATCGCCCAGCCTGTCCACGTGGAAAATCTCTATTTACAATCACATCAATCACAATTTTGCGAACCTGAGGTTGCGTATAGCGCGTTACAGAATCAAAAGGCAATTGATTGAGGTGCTGAGTAGGGGGCGCTAAGTTACGTATGACAGGATATCCCGGTAAGATATTCATTTTTTCACTTGAAGATTTTGCGGTAGCTTGTGGAATAGATTTGACTGCTGATTGGCGGGTATATTTCACGTCATATTGTGGGTCTGATAAACTTACCGATGCACGAACAATAAAGTTGTTTTTGCCATAGAGACTATCCAGCGCATTTTGAGCTTTTTGTGCCAACAAACTTTCCATTAACACTTGCTCGCTGGTGACCGAAAAAGCCGGAACACTCATGCAAATAGCAAGACTAAAACCTAAAATAGAGCGGGTCCAAATTCTCATTGTGTTGTCCTTTTTGAGAGTTGCGATTTAGCTACTTTTACAGCCCATTTACCATTTTCTAATTCCTCAACAGTTGCCGTCAGCTTCTGCTCTCGGAGTTTTTGTGCGTAAGCATAGGCTTGTGTTTGTGTCGGAAATACACCCAGCAACTGCGCTTCAGTTTGCACCAGATCTGTTTTTTTCTCAACCTTTTGACTCAATGCCGCTTTGGCCGCGTCTTCGGCTTGTTTTTGATCCTCCTCTATAAACTGTTTGGCTTGAACAATGACTTCTTCCAATTGCGCATCACCCGGATGCAAAAACAGCGCAGTGGTCCAGGCCTCCAAGGCTTTTTTCTTGTCGCCAAGCATATAGTGACTAGAGCCAATGCGTTCGTAAATCCTATAGTTTTCTTTATCAAAATAAGTCAGCGTATCCAAAACAGTGAGGGCGCGTTCATAATTACCGCCATAAAAATAGGTTTCGGATAACTTCCAATATTTATTCTGAATATCTTCCACTTTATAAGCCCCAGGTGCTAGATCATATGCCAATTTCAAAAACTCACGCCCACTGAAGTATCTGCGATGTAAAAACAAGGTATGAATCAAAAAGTCTTTTGCAATATTTTGTTGTCCCATTACATAAAAATTTTCTGCTTTTGTGTATAAAGAATTAATCAATTTAAGTGTTTCCGGGTCCAATTCCCCATCAGATTTTAAAAGCGCTGGCTGTGTTTTTTCATTTTCACGAACAGTTAAAACGGTCGTTAATCGCTCTACCATTTGTTGATCCACGAGTGTTTTATCACTATCCGGAATTTTCGAAAGTACATCTAAAGCGGATAGATAATCTTTTCGCTGAATAGATTTTTGCAAAGAGTCTCTAAAAGCAGCCATGTCAGCTGTAGAAACTTGTGAGACGGGGGCGACTTCAGGGGCTTTTGGGGCTGTTCTGTTTTGTGAAAATGCAGATATTTTTGCGGGTTTTTCGGGGACTGTTTTGGCAGGTTCTGTACGTTTATTCCATTTAGGTCTTTCTTGAAACCCAAACGCAAACAGACTGGAAGATCCCAATAAAATAGTCACAATAATAATCCAAAAAGATCTGTTCATAAAATCATTATAGCAAGGCTTTCTGAATTGCATCTACAGTTTGATCTATATGAGAAATTCCGTGTGCGCACGAAACAAAATTTGCTTCAAATTGAGAAGGTGCCAAATATATATCAGAGGCCAGCATAGCGTGATAGTAAGATTGAAAACGGGATAATGATGACGTTTTAACATCGGCTAAATTTCGAATAGGGGTGTCCGTAAAAAAGAGTGAAAATAAACTCCCCCAATGCACCAGCTGAAACCGATGCCCCTCATCATCCAATAACGTTTGAATACCCGTATAAAGTCTGGCGCAGTGTGTCGACAATCGCCGATAGTGACTAGGATCTTTCAATAAAGTTAATGCCGCAATGCCAGCCGCAGCAACAACAGGATTTCCAGATAACGTCCCGGCCTGATAAACCGGACCAGTAGGAGAAAGCTGATCCATAATCTCTGCTCTGCCGCCAAAAGCACCACAAGGCAACCCGCCGCCAATGACTTTTCCGAGACAGGTTAAATCTGGCGTGATATTGAAATCAGCCTGAGCACTTCCAGCCGGAGACCGAAATCCTGTCATCACTTCATCAAAAATAAGGAGTGCTCCATAGGCAGAACATTGCGTGCGAAGTGTTTGAAGAAACCCTGGTTCTGGCAGAACAACGCCCATATTTCCACAAACAGGCTCCACAATTATCCCGGCTACTTGCTCGCCATGGACCTGGAAAAAAGCGCGAACACCGACACTGTCATTAAACTCTAAAACGGCCGTATGTTGTAAAAACGATTCAGGAATGCCAGCGCTAGCAGGGTGTCCAAATGTCAAATTTCCAGAGCCAGCTGCAACTAGTAACGAATCAGCATGGCCATGATAGCAACCATTAAATTTAAGAATAATGGGTCTGCCCGTAAAGCCCCGCGCTAATCTAATGGCACTCATACAGGCTTCAGTGCCCGAATTCACAAGTCGTATTTTTTCAATCGAAGGAAAAAAAGAAATAATTAATTTAGCCAATGTTATTTCAAGCGCAGAACACGCACCAAAGGAAGTGCCTAAATGCGCGGCGTCTTGAATGGCCTTTATAATAGTCGGATGTACGTGTCCTAAAATGTGTGGACCAAATGCACCCACGTAATCTATATAACGATGCCCGTCTTCAGAAAATAAAAAAGGTCCTTCAGAACGCGCAATAAAGAGTGGATTCATCCCCACAGACTTGCACGCACGGACAGGGCTATTAACCCCACCGACAAGGACTTGAGACGCTTCTTCGAATAACTGTTCAGATCGAGACATAATGCGCTATTATTCCACACAACTATGAAAAAAGTCATTATACAAATTCCTGCATTTAACGAAGAAAACAGTCTACCTATTACCCTGTCTAAATTACCCAAAACAATGCCGGGAATTGATATCGTAGAATGGTTGGTTATCGACGACGGCAGTACAGATAAAACAGTAGAAGTCGCCCACAAATATGGCGCACATCACGTCGTCTCTCATGTTAAAAACCAAGGCTTAGCAAAAACATTTATGACAGGAATCGAAGCCTGCCTATGTCGCGGTGCCGACATTATTGTAAACACCGATGCCGACAATCAATATTGTGCAGACGATATTGAAAAGCTTGTTGCGCCTATCTTAAATGGAAAAGCAGAAGTGGTTGTTGGCGAAAGACCCATCTTTGAAATAAACCATTTTTCTATCAGTAAAAAGTATCTTCAAAAATTAGGCAGTTGGATGGTGCGAACGCTCAGCAAAACCAACGTCCAAGATGCGCCCAGTGGATTTCGAGCCTACAGCAGAAATGCGGCAATGAGACTCAACGTTTTCAATACCTACACATATACACTCGAGACCATTATCCAGGCCGGTAGAAGTGGTATTTCTATTGCGTCTGTCCCTATTCGCACCAACGAAGATCTTAGGCCATCGCGACTTGTAAAAAGCGTGCCCCATTATATTAAACAATCCGTACTTACCATGAGCCGAGTGATTACCACGTACAAACCACTAACTGTATTTCTCTGGTTATCAGCCATTCCGTTTTTAATCGGCGCGCTGCTTCTAAGTCGTTGGCTTCTTTTCTATTTGGGAGATACGCCAGCAACACATATTCCTAGTCTTATTTTATCGATAGGATGCATTCTTGTGGGTATACAGCTTGCGATCTTTGGACTGATCGCGGACATCATTTCTGTCAATCGAAAACTACTAGAAGACATCCAATACAAACTGAGATCAGAGATGTATCTCGCCCGGTAAAACCAACGATTTATCAATCGTGCGATGCACTTTCAATAAAAAGTCTGCACGCGTTGATTCATAAGATAGGATTCCAAAAAACAATAAATACCCAATCGCATAGCCCCATAAAAAACGATCTGCATTTTCTCTAAGTGAGACATGAGATTTTTTGACCGTCCAATACGTCATCCATAAAAGTGAAAATAAAAGTCCAAAAACACCCACAACAAATAGCAAAGACTGCTGAGCTTCTTGGTAAAACTGTATCGTCATAATCGTCAAAACTACCCCCAAAAATCCAGACGTGTACAGTGTCATGGTGGCGCATTTTTTGCGAAAGACAGGATCCGTTAGTCCAAACGAATAAACATAATGACCCAAGAGTAAAATTAAACTTGGAAATACATAGGCAATATAGCGACCCAATTTGGTGTGTCCTGAAAGCGAAAATAAAATTAAGCACGGCAAAAACGCAGCAAGCAAGACTTGATACAACTTAATTTCTTTCACTTTTTGTACAAACGCACGGTTGAAAAAAGCCGCAATGACAAAAAAAGTGTGCGGCAAAATACCAATCAAAACATACAAACTAAAGCCATAAAAATCCCCACGATATGTTGCATGAGGACGCGTAGATTTGATAAACCGACCCGTGTTGTCATACAGGAATGTCTTGATAAACGAGGCTCCGTTTTGGCTAGTCTGACTCAGAAACCACGGCAGATTCAATGTGCCAATTGAAAGAGAAATAAGTCCCATATCCCGCACCATCAACCACCAAGATCGACGATAAATTAGAGACGTAAAAAAAACAAAAATAACGGCAAGTCCCAAGCAAATCGAAAATCGACTCATACTTCCAATAGCAATAGAAATTAAAGAAATGCCTAAATACTTAGGGTTGTCTTCGCGCAAATACAACATATAAAAACCTGTAAAAGCAAAATAGAAAATTGTAGCCGGCCAGTCGTACATCGGTGTTCGAGATAAATACACAAAGACCAAACTCGTCACAAACAAATACGTCGTCAACCGTGCAGCACCTTCCTGATGCCATAACTTCTTAGAGAAGTAATACATCAAAATCACACCCAACAAGCCACATAATAAATTGAAAAAGTTAAGCGCGTAATAAGAGGTAGGTGCAATCTTGAGAAAAAGAGCCGATCCCCACACAATCAAAGGTCCATGACTTTGATCATTTATGCCAGACAATAACTGTCCCGTAGCCTGTATTCTCTGTGCAACCGGAGCCCAATTTCCAATGTCGCCGTCAGTAAGGGGGTAGGGTGAAAAAGGGAAACTTAAAACGATAAAAGCAAACATGCAAAACCGCCAAAGCGGATGTTTAAACATAAAAATTCTCCTTAACTTGACTTAACAATAGCCCAAAGGGTACCATGGAAGTCCATCTTTTTCAGTATTGAAGAAGAAATTTTCCCATTAATCATTATCATAGTAATGATGTGGCTAGTCAAAAAGAGAGGCAACCCATGAAAAAAGAAACGCAAGAGAGACCCCCAGAAATCGTAACAATGCGTCAATTGCTAGAATGCGGCGTTCACTTCGGACACCAAACAAAGCGTTGGAATCCTAAGATGAAAAAATATATTTTCACCTCAAGAAACGGCATTCACGTTATCGATCTTCAACAAACCATCAAGCTCATTAGAAAAGTATATGAAGTAGTAAAAGACGGCGCAAGAAAAGGCGGGTCTGTCCTTTTTGTTGGAACCAAAAAACAAGCACAAGAAGCCGTTCAAGCCGAAGCAGAAAGATGCGGTATGGCCTACGTCAACCACCGTTGGCTCGGCGGAACATTAACAAACAACATCACCATTCGCCAAAGCATTAACAAACTCAAGGACATCAATAAACTAAAAGAAGATGGCATTCTAGACCAACTTTCTAACAAAGAAGCATCCCGTAAAAATAAAATGCTCACACGTCTTGAGTACTACCTCAATGGTATTCGTGACATGACCACAATGCCTTCATTCGTTTTCATTATTGATACGAAGCGCGAGCAATTAGCCGTTCGTGAAGCCAACCGTTTAGGTATTCCTATTATTGGGGCGGTAGATACCAATGCAGATCCAAACGAAGTGCAATTCCCAATCCCTGCTAACGATGACGCGATTCGCGCAATCAAACTCTTATGTTCCATCATTGCGCAAGCTGTCTTAGATGGACAAAGAGAGCGCGCTGAAAATGTTGTAGCCGAAGCGGAAAGAGCACAAGCGCTTGCTCATGCAGAAGCCAACCCAGTTGAAGTAACTACAGAAACATTGTTGGACATCGAAGTAGCACCGGTTTTAGAATACGAAGAAATCGAAAAAACAGTCATTGAAGAAAAACATAAGCTTAAAAAAGCAATCAAAAAAGAAACCCTAGATGAAGAAAAAGTAGTCACTAAAAAAATCGTAAAAGAAAAAGTAGCTACCATAAAAGAATAAGAGAACAGCTAAGGAGATCGGCTATGTCCGTAACAGCAGTACAAGTAAAAGAACTTAGAGAAAAAACCGGCGTGGGCATGATGGACTGTAAAAAAGTCCTTACAGAAGCAGCGGGCGATTTTGAACTTGCGATCAAGTTACTTCGTGAGCGTGGGCTTTCAGCTGCAAGTAAAAAAGCAGACAGAAGCACGAACGAAGGACGTATTTTCACCCTACTTGACACCGCCAAGAAAAAAGGCGTCATCGTTGAACTAGGATGCGAAACAGACTTCGTAGGAAGCAACGATGCCTTTATCCAAATGGGTAATGACATTGCTAAAGCGCTTTTAGAGCAAAATATCACAACCCAAGACGCACTTCCTACATTGCAAGTGAATGGCAAATTGTATACCGATCTTCTTTCTGAGAATGTCTTGAAGTTGGGTGAAAATTTAAGTGTTAAACGGGTTGAAGTGATTGCAACAGAAGGTCAATTATCTGCCTACACACATATGAATGGCAAAATTGGTGTCTTGATCAACTTTAGTAAATCAGTTGAAGACGAACTAGGTCGTGACATTGCTATGCACGCAGCTGCAACGAGCCCACAATATTTAAACCAAACCGCAGTGCCTGCTTCTGAAGTAGAAGCCGAAAGAGAAATTATTCGGACCCAGATTCGTCAAGAAGGTAAACCTGAAACCATGATTGAAAAAATTGCAGAAGGCAAAATCGGCAAGTTCTTCAAAGACATCTGTCTAGTAGAACAAGCATTCGTAAAAGATCAGACCCAAAGTATCCAACAGATTCTGCCTCAAGGTGTGGAAATCACGCACTTCGTTAGATACGCACAAGTTTAATCATGACGGCGAGAGCCTATTTTGAAGATTTAGAAACCAAAACCCTCTCTCCAATTGCAGTTAAAGCAGCGACGTCTAAAGGGCGTCGCTATGACGAGTTGCCTTCTTCCAATCGCACCTGTTTTCAACGCGATCGCGACCGCATTATTCACGCCAAAGCCTTCCGAAGACTCAAACACAAAACCCAAGTTTTTATCGCAACCGAATCGGACCACTACCGCTCACGTTTAACCCATACCCTAGAAGTCGCGCAAATTTCGCGCCATCTCGCACGCCTTTTACGCGTAAACGAAGACCTCTCGGAAGCCATCGCGCTTGCACACGATCTGGGGCACACCCCCTTTGGACACTCCGGAGAAAGAGAGCTCAATACGCTAATGAAAGACTATGGCGGATTCGAACATAACTTACAAAGCCGACGAATCGTCGATGAGCTAGAAACAAAATATCCAAACTTCCCCGGTCTCAATCTGTCATTCGAAGTCCGTGAAGGACTCATCAAACACACCACTCCATGGGACAATCCACAAACCGAAGGACTCGAAGGATTTAAATCGATCGAAGCCCAAGTCTGTAATATTGCGGATGAAATCGCTTATAACAATCACGATCTCGATGACGGATTACGTGCAGGACTCCTCACAGAAAAGGCACTTTGCGAAAACATCACGCTATGGAGAGAAGCCAAAGAAGTGATCCAATCCCAGTATGCAAATATAACTGAAATGCAACTAATCACGCTTATTAATAGCCACATCATATCAGAACAAGTAGACGATGTTTTAGAGAACACGGCAATGAGTTTGAAGAGGGAATCGATTCAGTCTGTAGATCAAATCCAGGCTTATAAAAAACAGTTTGTTTCATTCTCAAAAGAGATGTTCGAAAAAAACAAAGAGCTTCGTAATTATCTCTTCACCAATTTTTATTCTCATATCGATGTCTATCGCATGAATAAAAAGGGACAGTCCATTATCCGTGATTTATTTAATGCCTTTATGGCTGATACCAAGCTTTTGCCAGAGACCTATCGTGCGCGCATCACGAACCAAGAAAAAAGACACGTAAAAGAACGCATTATCTGCGACTATATTGCAGGCATGACTGACACCTTCGCCAAAAAAGAACATCAAGAAATTTTTATGTAAAAAAACGACAATTAAAAAATCCACATTGATCTATTAAATATTCATCTAAACTATTGAAATCTAATAAAATCTTCAGGATCACGTATTAATTCCCAAGCACTCGGAGACTTGTTTTTTAAATTGAAATTCATTTTAAAGAGAACCCGAGGAAGAGTTAAGGTTTGAGCAACTTTAAAGACAGTGTCAGTATCTTTGTTCCCAAAGTCATAATAGGTCAAGTGCTCAATCACTTCACCTTTAGGACCCCGCTCACAGCGTGTGTCCATCATGATTGAAATAGGGATATGCTTATAAGCTTTACGGTTAAGATCCAGTTGTGTTTGTTCAATTAGAAAACGGGTTTCTTCTTCAACAATACTTTTCCGGATGTTCTTTACTGAAGCTTCAAGTGGAGGGTTTTTAGTCCTTTTTAGAGATTCTTCAAACTCTGCTAACCCTGCTCTTAACGTTAATAACAAGCGATCATCCGCTCTTACAATACCTATGGATATTAATAGAAGCTTAAAGTCGTAATCAGGATAGGAGCAAGTATGAATAATTGCAGGATCTATTCCCTGCCTAGATTCTGGAAACTCGAGTGCATCCGCTTTATATCCCAATACTTTTAAATCTAGATAACTAAATGGAGGAACTGTCCGAGTAAAGGGATCTTCGAGATTATTATTTAAGAATGTTTGAAGAACATCTTTTTTTGTCGAAAACCACGCCCCTGTTTGATTAGGATTTACAATCATGCAGACAGTATTTCCATCCATTTCATCTAATTCCTCTGAATTTAGAATCGGTGCATAACGTATTTGTAAAGCTACAGGGATATTTTTTTTTAAAACCTGCTGAAATACATTTTCGCGACTTCGAACAAGCATCATTCCAGTAAAAGGGCTTTTGGTTAACATAAAGAGTCGCAGCATTAAATCAGAGAATGAAATTCTTTTGGGTACCCCGAAATCGACTACAGAAAATTTTTGTTTTGAAAAATCCAAACGAAAGGCATCTTGCAACAACATCATTATTTTATATTGATTTTCTGGTTGGCGATCATGATGGCCATCCAGAAATTGGGGGCCCTGAAGCCAAAAATGATAGGCGCCTTTCCCTTTTGAATTAACAATGCTAAGAGCTTCTTCAATGGAACAATGAGACCTATTTAAAACCCAATTTCCTGATTCATCTTCATGTGCATTGGCCAATACCCATTGCTTAAGTTTAGCGGGGCTCTGCTCAGCCATAGCAATTCGAAGATCTTTTGTTTCTAAAACTAAATCATGGACTACTTTTGGAATATCCATAGCTATCTGTTTTTTTTGTAAGTACATAATTAATCTCACTGTAGTAAAGAAATAAAGTGCTCAATTGTTGACTTGGTAATCTACCATGGAAAAACTTCAGACTCTATTCTAAATTCAATTTTTATAAATAAATTCCGAAAGTCTTCGAGCATAAAAATGGCAATCTATGAGCCTGAAGGTACCTATTTCCCTATTTCTCCTTTGCGCAAAAGTGACCGCTCAAAAATTGACAGCCCGCTTAAATCTCTCTAAACTTAGCAACTAACTAAGTTGACGTAAGAGTTTGTAGTATTTCTAGAGCTCAAGGAGAAGCGAGATGGGACCTTTAACAGTAACAGATACATCTTTTCAAAAAGAAGTCTTAGATGAGAAAGAAACCTACGTGCTCGTTGATTTTTGGGCAGAGTGGTGTGGTCCTTGCAAAATGCTTGCGCCGACACTCAATGCCATTTCAGAAAAATTTAAAGGTCAGGTTAAAGTCTGCAAGCTAGAGGTAGATGCCAATGGCGTGACCGCACAAAAATATACGATTACAAGTATCCCATGTAATATCATATTTAAAAATGGGAAAGAGATTGATCGTATCATCGGTCACCGGACAGAGTCACAATTTACATCAGAGCTTCAAACATTACTTAATAAATAAAGGTGGACTCAAGAATGATCAATAAAAAAGGACCGAAAAAACCAAGAAAACCAAGAACAGAAAAATCTGTCTTAGAGAAAGGCGCAAGAAAACTGTATAAAATTGGTTACCTAACCAAGTTACTAGGCGTCACAGCAAGAACCATTCGATATTATGACCAAGTAGGTCTATTGCCCCACGTCAAAAGAAGCGACGGACGCGTACGTTTATTTGATGATGAAGATGTAGAAATCATCAAAAAAATTCGTAAAATGCAAGCTGATCGATATCTGCCTCTGGATGTCATTAAAGGTAAATTATTTGAAGGCGACGGAGAAGGCGCTAATGCGTCTACGATTGTCGTTGTGACAGATAGTACCGCTGTTATTCCAGAAAATTTTATTAAACAATTCAATATTCAAATCGTCCCATTACATGTCAAAATTAAAGGTAAAGATTTTCTAGATGATGGAAAGATTTCCAAAAAAGAGTTCTGGAAGAAGAATGAAAAAACTGGAAATCTAGCCGTAACAGATCCTCCTACAACAGAAGAGTTTGTTCAAAAATACAGAGAATTGCATATCAGCGGATACCAAAAAATCTACTCATTACACCTTTCCAGCAAACTTTCTGCCACCATCGATAATGCCAGGCATGCGGCTACGATTGTTGCAGATCATGTAGAAGTAACGGTCATTGACTCTCAATCGGCGGGTGGTGGACTTGGTTTATTTGTTTTGCAAGTAGCCGAAGCGATACATCGCAACGAATCTGCAAAGCAAATCGATTTATTTATTGCCAAGCAAATACCGTTGATTTATTACATCACCATGGTAAACGACCTCAAGTATTTAACCACACGTGGCGTTGTACAAGACGCAAAAGGATCTCAGCTTGAATTGATGAATAAGTTATTTCAATTCAAACCAATTTTCACACTACGGGGTGAAGAAGAAGCGGTTGATGTCATTGATTGCGTCAAAGATACCGCACAGGCACGTGTTCTCTTGGTAGAACATATTATCCAAGAGCTCAAACTACGTGGGGGCTATGCCAAATACATGATGATTACCTATAACTATTTGTACACAGAAGCAGTGGCACTTAGCAACGAACTCAAAAGTCTTTGTCCCAATACACCGATCTTTTTAGAAGAAGGGTGCGTGGCGCTAACTACGTACTTGGGTCCCGAAACATTAAGTATTTCAATCGCATGACGAAACATGAACAAGAGGTTCTGTCATTGTTGAAAAACAATGCCAGGATCTCTGTGGAAGATATTGCGGATAGCATGGGCGTGACAACTGCCACCGCCAAAAAACTCGTTAAAAAACTAGAAAACGATCACACCATCATTCGATACACAACGGTCATAAATGAAGACAAACTGAATGCGGAATGTGGCAAAGTAAAAGCCCTCATCGAAGTACGAGTGCGTCCAGAAAAATCGCGTGGATTTACGGGAATTGCCAAACGTATAGCACGTCATCCCAATGTCATCGACCATTATTTGATCTCTGGCCAATACGATTTTTTGCTTATTGTAGAGGGTAAAAATCTCGAAGAAATTTCACGATTTGTCTCAGAAAAATTAGCGTCTATCGAAAATGTTCAAAGTACAGCAACCCATTTCATCATGAAAACATACAAAGAAAAAAGTGTTCTCATTGATGCCGATGATGAACTTGAGAGACTCGCTATCCAGCCATGAGCATTGAATTTTCAAGAGTCCTTGACCAAATCCCTCCGTCAGGAATACGGAAGTTTTTCGATTTAGTAATCGGCTCAAAAGATATTATTTCGTTAGGCGTAGGCGAACCCGATTTCGTCACCCCCTGGGGTATCCGAGAAGAAGCCATCGCCACCCTAGAACAAGGGGCCACTTCCTACACTGCCAACGCCGGACTACTCGAGTGCAGAGAAGAAACAGTGAGCTATTTAAAAGAGAGATTTAATCTAACTTATGATGCTAAAACAGAAACGATGCTGACCGTCGGTGTGTCCGAAGGCGTTGATATTACCATGAGAGCCCTGCTTAATGCCGGTGACGAAGTCATTATTCCAGAACCAGGATACGTCTGTTATCACCCACTTGTCACACTGGCTGGTGGTATACCCATTACACTCGATACCTCTGGCAATCACTTCATTCCTGATCCTAAAGAATTAGAAAAATTAATCACGCCCCGGACCAAAGCTTTGGTATTGTGTTCTCCTAATAATCCAACCGGAGTAGTCATTCCAAAAGAGACACTCGAGGCCATCGCAGCACTTTCAAAAAAATATCAATTTTGGGTCATCACCGACGAAATTTATGCAGAACTTAATTACGAAGGCTATACTTCCTATGCCTCTATTCCTGGTGTAAAAGACCGCACCATTTTACTCAGTGGATTTTCCAAAGCCTTTGCCATGACAGGCTGGCGCCTTGGCTATCTTTGCGGACCCGAAGCGCTCGTTTCACGCACCTTAAAAATTCACCAGTACAGCGCATTATGCGCCCCTATTATTGCCCAATATGCCGCAATTGAAGCCCTAAAACACAATTTAAAAGCAGTAGAAGAAATGCGGAAATCCTATTTGCTTCGCCGCAATTTTTTCGTCAAAAGACTCAATGATGCAGGGCTCCCAACCCCCATGCCATCGGGTGCTTTTTATACATTCTCATCAATCAAACATACAGGATTGTCATCTGAAGAATTTGCTCTAAACTTACTAAAGAAAGAACGTGTTGCCGTCGTGCCAGGAAATGCATTTGGAGCCTGTGCCGAAGGTTATATTCGATGTTGCTATGCAACAGATATGGAGAAATTGAAAGAAGCTGTATTACGTATAAAACGATTTATCAAAGGACTTCAATGACACAAATTTCTCATACTTATCCTGGAAAATTGATTGCAGTTGAAGGGTTAGATGGCTCAGGAAAATCGACGCAAATATATCTGCTGAAGCGCTGGTTAGAAATGCAAAATATGAAAGTATTTTTCACCCAATGGAACTCCTCGAAAATCGTCAAAGCAGCTAGTTCAAAAGCCAAAAAACGCCAACTCCTAACGCCCACCACATTCAGTCTCATCCACGCCACCGATTTTGCAGATCGGTACGAACAAGAAATCGCACCTTTATTACGTGCCGGCTATATTGTTTTGTCCGATCGCTACGTCTACACAGCCTATGTGCGAGACATGACACGAGGATGTCCCAAAAAATGGGTAAAAAACTTATACAGCTTTGCAGTAAAACCAGACATCACGTTTTATTTTGACGTCCCTTTATCCGTGTCGCTCGACCGCATTTTGTCAGGAAGACCCGAGTTAAAATATTTTGAAGCAGGCATGGACATGGGACTATCAACAGATATCCAAGAATCGTTCAAACTCTTTCAGAAACGCATTTGCGATCACTACGATACAGTTGTCTCAGAAGAAGGACTCGTGAGAATTGATGCGACGAAACCTATTAGAGAACAACAATTACGGGTACGAAACTACCTCTCAAAGCACATTGAACTCCCTCAGTTTGTGAGCCAAAACAAGGAAGTTCACTATGGCTAAATTTTACGGAGAAGGGCTTCCCCATTGTGATGTCCAAGCGCTAAGCGGAAAGCTACTGGTCATAGAAGGTGCCGATGCATCAGGTATAACCTCTCAAATTAATGCCATCAAATCATGGCTAGAAAACCAAGGTTATTCCGTAATCGACGTAGGCATAAAGCGATCCACATTGGTCTCCGAAGAACTCATAGAAGCCCAAAAAAGCAACACGCTATTTCATACCACTATGAGCTTGTTTTATGCCACAGACTTTGCGGATCAATTAGAAAATAAAATTATACCCGCACTTCGGTCCGGTGCCGTTATACTTTGCGATCGCTATATCTATACACTCATGGCACGCGACACTGTAAGAGGCGCGTCTCCAGAATGGCTCGAAAAAATTTATGAATTTGCCCTCATCCCACACTTGGTTCTCTATCTACAAGTGGAGCCAGAACGGCTCGTCGAACGGTACTTCGAAAAAAATCTACGGTTAGGTTATTGGGAATCTGGCATGGATCTCGGCCTCGCAGGAAATGTATTTGACAGCTTTATTCTTTATCAAAAAAAAATAAAAGAAGCCTTTCTGGAACTCCGAAAAAAATTCCCGTTTCACATTATTGATGGTCACTTGAGCATAGAAGAAATCACAATAGAAATACAGAAAACGATCAGCCCGATTTTGGATTCACTAAACCCATGAATTTATTAGACATTGTTGTTGCTTTAGTATTGGGTGTTTTTGCGTTCAAGGGATTTCAACAAGGGTTTACAAAAATAATCGTAAATCTTTTGACATTTTTTGGGGGCATTGTTTTAGCGTTAAAATATTTTTCAGTTTTGCAGTCATATCTTCTGATCTGGATTCATATCAATCCATTATATTTAGCCATTATTAGTTTTGTAGCCGTATGGGCAATCGTTTTTTTCTTGGCATACCTACTTCAAATGATGCTAGATAGCGTCATGCATATTCCACTTATAAAACCTCTGGATCGTATTGCTGGTGCAGCTGCAGGCGCTATAAAAGGCGCACTGATCTTACCTATATTTCTTATTCCAGTTCTATTCATAAGTCCGTCTGTTTTGAAAGGTGCCTTAGTTCTAAAACCCGTCGAATGGGTACTGCATATAATTATGGAGCAAGTCACGAGCAAAAGTGACCTCAACGTCTTACATAAAGAAAAGTCTATAGAGCACGCACAAAAAACCAAAAAAACAAAACACAAACGATTCTCAAAAATCCAAAAAATAAGCGAAGATGCCATCCCCGAACATTTAAGGTGAATTTTTTTCCCTCTTCGATACGATAACTATAAGAGAGGCAATAAACTTCCCCGTAGGATCAGTTCAAGTACCTGTTCACCGTAGTGCACACCATTCAGTGTAGACGTCGTAGAATTTAGCGCACACAGTAGAGCCTCTCTCACTTACTGACAAAAGAGCCTCTGCAATTTTAAAAATTAAGCAATATCTCCCAGTGAAAGTTGAGGCGTAATAACAGGTGCTTCAACACCGTCATCTTTCATGACTTCACTCATAGCCATAACCCGATCGCCCTTATCGAGCTTCAAGATACGAACACCCATCGCTTCTCTGCGTTGTGTTGAGATAGCGCTGATTTGCTGACGACACATCGTGCCATTTTTGGTTACAACCATAATCTCATTTTCTTTTTGAGCAACAATGGCATCTGTCACTTCTTCACCCTTCACAGTCTTTCTGAATTTCAGACCGCGCACCCCAATCCCGCCACGCTTCTGACATTTAAATTCATCTACATGCACATTCTTACCATGACCATTAGACGTAATAATGAGTAAGTTGGCTTTGCTTTCAGGATCAATCATCGCCATACTCACAAGCATATCTTGCGCTTTCACTTTAATGCCTTTAACGCCGCGAGACACACGGCCCATGGCACGTACTTGGGTTTCATTAAATCGAATAACCATACCGGCTGATGTCACGAGAACAATATCCCGATCTCCAGTCGTACGAGCAACCCATTTCAATTGATCCCCATTATCCAACGTTAACGCAACAATCGGACGATTTTTGAAGTGAATAAATGCGTTGACAGGCGTCTTTTTGATAACACCATTTTTGGTCGTCATAAACAAATAGTCATCCGTATCAAACGAACGAATCGGAATCGCTGCGCTAATAATCTCGCCTTCTTCCAATTGCAAGAAGTGTCCAATAGACACACCCTTACTTTGACGAGATGCTTCGGGTACTTGATAGACCTTGGTTTTAAATACGCGTCCTTTTGTTGTGAAGCACAAAAGATAATCATGTGAACTGGTCACAAACAATTGATCTACAATATCTTCTTCACGGGTCGTAATACTACTCACTCCACGGCCACCACGAAGTTGGCTACGGAAAAGATCAATCTTCATTCGTTTTACAAAGCCTTTTTTAGAAAACAAAACGGCAACTTGCTCGTCAGGAATCAAGTCTTCGTAGTTCATGATGCCAACAGCATCACCAATACGCGTTCTGCGAGCATCACCAAAACGGTCTTTCATTTCTAATAGTTCGGTTTTAATAATCGTATTAACCCGAAAGTCATTGGCCAAAATATCTTCGAGATCTTTAATCGTTTCAAGTAGAGCGGTATATTCCTGCTCAATTTTATCTCGCTCAAGTCCGGTCAAACGTTGTAAACGCATTTCCAGAATAGCGTTGGCCTGTTTCTCTGATAGGCCAAAAGTGGAGATCAAGCCTTGGCGAGCTTCCTCTGTATTAGGAGACGCTTTAATAAGCGCAATGACTTCGTCAATACGGTGAAGTGCAATACGCAAGCCTTCTAAAATATGTAAACGATCTTTGGCTTTATTCAGATCAAACTGACTTCTGCGAACAATAATTTCTTTTCTATGTGCAACATAATGCGCCAGAATTTGTTTTAGTGTGAGTGTCTGAGGAATGCCGTGCGCCAGTGCCACCATGTTGACGCCAAACGAGGTTTGAAGCTGCGTATGTTTATACAATTGATTAAGAACCACTTCAGGTATCGCATCTTTTTTAAGCTCGATATAGATACGCATTCCCTTACGGTCAGACTCATCCCGAAGATCTGCAATATCCGTAATTTTTTTCTCTTGAACCAATTCTGCAATCTTAATAATTAAGTTAGCCTTATTTACCTGATACGGAATTTCGGTCACGATAATCGCTAGCTTATTCTTTTTCTTGGATTCTTCGATTTCAGTTTTGCTCCGAATCATAATGCTGCCACGACCCGTGCGATAGGCTTTTTCGATTCCTTCTGTACCACAAATAATGCCGCCTGTTGGAAAATCAGGACCTTTAATATGTTCCATGAGCATTTCGACGGTGGCATCAGGATCATCAATTAGCACGCAAAGGGCATCTACCAATTCGTTTAAATTGTGAGGAGGAATATTGGTTGCCATTCCAACCGCAATCCCAGCTGTTCCATTTAAAAGAAGCGTAGGAAGTTTAGCAGGTAGAACTGTTGGTTCTTGTAACGACTCATCAAAGTTAGGCACAAACTGTACCGTGTCCTTATCAATATCTTCCAAAAGAGGCATACAAATCCGAGACATGCGCGCTTCTGTATATCGCATCGCAGCCGCATTATCACCATCCACTGATCCATAGTTACCTTGACCATCAATTAACGGGTATCTCAGTGAAAAGTTTTGAGCCATACGAACCAAGGCATCATAAACAGAACTATCACCATGCGGGTGATACCGTCCCAAAACGTCCCCGACGATACGAGCACATTTCTTATAAGGGCGACCGGCAATAAAGCCCGCGTCATGCATCGCATACAAAATGCGTCTGTGTACAGGTTTGAGTCCGTCTCTGACATCTGGCAGCGCACGTCCAACAATAACGGACATCGCGTAGCCCATGTAAGAGGCCTTCATTTCATCTTCAATACGAATTAAATTAATATTTTGGTTTAAATATAAATTTTCTTGTGTGCCTTCCATGATTCTCTCCTACACGTCAATCCAGCGGACGGTCTTCGCATATTTTTCAATAAATGCTTTTCTCGGTTCCACTTCACTTCCCATTAAGATCGTAAAGATTTCATCGGCTTGTTCAGCATCTTCAAGATTCACACGTAACAACGTCCGGGTATCTGGATCCATTGTGGTATCCCAAAGTTGGTCAGGGTTCATTTCTCCCAAACCTTTATAGCGTTGAATTACTGTTTTATCACGACCCAGTTCTTGCAGGGTCGTTTCCAATTCTTTTTCATTGTACAAATACCGTTTGGTATTTCCCTTTTTAACCAAAAATAAAGGGGGTTGTGCAATATATAACGTACCCGCTTCAATCAAAGCCCGTGCGTGCCTAAAGAAAAACGTAAGAAGCAATGTTCGTATGTGCGCACCATCCACATCAGCATCGGTCATGATAATAATTTTGTGATATCTCAGTTTTTTGAGAACGGCCGGTAACTCAGGAATAAGCTCCACTTGACCATCCGCGTCGACAGCTACAGGTGCAACAGCATCCTCATCGTCATCCGTATTAGAAAACCCAGAAATCGCTTCCGGGCCAATCGCTGTAATCAAAGACCTAATTTCTTCGTTAGCCAAAATTTTGTCTAAACGTGCTTTTTCAACGTTTAATACTTTTCCGCGCAATGGCAAAATCGCTTGAAAATTCCGATCCCGACCTTGCTTGGCTGAACCACCCGCAGAATCTCCCTCAACCAAATAAATTTCGCAGCTCTCAGCATCTTTATTAGAACAGTCTGCCAATTTTCCAGGCAATGTCGTGCTTTCAAGAGCGCTCTTACGGCGAGCCAAATCTTGTGCCTTACGAGTTGCTTCACGAACACGCTGAGCAATCAACGCTTTATTAATAATTTGCTTACCCATGCGAGGGTTGGTTTCGACGAAGTCAGTTAGCCCTTCATCCACCATAGAATCCACAATGCCCTTAATGTCAGAGTTACCCAATTTAGTTTTGGTTTGCCCTTCAAATTGTGGGTTAGGAAGTTTAACGCTGATAACAACCGTTAACCCTTCTTTAAGATCAGACCCAGTCAACGTTTCTTTTTTATCTTTAATCAAGTCATATTTCTTAGCAAAACTATTCATAACGCGGGTCAATGCAGAACGGAATCCTGCAACGTGTGTACCGCCTTCTCTCGTACGAATATTATTGGCAAACGACACGACATTTTCATCGTAGTAGTCAGAAACATACTGAACTGCTACTTCGATTTCATAATGCTCACGCACTTTTTTAATGTACATCGGAGGCGTAAATAAAATTTCTTTATTGGTATTCAAAAGTTCTACATAAGACTTAATCCCACCTTCAAATGAGTAAAGTGCTTCAATCGGCGTTTCTTCACGCGTATCTTTAAAAGAAATCGTAATGCCAGGATTCAAGAAAGCCAATTCTTTGAGGCGGTGATCAATGACTTCACACGTAAAATCAACTTCTTCAAAAATCTGCGCGTCTGGTTTAAATCGAATCAGTGTTCCAGTAGGTACTCCAGGAAGTTCTGACAAATCGCCCACCAATTTTTCTGGAATACCACGATGATAGCGTTGCGTATATCTTTTCTGATCGCGATTGACTTCTACTTCGAGCCACTCCGCCAATGCGTTTACAACAGAGACGCCTACACCGTGCAAACCACCCGAAATTTTATAGCCCTTTCCTTCAAATTTTCCGCCTGCGTGCAGCGTAGTCATAACAACTTCGACAGCTGGTAAGTTCTTTTCTTTATGTAAATCGATCGGAATACCACGACCGTTATCAGATACAGTGACGATATTTCCAGGCTCAATCGTGACGAAAACATGGGTACAATACCCCGCCATCGCTTCATCAATACTGTTATCAACAACCTCAAAAACCAAATGGTTCAGACCGGCTTTACTTGTAGAACCAATATACATACTCGGGCGCTTACGAACCGCTTCCAACCCTTCTAATACCTTGATTTCGTCCGCACCATAAGAGGTGGTGGTGTGTTGTTGAGCCATAATATCTCCTTAAACGCTTATAAAATATTAATTAGGTAGGGGGGGATTCAAAAAACGAATTCATCATAACACGAACCGTTAACGCGGTTAAGAGTGGAATCTATTTAAGCTTCCGGGCCATCTCTTTGGCATAATATGAAATAATTAAGTGAGCCCCAGCGCGTTTCATGGCCAAAAAAGTTTCCTCAAATACAGCCGCTTCATCCAAAAGTTCTAAGCCAGAAGCCGCCTTCACCATCGCATATTCACCAGACACATGATACGCCACAACCGGCACCAAAAAGCGATCATGAACCGCCCGAATAATATCTAAATATAACGTAGCCGGTTTCACGATTAGAAAATCAGAACCTTCTTCTACATCTAATTGCGCTTCTAAAAGGGCCTCACGAGATTGAGAGGGTGCCATTTGGTGATGCTTGCGATCCCCAGAAAATTGCCCAGATCCAGCAGCTTCACGAAACGGACCATACAATGCAGACGCATATTTCGCCGCATAAGACATAATCGACACCTGCTGATACCCCGCCTGATCCAACGCCCGACGAATCACCCGAACCATGCCATCCATCATGCCAGAAGGCGCCACAACATCGGCCCCCGCTTTCGCATAACTCACCGCTATTCGGGCCAATCTCGACAAGGTGTCATCATTATCCAAAGCGCCGTCTTTCAAAACCCCACAATGCCCATGATCCGTATACTCACACAAACAACAATCAGCAATCACCACCAAATCAGGAAACTGCGTCTTAATCATGCCAATAGCCAATTGAATAACCCCATTAGGATTATCTGCCTCAGATCCTAAGCTATCTTTTTTCTCAGGAATACCAAACAAAAGCACAGCCTTGATCCCACTCTCAACACAATCGCGTATTTCATCCAACAAAGACGTAAACGACTGCTGATAAATCCCCGACAAAGACTTAATCGCCCTCGGGGAAGACAGTGCCTCATTTACAAAAATCGGCATCACAAAATTATTTGCATGCAACCGCGTCTCAGCCACAAGATCTCTCAAAGAACCTGTACGCCGCAACCGCTGTAAACGATGATCTGGAAAAGCCATGATCTAACTATCTTAATTAGGGGCGGGTTTGTCAACTGCCTCACTTATGTTACTTAAGAATGGATCAAAGTCTTTTTTCTAATCGAAGGTCCACTTTGTATGGATAACTTAAATCCCAATGTCCCTAGAACCTTTGTTAGTGTTCCAAGTGTTGGGTTTCCAGATGCAGATAATGTCCGATAAAGCTGAGGTCGATTTAAGTGGGTTTGTTTAGAGAGCCAATCCATTCCTCCCTTGGCATCTACAAGTGTTCTGAGCGCCAATAAAAAAGCTTCTCTATTTTGATCCTCTTGATAATCCTCAAGCGCTGCCTCCAAATAGGCTTTGGCTTCTTTTGGGTTGTTTTTTAGTCTTTCGGTTAATACATCGCGCCATTTTCTCATTTTAAATTCTCCGTAAACGCCTTCCAGTAAAGACGAGCCGTTTTAATATCTTTTACTTGTGAACTTTTATCGCCACCACATAGTAATATAACCACCTGATTGCCTTTCATCCCAAAATATATTCTGTAGCCTGGCCCAAAGAAAAATCGGAGTTCAAGTAATCCGTCTCCCAATGATTTTGAATCTCCGAAATTACCCTTTTCGATACGATCAATTCGAGACATAATTCGAGCTCTATCTTGAATGCTTTTGACGGAATCTAAGAAATTAATAAATGGTTCTTTTTTATCATAAATTTGATAAATAATAACTTCTATCACACTATACCCTTATTATGTTGTTTTTAAACAACATTTACAAGTTTTATTTTGAATTACTATCAATTGTAATTTTTTGAACTTTAACATACGAAAACTTTTTTTAAAAAATAAAAGAATTAACGGTATAATAAAAAATAGCGAGATAAAAAGGAGATGCTACATGCCAAATCAAATCATAATAGACGTTCGTGAGCGCGATGAATATGCCAAAGAATATGTGGAAGGATCGATCAATATACCCTTGTCACAATTACAACAGATTGCATCTTTGAGCTCACTTTTGGCAGATAAAACAATTTTGCTGATGTGTCAGTCTGGGAAGAGGGCGAGTATGGCAAAAGATCGTTTGTCAGGCGAGTCGATTTCATGTGAAGTGATTGCGGGGGGGATGTCTGCTTGGAAGGCGGAGGGTAAGCCTGTTTTTTCGGTGAAGCGCAGAGTAACTATTTCCATTTTTAGACAAGTACAAATTATTGTGGGTGGTTTGGTGGCCTTGTTTTCATTTTTGGCCTATGGGGTTTCGGTTCAATTCTCGCTAGTGGCAGGTGTATTAGGAACGACTTTATGTGTTGCGGGTATTTTTGGGTTTTGTATGTTGGCAGAAGTATTGGCTAAAATGCCTTGGAATAAGACTTTGTGAGTTTTATAAAAAGAATAGCAGTAAGTGTTGGGTGTCTAGCTCTGGGAATAGCTTTTTTCTCTGAGCTAAGCGCTTATGAGGTAGGTGCCTGGGAAACCAATAGTCGATTTGCGACATTTGGACCAACAGAAAATCGTATTATTTCACCGAGTAATACCTATTTTGAATTAAAATCTTCTCAAGATATCCAACTAAATTTTGGCCTTGGATTCAAACCAATTTCAGGATACAACTTTTTCGTCGAGACCAAAAAGGCGATTAGCAAAAGATGGGAAGTGCTCATAAACTATACGAGCAATCCCGGCAACAAATCAAAAAATATTTATGGGAAAAATATCTATGGTTTAGGTCTTCAGGGGCAGCTATTCTGGGATCCAGAAAATCTAGTAGGACTAAAAGGTCGATTTATGTTGAATGACCTCATATTTGAAAATAGCAGATCGGTTATGGAAGTTCGTGCCAATGTATTGATTAGTAAACAAGTAGGACGAACCTTATTTTTTACCGGCATCCGAACGCCCATCGCACAGATGAAGTCAAGTTCGGATTTTGATGTGGAAGGAGAAGGCCTCTCTCCATTAGCCTATGTAGGCGTTGAGCAAAAAATCAATGAATGGTTCTGCCTATCCGGGCTTTATTATAAAAATATTTTCTCGGCAGGAATAACGGTACTGATCCCTGGATTTTCGCTACCTGTGCGTTTAGCGCGGGACGGAGGTGACTGGATGATTCTAAGTGGACATCCTTATTGGGATTATTAAGTAAAATGACATGATATATCAAGCCGTAAGCTACAAATACATTGCAATAAACAGCCGTGATCTTGTACCGCTGTCATCCAATAAAATTCAAGAGTTGCAAGTAAAAATTAAACAAACATTTGAATCGATGACAGCCGTCAATCAACAGAGTTTTGTTGAAAAGCTGATTGAAGAGTCTTTGAATGAAAATAAACCGATTCTGATATTAGATGAGCGTTTTACACGTGTACTTCTGTCATTTATTTTTTTACGACAAACAGAATTGGCTTTTCCAAAATCTGGAGAACTTAATGATATTAAATCATTTATGGCACATCATTGTTCTGGCGTAGATTTAATTATGTTGTTTAAAGTCTCCTTATCTCAACCCATGTCTTTGACCATGGTTGAGCAACTCAGAGTGCGATTAGAACTTCCTCCAGAACTAGATGATTACGTGAATATTTCGATCAAAGCGGGCAAAGTAGTCTGGCAATTCTTTGATCATCAAGCACAAAAATTCTATGCCCCCCTAAAAGGACAAAACAAGCAGCAAATCCTTCAGGAGGTTTCTATTAAAGACAGACTAAAGCCTGAAGAAAGCATGAGGCTAACAATCGAACAATTCGTGAGATTCAAAGAAGCAGGAAAACGTCATGGGTCCACCAAAGAAACCCTGCTAAAAACCAGAGTTCTCATGACAAGAATAAGAAGAGACAGAAATGAAAGGAGTGCGAATGGCAACTATGTTCACAAGGTTGGCGCAGGGGATCCCAATAAAACGAAAGCCTGGGATGTAGATAGTTACTATTCATTAAATATTCACAAGAAAGATACAAAATCATTCTGGCTAGAACACTGCGTCCAGCACGATTATTTAGTGACGAAATATTTTGGACGACTAGAAAAGATTTTAGAAGTTCTTAATACCTTGAATGACACTGAAAATTTCACAGACATCGAAAAGGCTAAAGAGATATTTATTGGATTTAAGGCAGAGTTAAAGTGGTTGGGAAAAGAATATCAAAACCAAGATGCTACATTTGCAACTCCATTTCAAAACCTCAATACTCTCCTAAATAAACCAACGATTTTAGGGGTTATCAAAGCTCTAGCAGAAAGACAACATATAACACAAAAAGCCGTAGAAGAACTGATGGGAACATTTCAAGCAGCAGCTCTCTTTCAAACTCTTCAAGACGACCTTGCAAGTACCAGAGAAGAAATAGAAGAAGCAAAACAAAATATTGCAGATCACGATAAAGGCCAAGCGTTTACGATAGCACTTCCATTTCAAGCAGATGTGTCTGTAACGGCGGGGGCTAGCACCATTCATAAAGATCATAGCCTGTCTAAGGCGCTCTACACAGAAATTAATGGCTTTTTTACGGCTCTTACAGAAACAACTAATACACTTTCAATGAAAACCGAATCTGTACAAGACAGCATCCAAAAAGACATTGCTGCAATAGGAGCATTTCGATATCTTTATAGACAAACTGTAAAGCGGTATGGGTTAGAAACGGGTGAAGCAATTCAGCAGTTAGATGCATCATTTTTAGGCTATCTTAAAAGCTGGGCTCAAGGTGTGTAGGCCTTTGATTATTAGTTTCTGGTAAAAAGCCGTGGGACTGTAGTTTCCATAAAGTCTGATAGTGGCCCTGTGTGGCAAGAAGGTCTTCGTGAGTCCCGTCTTGTACTATTTTTCCGTGATCAAAAACCAACAGCCTATCCATTTGTGACAACGTAGAAAGTCTGTGGGCTATGACGAGGGTTGTTTTGTTTTTCATGAGATGGTGCAGGCTTTCCTGGATTTGGGCTTCTGTAACCGAATCTAGAGAGGAAGTGGCTTCATCAAGAATTAAAATAGGTGCGTTTTTTAAGAGGGCTCTGGCGATAGAAATGCGTTGACGCTGACCCCCAGAAAGTTTGATGCCGCGTTCGCCGACCAAGGCTGCGTAGCCCTCGGGTATTGCTTGTATAAAGTCGTGGCAATGGGCTTGCTTTGAGGCTAAAATTACCTCGTCATCTGTGGCCTCTAATCGACCATATCGTATATTTTCCATTAAGCTACGATGAAAGAGAGAGGTGTCTTGAGGAATCATGGAAATGGCATTGTGTAATGACGTTTGTGTAACTGTAGAAATATCTTGAGTATCAACGACAATTTTTCCTGATTCCAACTCAAAAAATCGAAGAATTAAATTAACAAACGTTGTTTTTCCAGAGCCGGAAAATCCTACCAGGCCCACTTTTGTGCCTCCTGGAATATAAACAGATAGGTTGTCAAAAATAAGGGGCTTGTTATATCGAAACGTAACCGCATCAAATGTAATCGTACCAAGAGTAGGGTGTAACGGTGTTGCCATGGGGAGATCTTTAATATCATGGTCTTGCGTGACGATACTGAGTGCCTGTTTGCAGGTGCCTATTTCTTGTGAAAAACGTACAAATTGGTTGGTGACGTACCAGAGCATATCAACAATTCGTGCGATTAAAGTCAAAATAAGGACAAAATCTCCGACGGTAATGAGAGACTTAGAGCGTGCCCACAGTAAGGCCCAAATCATCACGCCGACCATCACTGTGACACTCAACATCAACACAGTTCTTACGAGAATTATATGCCATTGCATGCGGCGATCTTTAACGATGATGTCATTGGTGAAGCCCAATAAGTAGTGATTTTCAAAAGAGTGTCTCGCAAAAAGCCTGACGGTAATCATATTTGAAAGACTATCCACAATTTTGCCGGATACGGTGCTTTTGGCTTCGGAGTAGGCTGTTGCGAGAGGTTGACATTTTTGGGAGAAAATCCAAGAAAACCCCATAAAAATGATTGCCCAAACACCAAAAATAAACGCAAATAAAGGGCGTACGCTATACATCGTAATAAGTACCGTAGTAATGCCCAAAACAGGGGCGAAACACGTGTCCATAAACATCTGCAAAATTTCTGACATACCTCTCACCATATCCATTACTTTATTAGAAAGAGAGCCCGCAAAATTATTTTGAAAGTAGCCATAAGAATGGTTTTCTAAATAAGTAAACAGGGCATGCTGAACATCTCGCTTAAGATTGGGCAAAAAGTGCAAAAGAAGAAAATCGTAAAATCTAAAGGTCATACCAAGCGCAAGAGAAAGGCCGATGTACCCCAATGCAGGCCATTTTACGATGTTAAAAAATTCGGAAGAGTCGCCATGAAAACTGCTCACTCTATCTACAAGTAACTTGAGAGCATAAGGTAGAAGTGAGACGTGCAGTGACCACAAAACACTCACCAGAAAAAGGCCTGCGACATAGCGTTTGTAGGGCCTCAAAAAATGAAAAAAGAAAGGAGCGATAGTTTTTGGCAGGTTCATATTGATTACAGAATACTATCTTAGACCATTATCGTCCCCCTACGAATTATGCTAAGATGAGCCTAAAAAACACCATTAAGGAGATACCCATGTGGAAAGGGCTCGTCGAAGAATATAAAGCATACTTACCTGTAACAGAAACTACCCCTATTGTGACCCTCAATGAAGGCAATACGCCCCTCATTAAATTAAAAAGACTTCCTGAGAAATTAGGTATACATGCAGACTGGCATGTGAAATTTGAAGGTCTCAATCCTACCGGATCTTTCAAAGACCGTGGCATGACCATGGCCATTACTAAAGCAAAAGAAGCTGGATCAAAAGCAGTTATGTGCGCCTCCACGGGCAACACCTCTGCCTCTGCCGCTGCCTACGCCGCGCGCGCGGGCATGTCTTGCTGTGTGCTTATTCCGGACGGTAAAATTTCACTCGGAAAATTATCCCAAGCCATGATGCATGGCGCCAAAGTACTCCAAATAAAAGGCAATTTTGATGACGCGCTTACCCTCGTTAGAACCATTACAAAAACAGCACCCATCACGCTCGTAAATTCTGTTAATCCCTATCGTATCGAAGGCCAAAAAACGGGCGCGTTTGAAATAGTCGATGCCTTAGGAAACGCCCCTGATTTTCATTTTATACCCGTCGGAAATGCCGGAAATATTACGGCCTACTGGAAAGGGTATACCGAATACGCAGCACTTGGAAAATGTACTAAAAAACCCAAAATGATGGGATATCAAGCCGCCGGTTCTGCCCCCATCGTTTTGGGGAAAATTGTTCAAAATCCACAGACCATCGCAACCGCAATCCAAATCGGAAACCCCGCGAGTTGGCAAAGTGCTGAAGCCGCAAAGACAGAATCGGGTGGTCTAATCGATAGTGTCACGGACGAAGAAATCACAGAAGCACAGCAATTGCTCGCTGCATACGAAGGTGTATTTTGTGAGCCTGCCTCAGCGGCATCGATTGCAGGCGTTATCAAATATCATCGGACACATCCGTTTAAAGAAGGCCAAGTGATCGTTTCGGTTTTGACGGGGCATGGCCTAAAAGATCCAAATCGGGCTATCGAAATTTCTGCAAAACCAGAACTCGTAGACGGCACAGAGCAAGCGGTATTAAACGCATTATCTGCTTATCTTAGATAGACGTGCACAAACTGGGGCTGCTTCTTAAATACATACTAGTAGTCTCTTTTGGCGTGGTTACCTGTGCGTCTGTTACAGGTTTTTTGGTGTATCAAACCGCTATTCCTCAAGCAATAATTAAGCAAACACTCGAAAAAGAATTTACAAAAACATTTGGTTGGAAAGTGACAATTGAGTCTCTATCTGGCAATCTTTTGACCGGTATCTCACTTGATAATATTAAGTTTTCAGACAACCCCAAATTCCCACATAGCACCATTCTTACCATCGACCATGCGACTATTTACTACAATCCCATCAAAGCCCTAGCCCAAAAAAAAGGTGATTTCGCTGCCGCAACGTATTGGGTGCAATTAGAAAATGTGCGACTCAATGCAATACGAGATAAGGCTGATCAGTGGAATATTTTAGAGCTCATTCCAAAAGCACCTCCTGGCGCAAAAAATAAACCACCGCAACCGCCTACGTTTGTAGGAAAAATTACGGCTAAAAATATGCAAGTATGGTTTACAGATGAGCTAGGGTGGTCTAAAGAAACCCCATTAAAAACCCCATTTAGAGACAACATTATTTTTTCTCAGGGCACCATTGATTTTAATAAATTAGATGCGGTCGCTTATAAATTGGTAGGGACATTATTAAGCAGTAGAAAGCCAACCGTTTTCAAAGGAAACTTCAGTGCATTCGATGGACAATATGTGTTGAATATTCGTTCGGGAATGGGGCTGAATCGGTGGGGAAACTATGTCCTTCCCCTCGAGAAATTTTCAATTGAAGACGATACTGTTACTGTCGAAGGAACCGTTAAAAGTAAATTTCCCTTTCCAAAACCAGGCATCATTCCTTTTTGGTACAATCTCACGCTCACAAGTCTAGATACCACCTTTAGAATGCCCTTTTTTGAAGAGCCGGTAAAACACATCAAAACCAAAGCCAAATTAATGCATGGCATCATACCCAAAGAGGCGTTTTCTATAGGCGTACCCAGTGGAAATACGTCAATGCCATCAGAAGAGATTTGGACACAATTAAAAAAGGCCGGCATCTTAGATAAAGACGGACAACTGCTGACCTATATTAGTTCTAAACATCCACTGCGTTTATTACCCGATCGGTTACTTCCGTATAAAGAACAAATTAGAAATATTCTGATTCAGCCCCCCGTTATTTTTAGCTTGCCAGATTTTTCCGCATCGTTTTACGGAGTTCCTATTAAAGGAGATGGCCAGTTTTTTCTAGATCGAGGCATCATGTCTATGGCTTTAAAGACAGAGTCATTTGAATTGGCATGTCTAAAAAAAATGTTTGAAGGCATAAAAACCTGGAAACTATCAGGAGCAGGAAGCACAACATTGACCATCCATGGATCTACCAATGCGCCCATTGTAGAGGGTATTCTTACCGCACCCAATGTCACACTCTATGCGCTAAAACCTACCCAAGTCCAAAGCAACTATCGATTTGAAAACAAACGACTCACCTATCATCTCTTAAAAGGTAATTTATATGGAGGCATTCTAAACGGACAGGGGGAAATTAATTTCAATAATCAGCCTGCAGATTTAGGAATGACACTTACATTATTGGATATGGATACGCAAAAAACATTCTCAAAATCATCAAAAATAATTACGGGGCATCTTGATCTCACCACACAAATTACAGGTAATGTAGATACATTTACCGCAACAACTTTACTCCATCCAAAATCACTACGCATCATGAATCAAACCATCTCAAAAGCATTTGCACACTATACGGTGCTTCATAAAAACCAAATTCAAATACATACTGCCTCTATGTATTTAAACGAAAGTACGACCCCGATTACCCTTACTGGAGCAATACAGGACCTTGAAAAAGTGAAGATACACTATGCAGGACAAGGCACGATTTTCAACAGTCTATTAGATGCCGGAAAAAAACCTGGAGTCTTAGATATATCAGGTGATTACGCAGCCCTACTTAATACCAATTTTTGGCAAAATCCAGATCAGGAAAGTCGTACAACAGCAGATATTATTTTGTACAACTATCCACTCTACGATAAAGCGTATGAACATGTTGATATCGCCGTTAGTTATCAGCCTCATCTAGTTTCAATTAGGAAATTTGTGGCCAAAAATAAAGCCGAAGAAATTCACCTATCCGGAACCCTTGAAAATAAATTTCCTAAAGATCTGAAGCTTTCTTTGATCTCTGTAGAAATACCAACGCATTCTGCGATACAGCGCTACTTTCCGGCCGTCATAAAGCCTCTAACAGGATTGATCACAACCGATTTAGAGATTCAAAAAAACAACAAAATAAAGACCCCTACTCTAAATCCTATTGCCTATAACATCAAAGGCAGTCTCTCTATTCAAGAAGGTCTACTTCAGAATCAACCCTTCGATCTTATCTCGGCATTATTCAAATGGAATGGAGATAACCTAACAATAGAAAGTTCCCAATACCACCACCAGAGCTCAGATATTTTGTTAAATGGAACAGTGAATGCAGAAAAACAGCTCGATCTTACTGTAAAAGAGGGAACCACTATTGATCTCAAAGATTTTCAAATTTTAATATCACCTTTAGGTAGATTGGCCGGCCAATGGAAAGTGCGCGGAAAAATCAAGGGAGATGTCTCAGATCCAGAGATGAATGTCTGGATTAAGGGTGAAAATGTCAAAAGTAATGTCTTGGCTCTAGACAAAATTGAGGGACAACTAGAGTGGTCTCAAAATCGTCTTAAATTGGGTACAGTCAAACTAAAGCACAAAGACAGCGATTATACCTTGTCAGGTATGCTGGATGTATCACCTGTGATGAAAGATAGAACCTTATGGAAACAGATTGGCTATGACCTAGAATTAACAATTGGAAAATCTAATATCAATGACATTTCCGAATTTTTACAACAGATCAATCAAGAAATTAAAGTACGCTTTTTTCAAAAAGAAACTATGGGTGAAAAAATTGCCAATGCCAATGCCAAAATCGAAAAACCATCCAATAGGTATCGCCTAGAAAGTGACACGTACTCAGGGAAAGAAATACGACTCTTTAAAGTAGGTAGTACTCAGACCTCTCTTGGGTTTTTTGAAGAAGTAGAACGGAATCAAAAGGCCTTAGAAAAGACAGAGGAATTAGGGCTCGGCAGCTTATTGGCCGGCAATCTAACCGCCGTAATTAAAGCCAAATCCAGAGGCACTCAAAACCCACTCATAGAAGCCAATATTCAAGCCGTTAACGCAAAAATTTCATTTGTTACTGCCAAGAAAATTAGCCTTGTTTTAAATACAGACAAAGACACCATTCAATATGCCATCGAAATAGATCAAGGCTCCGTCGGAGCAGAAACTTTTAAAGCCCTTCGCAGTAAGGGAAGCTATGGTGACGACGGCAATCTAACTATCAAAAATACAGAAATAGTAACTACTTTAAAAACAAATCCCGATGTCCTAAAAGGCTGGATACCCATCAATGCATATTGGGATGCAACTGCTAAAAATAAACCCATGCATTTGGAAACCACGCTTATAGATAACGACATTGCCATTCTCTCTATTTTCAATAAGAACATTAAGTCTATATCCAACCAAGGAAAAGTAGCCCTAACACTAGACGGTCCTCTTGAAGAGCCCGTGCTAAATAGTCAGTCTTTGAGTCTAAAAAACATGCAAATTTTTCTTGCGGAAAGTGCAGTATTTGATAAACCTTTTTTAATTTCCTCGAATGCGATCTCAATTATAAAAAATAAAGTCCTGATTCCAAAAACACCTATTTTATGGCAACGACGAGACGATACCTCTAAATATAATACGTTTGTAGTGAAAGGTGATATTGCGGTTCGGGATCTTAATCTACTCACTCCAAAAACAGTTATTTTAGACTTTAATTTGGCCTTGGATGATGGGCTTCTCGACTTAGATTTACCCGCTATTTATCGAGGAAAAGCAAAACTCGCGGACATGAAATTAGTAGGCCCCTATTATTTGCCATTAGGACAAGCCGACAAACAAATAGCCGAAAAAAATCTCAGTACCGATAAAGAGCAAGGGCCTCTTCTTTCAGGTATGATTACCCTTTCAAACGGGGCTATTATTTTGCCAACCTTAGGAGAAAAAACTATCAAGCCATCTTACCGACTTAGTGTTGCTGCTACTATTGGAGAAGAAGTGAGCTTGGCCGGCGGTCTATTAGGAGAAGGATTTCTTGCGGGACTCGCCAATAGCGTGTCTGTTGAAGTAAATAAAACCAAAGAACCTCTCTATATAACAGGCACACTCAACGCACCCAAAATCAAAAATAAAGTTTACCTCAATGAAGGAACGATTACCTTTGTAAACCGATCATTTACAGTGTTAAACGAAGACAGGCAACGTATGTTCTACAAAGAAAACCAATACAAAACACACGCCAATGCGTTATCGTTTGAATCCAAAACACAAGGAAATGGCAAACAGGCTCTCATTCCGCGCCTTAATATTACCGCCTATTCAATGGTAGAAAAGCCCGGAATTACGGCCTCTTCCAACAGTACCTTTGTAGATCCAGATCAATTCAAAGCAGTTCTTATTTCTATGGACGGATCCATCTATGATTTGGACACGCTCAGTTTCGAAAAATACAAGTCATTACGAAGTAATCCACTTTCTGCCAATGATGTGGAGTATGAAAATACCTACCGGCTCGGTAAACAAGGTGCCGCCAATAACCAAGATACATACCAAGTTTTTAGCCTGCTTATGCCAGATCTCGTCAATTCAAACTTGACCCAAAATACACCGGGAGAAGATCAAACAAAACGACTTCTGAATGTCGTAGGAGAAAATCAAATTAATTCGGTAGTACGTCAAAAAGTTCTTCGACCAGTAGAGCTTCAGCTCGCACGTAATATTGGGCTTTATGATTTGCGCGTCGATTATAATGTTGGCCATGCAGTATTAAAATCGGCTTCAGATAGAACCGGTTATACGGGAGTTGGACAAGACGAAAATGTACTGGGTGTTAATTTCATGAAACAATTAATCACCGACAAACTCTTTTTAAGAGTCAAAACCGATTTGGATCTCAAGCTTGAAGGCAATTTCTTGCAAACCCTGTCTGTATCAGAAGTAGAGTTACGGTATTATTTGTTAAATAATTTCTCTATGACATTCTCAAATATTCGAGAAGCGAGCGATACCACCTCAAGGCCAAAATTTTCACTGAGATATAGCTATGAATATTAAAAAAATAGGGATTATTTTTCTATTTATCCAAGTCTTTTTTTCTGAACATAGCCAGGCGCAGACCCTCGATTTTTCCCGACAAATTAAAGCAATTCAAATAACAGGAGCCCTCCTAACCAGCAAGAATAATTATGTCGACGTGCTCTCTAATAAAGTGGGCAATCGCATCCTACAAGAAGACCTGCAAAAAGATATTAATGCGCTTTATTTACAAGGGAATTTCCACTCTGTAGAAGCAAGAACCTCCGTGTATGGAAACGGAATTATCTTAGAATTTCGGGTAACAGAAAATCCTGTTATAAAAAACATCCGTATTACCGGTAACACAATTTTTAGTAGTAATGATATAAAAAATAGCCTACGCACAAAACCAGGAGTACCTCTAAATTTTAAACGGTTAGAAGAGGACATTACCGCTGTACATGAGCGATATGTAAAAAATGGGTATGACTTAGCACGTATTTCAAGCACACTGTTAGACCAAGATTCCCGTTTGGTTATAGAAATATCAGAAGGAAAAATGGGAATCATGAAATGGGACGGCCTTAAAAAAATCAAACCCTTTATTCTTGAAAGAGAAATGAAAAGCCAACAGGGCTTGCCCTTTAATTCTCAGTTTCTAAGACAAGATCGCGAACATCTTCTGCGATTAGGCTATTTCTCAGAAATTTCCCCCCCATTGCTACAAGAAAATATAGAAAATCAGGCCATCAATACCACCTTTTTAATGACCGAAAAAAATGTCAATCATATTGATACAGGACTCGAGCTAGATACAAAAGACAACCGCGTCGTAGCCTTTTTTAAAGGCGACTTAAACCACGCGTTTTTACATAGTGATTTATTAAGTAGCAAGTTGCAATTAAGCCTAGAAAAATTAGGACTCGATGTCAAAAGTTATTCGATTCATTATTCACAACCCTGGATTTTGAATCGCTTTAATATTTCCTATGACACCAATGTTTGGCTCAGTATTCAAGATGAACGCACGTCAGATCCTACCAATTTTAAATTTATAAATAATAAACGATTAGGGGCAGATGCTATTTTTGGATTTCCACTCATCCGTGAGGAACTTAAGTTTTCAACCCGATTTAAAATAGAAAAAATTTCACTGACAAATCCATCCGATGCAACCAATATTCAAGCCTATTCTGTTCAATCTATAGCGGGCATATTGAGCTATTCTTCATTAGATAATCGCGTAAACCCAAGAAACGGGAGTTACTGGACGTTAGAATTAGAACGCGGGCAGGATTGGGGGCTGGTTCATACAAAAGCGCTCAAGTTTACTCGCCTCAGTCTCAATAGTGCTTACTTCACAAGCCTCTCCCCAAAATCTGTTCTAGGGCTGCATCTATTTACAGGGATCTTTAGTCCGGATGAGACAGAGTCATTTTTGACCTTTGAAAGAGAAATATTTGAACTTGGGGGCGCTGGGTCTTTACGTGGTTACAAAGAAACCAATCCCTTTTTAGGAACACGAGAAATTTTAGTCAACGCAGAATACAGATATGACTTAACAGAGAGTATACAAGGGGTTTTATTTTGGGATGCCGGGAAAACGTTTAATAGCGGAACGGAATTAAGTTTTAATGATGTTAAACAGGGCTATGGCGTGGGCGTACGGTTTTCAAGTCCCATTGGCCCTTTACGATTTGATGTGGCCCAAGGCGAATCGCTTATTATTCACTTTAGTCTAGGACAACTATTCTAGAGGGGGGGAGGGGCGCCTGTAAGACACCCCGAGGGTTACCAGAGCTTTTTTATACCTAAGCCCGTGGAGTTGCGGGGGGTTTCGGCTTGGCATAACCATCTAATAACTGTATTTGCAATTGATGTAGCGCATAGAGAGGATCGCTTGTATTAGATATTTCAGGTCGATACGTCTTGAGAGGTTCAGGTGTGGGCGCAACATCTTTGACATATGCCGAGTCGTTTCTCTCTAAAGCCTCTTCGATATGGCCTGAAATATCATTCAGTAAATTTTGAAACTGATCAGGATCCTCATCATTATTGATAGAAGAAGATTTTCTCGCTTCACCCGAAATTCCAAAACTTCCAGATATATTAATGCGTTCCATGATTTTCACCCCTTTGATAGTTAGATTTTTAAATGTATATGTACAGAAACGAAAAAATGGCTAAATAAAATGTATCTATATTTCTTGATTCATTAATTTATCAAAGCAGGTTAAACTATATCTCGATATGTCCTCGTAGCTCAGTTGGATAGAGCGCCGGATTCCTAATCCCGAGGCCGTGGGTTCAATTCCCACCGAGGACACCAGTTTTACTCAAAAAGGAAAAACCATGTTTATCTTCTACGACTTCGAAACATCCACCCGTGAAGCCTTAGGGCAGATTCTGACCTATTCGTTTATTGCCGTGACGCCCAAATACGACATTGTACAAGAATGCCAAGGCAGCATTCGTCCAAGCCGCATCGAATTACCAGACCCAGAGGCCATCTTAGTATGCCGACTCAATGTCGACACCCTCATGCAAGAAGGCCAAAGCGAATACGACGCCGCTAAAAAAATTCACAGATACTTAGGTGATTTGATCGATACCTATCAAGACGTCACCCTAGTAGGGTTTAATTCCAATCAATTTGACCTCGTTTTTCTCCGAAATCTATTCAGCCGCTACGGCCTCAACCCCTATTTTTTCGGTAAACTCAAAAACCTCGATATCTTGCACTTTGTTCAACACATTGCCTTCACGCATGCCGATAGCTTCCCTTGGCAACTCTACACCAATCCAGAGGGCAATCAGTTTTACCAGTTTAAATTAGAAACGATGGCGCATGCCTTTGACTGTCTAGACCAAGCACAATCCCATGACGCCCGAGAAGACGTTCTACTCACCATACGCCTCACCCAAAAATTAGAAGATATTTACAGCGAATCACTTTTTAATTTTTCTCCCATCAAAGAAGCCGGACATCTCGTCAAACAAAAAGTGCGAGACTTCCCCAAAGAAGGTGCCGCTCCCCAACAATTCATCTATCGCTACTGGCTGGTCCTAAGCGGAGACGCCAAGCAACGACTCCTCGTCGACCTAGAAGCCTACGAAGCCCTGCCACAAAAAGACGAAGAAGCCTGTCTCACCAGCCTAAAGTACATTAATTTCAACAAACACTATTGGGTCACAGAACCACTCAATGAAGCAGAAGCCAGCTACTGGACCCCTACACTTTCCGAAATCAGCCAAAATACAGTCCTAAGTAAACTAACACTAGATCGCTATTTCGAAAAAACCAAAAAGAAATGGGACATCGACTATCAAATTCACGAACTGGGCTTCAAAGGCATCGACCGACTCTTCATCCTAGCCCAAGAACTCATCAAAAATCCCAAAATCTACAACGCCACATTCCAAACCCTCTGGGACAGTCGACGAGATCCCAAAGACATCTCCCTCATACAGCTCTATAATCGCCTCTATCTCAAATATCATCCCGAACCCAACCCAGAACACATCAAAAGATATCTGGTTCCCAGATACGTAACAGGCAAGCTATATCGAGATATCAAATCATTTGTTCCGATACACGAACAGGTTAAAAAAATGGACGACATTCTCCAAAATCCTGACGCGTCACAAGAAGATAAACTACTTATGCAAGCACTCAAGCCCTACTATCAAAAGGCTATAGCCCAATACGAACTATAATCCCAATTTAATTCTCTGAAATTTTCCCCATTTTTTTTCGATAACTAATCGTAGTACACGAAGTTGTTTAAATTCGTCTAAAAAGTGGGGCTGTTGCGAAATAGAAGTTTAAGCAGAAAATAAAAAACCCGCGTGAGCGGGTTTAATAATTCCTCTATAGTGTTGGTAATGAGACTAACACGGAGGAATCAAATGGCATTTTACGATATAGATTTAAAAGATCAAGTGGCGGAAAAACATGAGCTATGGACGATTGAAAAAATCGTAGAGTTTCCGAAGATGATGTATCGGTTTAAAGAGTTTGAGAAAAGAGTGGGAAGAAATGGATTTGGTGTAGATGTAGGGATACGATGCCTGTACCTACAATTTCATTATGATCTATCAGATCGTGAATTAGAGACACGACTTCGCTTTGATATTGCCTTCAGATGGTTTTGCGGGTTCACTGCCTTTGAGGCAACTCCAGACCATACTTTTTTCTGTAGATTCCGAAAATTAATTGG
>SICP01000001.1 GCA_009691415.1 Candidatus Margulisiibacteriota bacterium
CTGGTTGGAAAACCGGTGGGGATTTTTCTGTTTAGTTTTGTAGCGGTGATGAGTGGGATTTGTGTGTTGCCGAAAGGGCTGGGGTGGCGACATATTTTAGGGGTTGGATTTTTGGGTGGCGTTGGGTTTACGATGTCTCTATTTATTAGCCTTCTGGCGTTTAATGATCCTGTCTATGTTACTGAAGCTAAGATTGCTATACTGTTAGGATCTACGGTGTCTGCAATGATTGGATTTTTATGGTTAAGAATTCAAACACAAAAATTCGATGCAATCAGTACGAAAAATTATCGATAATTAGGTAGAAACTTGAGAAAAAAGAACTCCGAAGGAACCTTATGCTAAATAATATGAATGTCATACAGCAAGATTTCCGTAAAACTTTGGATACCATTGGAAGAGTTAATGAAACAAATAGTAAACCTAAAGAATTTAACAATCGTGTACAAGATCATGTTACAAAACTTTTAGCACACGATTTCACAGCAACTAACACCCTTCCAGTTTTAGTTGATTTCTACAAAGAATATCGTAATTTAGGTCATCATGTTGCACTAAAACTGTCAGAAAATTTAAGTGATCCAAAAGCTCTAGAAGTTCTATTAGCACTTTTCGACATTAAACCCGGAGAAAATATCTCAGCAAAAAGTGAAGCGCTATTCAATATACTTTCAAAAAAACAAAACGGATTTACAACACTCAATGAAGGAAAAATTAACATTCTTCCCGAAATATTTACCCCTCAACAACCAGTCACATTGACACAAAAAGAAACCTATCTACGAGGGGTAAGAAGCTCGGCTATGCTTGGTTACCAAGAAGCGGGCGCTTTTGCACAAATGCTCAATAGACCGATTGTTGTTGTTAAAAATGGCTTGATAGAAACGGTCTATTCTCCTAAAACCATCGACGGGAAATCTAAACCTCCTGTTTTTGTTGTAAATTACAACAATGTCCATTTTGAAGGATGGCTACCAACAACCCCTCGACTGGAACTACTAAGGGCCGGAGAACAATGCCCAGGCAAAATACTGTCAGGTAACCCTGCTGGTATAAATGATTGTTTTATTCAAGCTCTTAAAACTTATTCTGAGGCGAAGCAATCTTTAGAAGCCATTGGAAATAATATGACTATTAGAGATCATCTTGCACAATTTCAAGAAACTCACTTTGATACAAATTATTACGTACCAGAAACAGAACTTGCACCACGGAAAGAACTCGTTACTAATGCTACCTCTTCAGAACGCCTTCCAGACGGGTTTGTAAGAATCACAAACGGGGAATATTTTGAAGAAGGCACCATTTCTAGTGGAGTTAGAGTCGGAGCATGGGTAGAAACGAACATCGAGGGGAAATACGACCTTTTTTATGATGAAAATGGGCTAAAATGTTCTATATCACAAACTCATGGTCGAGACGATGATGGTAGCCTTCATCTGATTGATTAATTAAATTCTCTGGTGCGCCCGGAGGGAGTCGAACCCACGACCTTCGGAACCGGAATCCGACGCTCTATCCAACTGAGCTACGGACGCAACAAGTACTTATCATATAACGGGCTTGGGCTTCGTGCAATTGATCTGGGTGTGTGATACATTTTTTGGAAGATTATGGCAACGGATCACTCGTTTGTAGACTATATTGTTGACCAGGTTTTTTTGGCTGGCGAGATTGCTTTCCGGAAAATGTTTGGAGAGTATGCACTATATTGTGATGGAAAAGTCGTAGCGTTGGTGTGTGATAATCAGTTGTTTGTAAAGCAGACTGAGGCGGGCAGGTCTTTGTTTGGTGATAAAGAAATTAGTGAAGCCCCTGCCTATCCTGGCGCGAAGATGAGTTTTTTGATTGGGGATTATATTGATGATGGTGATTGGTTGACGGATTTAATTAGAATCACGGCAGAGACTCTGCCTGTGCCGAAGCCGAAAAAACGGAAGAGTTAATACCCCGCCCGGCCTCCCCTTCGTAAGCAGGCCTGTCCGGTCTTTTTTTCCTACTCATCCCCCAGCCCCTTCTCTCTCCGAAAGAAGGGGAGACCGTATACGCTATTATCAAGTTCCCAAGGGTAAAAAAGTAGCTTAGAAGTACAAAAGCCTCCCTCTTTGTTTACAGAGAGGGAGGTTTGGAGGGTGAGTATGAGGTATGGCCCAAAAGATTTAGTATGTATAGATCGAATGGCATGAATTTCATGCTTAATTTCTACAGAGATTTTTCTTCAAAGACCGGACAGGCCTACTTCGTAAGAAGAGGAGACAAGATTTAAGAATTCACGAGATTAAAAGAAATAGTATTCATGATTTTGCCATTAATTTGGATGTTGATTTTGTGTTCTCCTGGATAGAGTGATCGGGTGGTCATATTGGCTCTGAGGGGATGGGTTTTTGAGAGTTGGATGCTTTGATTTTTTGCGAGTTCTATTTGTTTTAATTTATGGACTTTTTTATTTGCGAGAACACCCGCTTTGTTTTGAAAATGTAGGATGTAATCTATGATGAGACGTTCGTTTTTTTGTGCGGTTAGTGTAAACGAAAAGGTGACGGACTGGCCTATTTTTACGGGGTTTTGCAAGATAGTTATTGGCGAAATGATTATGTCGGGATTGGGAGAAAAATCGAGGCTGGCTATGGCTTCTGGATGACCTTTTTTGATGAGTGTTCTGAGGGCATGTTTTTTGATGTACGCCATTTCAGGGGTCGTTTGTTTTTTTGCGTGATACCAGCGTTCTAGTGTCGTGAGGGTGAGTGCGGGATTGATTTTGGAGATGTCGTTAAGATGGTTGGCTACAGAGCGGGTGACGTAGCGGGTGTTGTCGCTGTATAGGACATCGAGTATGGGAATCGCTTGCTCGGGACTGAGCGCAATATTTTGAGACCATGGCAATTTGGGTCGCGTGCCTTCACTCGCTAAGCGTCTGACGTGATAGTGAGAATCTTGTGCCCACTCTTTCAAGACTTCTAGAGATTTTTCTGGAAACGCATTGATAAAATATCGGATGGCATCTTCTGCTGAAAAGCGTGTCGTCATTTCTTTTAAAGCATTGAGTGAGAATGCGACATGATCTTGATGGCAGCCGTATTTTGCGACAAATGTGGCATAGGGTGCGTAGATGAATTCTCCAAAATCGTTGTCAGTTTTTGTGGGGTCACACGGTGCAGGAAGCGCATTCAAAAGTAGTGTTGTTGCTTGCTGAAAAGAGTCCGGCAGATGCATTTTCAAGACGGTAGCTATCCAATCAATACGGGCTTTGAGTTCTAGCTCTGGAAATTTATGGAGTATCGTTGTGACAAACGAGTGGGTATCAAACTGAGGGTAAACGGCTTGGATTTCTAACGCTATTTTAGTGATTTTTTCAGGGTTAAAGAGATGGTCTTTGAGTGAGAATTTTGGCTTGTTAGTTTGCATGTAATTCTCTTAGCGCTTTTTGCAAAGTCTTAATGGGTAATCCCATGACATTTTCGACGCTTCCTTTTAGATGTTTGATTAAAATTTCTGGACAGTCTTGAATGCCGTAAGAACCTGCTTTATCTAATGGCTTGTATGTTTGACAGTACACGTTAATGGTTTCTTTATCTAAAGCATTAAATGTGACTTGGCTGGTTTCTGTTCGTGTGATTTTTTTTCCAGATCGCGTATCCAAAAGACAAAAGCCAGAAATCACATCATGTGTTTTTCCTGAAAGTTTTTTCAAAATAGTTTGGGCTTCTTCTAAATCTCTAGGTTTACCTAAAATTTCATCTTGCCAAAGAACGCTCGTATCTACACCCAAAATGATGCCTTCAAAGCCATTTTTAGACGTCATCACTTTCTCGGTGGCTAGCTGTCGTAAAAAGGGCCGAATGTTATGACATCGTTGGGGCAATATTTCGTTCAAAAGCAGATTTGGGATCACTGTAAAGGGGATACCGTACTGGCGCAGTAGCGCGTGTCTTCTTGGAGATTCAGAGGCCAGATAGAGCTTGGGTTTCTTTGAAAGCATAGGGAAGATATCGTATTACATCTGAGGCTATTAGACTATGGAAACCCAGTTCTTTTACTGCCAAATCCCCTGCCAATCCGTGAAGATACGCACCTGTTTTTGCCGCTTCAAATGGAGACAAGCCTTGTGCCATTAAAGCGACAATAATGCCGGTGAGTACGTCGCCTGTTCCGGCCGTGGCAAGCCCTGGATTTCCGGTTGAATTGGTTGTGGTTTGCGTGCCATCTGAGATGCCTGTTTGATGTCCTTTTAGCAGGACGATTTGGTGACAGTCCGACGCGGCATGTTTTGCTGAGAATGCTTTTTGGCCTTCTGGTTTTTTACCGAATACAGCTTCGTACTCTTTGGCATGCGGCGTAAGCACCCAGGTTTGTGGCGAAATCTTGGGCCATAGCGTCGGCTCAATCGCGTGGAGCGCATCGGCGTCGATGACTGATTTTTTATCATACAGGAGCGTGGTGAAAATCTCGTGAATAACCGATTGGGTTTGAGGGTCACGCCCCATTCCGGGGCCTATTGCGATAGCATCGGGATTTATTTTTTTGCAGATAGAAATAAGTGTAGTCAGACTTGATTTTGTAATCATCTCTTGATCAGGCAAGAGATGTACGATGAGTTCTGGGTAAGTGATATTGATTTGTGGAACTGCGCTTCCTACAGTGAAAAGATGTACGAGACCCGCGCCTGAACGCAATGCCGCAAGGGAGGCGAGAATTGCGGCTCCGATCATTGATCGACTACCTGCGATGATGACCACGCGTCCGCACTCGCCTTTGTGGGTGTCTTGGCTTCTGGTTGGCAGTTTCATAGTTTAATTCTATCAGACGAGGACAATTGCCTAAATGGACAGAATCGGACATACTGTTTTGATGACTAAAATTGACAGGATTAAAGTATCTCTAGAGTCTCTACACCAACAACTCCGTACCCATCGTCTTTATGCTGCAATTAAGACCCTAGATGATTTAATTATTTTCATGAGCCACCATGTGTTTTCTGTTTGGGATTTTATGAATTTACTAAAAACATTGCAGAGTCAAATAACCTGTACAACTATTCCTTGGAAACCTGTTTTATACCCTGAAAATGCACGTCTAATTAATGCAATTGTTCTTGAAGAAGAAAGCGATGTGATCGATGGTAAGGTGACGAGTCATTTTGGATTTTATCTCTCTGCACTTAATGCGCTACAACCTGACAACGGCATCAAGGAATTTCTAGTACATCTAGATTTGGGAAACTCTTATTCTGATCTTATTGCGCTACCCTACGTACCTACTGGCGCGCGACCTTTTCTTGAAACCACTTACAAAATTATTCAAGGGCCGTTGATTGGGGTGGCGTCTGCGTTTACGTATGGGAGAGAATCCATTATCCCTACCCTCTTTCAACAAATTGTG
Organism: Candidatus Margulisiibacteriota bacterium; assembly: GCA_009691415.1. Classification (GTDB taxonomy): domain Bacteria; phylum Margulisbacteria; class Marinamargulisbacteria; order SXXA01; family SICP01; genus SICP01. Next base: position 5,380 of record SICP01000001.1, read on the forward strand.
AATCAAGCTGAAGTTATACAAAATCCTCAACTGAAAAAATTTGTTGATTATCTAGAGCGTCATATTGAATTGGACGGCGATGTACACTCCAAATTGGCTGAGCAAATGGTTGAAAATTTGTGTCAGACTGAAGATGATTTGCTTATTGCGATTGAAACAGCAAAAGAAGCTCTTGAGGCACGAATTGCGCTTTGGGATCAGATTCTTCTACAAATAGAAGCGAGACTTATTTAAAATGAAAATAGGTTTATTTGGCGGAACAGGTTTTATTGGATCAGCACTAACAGAATACTTGTCAAAAGAAGGCCATGAGATTTTAATTTTTACGAGTTAACACCTACTCAAAAAAGTCATCTTCCCTGGAATCCTAAACAGTTAGATGGCTGGGAAACCTCACTAGAAAATTTAGATGTCGTCATCAATCTCGTGGGAGCGTCTATTGGCGATAAGCGCTGGACTTCTGAACGAAAAAAAATACTCACGGAGAGTCGTATTCTCCCAACGCAGCTTATTGTCCAAGCAATTAAGCAATGCAAAGCGCCTCCTAAACTATTAATTAACGCTTCTGCTATAGGTTTCTATGAGCCAACTAATCATATGCCCAGAAAAGCTTTAACAGAATCAGATCCTGCCGGAAACGGATTCCTCTGTCAGCTTTTCAAAACTTGGGAAGAGACGGCATTGGAGGCCAAAAACGTCACGCGCGTTGTTGTGCTGAGGCTTGGTATTGTTCTTGGGGACGGGGGATTTTTAAAAAAAGTAACCCCTGTGTTTAAGTTAGGACTGGGTGTTATTTTTGGGAATGGGCAGGCCCCTTTTTGTTGGATACATAGTACAGATCTGTGTCGTATTGTGTCTTTTGTCATTCACGAACCAACACTCAGCGGGCCGATTAATGCTGTATCTCCAGAGGCAAGTACGTCAGAATTGTTTTTTACACAATTGGCTAAGAAATTAAAACGCCCCTTATTTTTACGTCTACCAGAGTGGCTTGTGAAGTGGATGTTTGGTGAAATGTCAGAATTGTTACTGATGGGCCAATGGGTAGTGCCGGAAAAACTGACGGCTCATGGATTTGTTTTTAACTATTCGTTATCAAAATCAGCTTTAAGGGATTCGTAATCTAGCTATTTCGTACTATACTAGCGTCATGCTTCACGCGATTATTATGGCAGGTGGTCAGGGGACTAGGTTTTGGCCTTTGTCGCACCGTGCGTGTGCGAAGCAGTTTGTGAAGTTGGTGGATCATCGGTCTTTTTTAGAATTGACGCTTGATCGCATCTCTCATTTGGTACCCCATTCGCATCAGTGGATTGTGTCTAGTGAGGATCAGAAAAACTGGGTGGAGTCACAGAAAGGGTTGGTGTCCACTAGTCAGATTTTGTATGAGCCCTGCGGCAAAAATACAGCGGCATGTATTGCCTGGTCTGCGTTTAAAGTACATGAGAAAAACCCAGATGCAATGATGATTGTATTACCTGCAGATCATTTAATTTTGGATTCAGAAGCCTTTTGCAAAGCATTAGAACAAGCCGTTTCTGTTGCGGGGCATCAAAATAAAGTCGTCACGATTGGCATCCAACCGACAGAACCTCATACAGGATATGGATATATTGAGGCGTTGAATTTGGAAACGTTAGAATCTCCAGTGGTTTCGTTTCATGAGAAGCCTGATCGTGAGACGGCATTAGACTATTTGTCTGCTGGAAATTATTTTTGGAATTCGGGGATTTTTATTTTTAAAGCATCCAAAATACTGTCGCTTTTTGAAACACATTTGCCAGAGCTTTATCATGCCCTTTGCTCACGTGGAGTAGAAGCATACCCAGAATTAGAATCTATTTCTTTTGACTACGGCATAATGGAAAAAATAGCATCTGAGACCTGGGTGGTACGCGGAAATTTTGCGTGGAGTGATGTGGGAAGTTGGCAGGCTTTGGATGGTATTTTACCTAAAGATACGTTTGAGAATAGTTCTAATACGCCAGTAGTTGCGATTGAAAGTACGGGTAATATTATTTATACGGAAAAACGATTGGTGAGTCTGGTTGGGGTACACGATTTGATTATTGCAGAACGTGATGATGTGTTATTGATTGCGTCGAAAAAACAAGATCAAGAGATAAAACAGTTGGTCAATCAACTCCCAGAAGAATATTTATAAATGTCTTTTCGGCTAATTATTCAGAGCAACTCTCCTGGCGAATTGAGTACGTGGGTGATGCCCATTGTAGCGGCGTTTCGTCGTCTTTGTACTGACGGAGAAGTAATTGTCTGTTTGACGCCTTGCCAATATGCCAGTGGAAAAGAAAAAGAAATTGCAGAAAAAATCGACGGTGTCACGTGCGTCTACTCTCCCAAAGAAACGATTCGATTACTTTTAAGTTGGCCTTTTCGGGATCGAGAATTGAAGAAAGGCGCAGTTTTGTATTTGGGTGGAGATCCCATGTACAGTCGATTTCTTTCTTATCGTTTTGGGGTACCTGCGTTTGCATATACAGAGCATAAGGCATCTCCTGGAAAATTTTTCAAAAGGGTTTTCTACAAACATTTAGATGGAGATTTAATGGCTTCGCAAGTAGCCGGTTTTTATTCTAGTAGAGAAGAAGTTTTAAAAAAATATCAGCTTGAAGACAGATGCTATGTCTTGTTTTTTACGGGCTCTCGTCCCCATCACGTCATAAACTATGTGTCAATTATTGCCGAAGCTGTAGCCGAGATTTGCAAACGTGATCCGTTGTTTTCTCCGCTCTTTTTATTGTCTCCATTTGTAGACCCAGGCATTATGAAAGAGTACCCAGAACTCAATTGGGTTATAGGCGATTCTTTGGAACTCATGTCTATTGCAAGCTTACTCGTGACATTACCTGGCAGCAACACCGCCCTTGCTATGTATATGGGATTACCGACACTGATGTTTGTGCCGTTGCATAAACCAGAATTTTTGCAGTTTGATGGGGCATTAGGCCTACTAAGCAATTTGCCTGTGGTAGGCCTCAAACTCAAGCAATTTTTAATGTCTGCTTTTGCAAAGCAACATCGATTTATTGCACTTCCAAATAAACACTTTAATAGAGAAGTTATTCCTGAAATTATTGGCAGCCCGTCCGCAGAAGAAATGGCCGATTCAATTTTGGATTTGTATCATGATGAAGACCGTCTCAAAAAAATGCGTGCGACGTTAGAGACGGCCAAACCTTCTCTTCATTTGGCGCAGGCTATGGTGTCGGCTCTTTATAAAACTTAAGTCGGTCTATCATAATGTCCATGCTTTTACTTTTCGGTGCGCCTATTCCCAGAAGTTGGATCTGAACAAATTTTCCATTTTTGGGAGTTACTACGTTGTTACGTGTCTTGGGATCATCATTGCGAAACCATTCTAAGGGAATAATAACTATTCGCCATCCTATCCAGTTCACTTTCACAGTATAAATATAGCGTTTACCTACAGATAAATATCCAGGGTTATTGGGGTCTGCCTGTATTTCTCCGGTCTTTGCATCTCCCTCGTAAAGTTCGAATGTGATACTGCCGCTATTAGGTCCGATCCCTTTCATAAGAACTTTGAGGGTATTAAATTGCTGCTCATTCACATTAATCGGTGTACCTAGCCCGCCAATAATCCACCCGTCACTGTTGCCTGTAAGGCGTAAGGAGTTGGACTCTAGAAACGGAAACTCCTTGGCATCATTGTCCATAAAACTGGGTTTAATGGCTCCAAATACCCACCATTTATCAATGGTTTTGCTTTCGAAATCATCGACGACATACGGACCTGCAACCACTGATTTTTTAGATTTATGGTGTTTTTTGGCATGTGCTGGTGATGCCAGCATGACCAGTATGAGGCCTAGACATAAGAGTTCTTTTTTCATAAGACCTCCTCGATTCGCAAAATTTCTTGTGTTTCGGATGTAATACGGTAGTGATCGTTTATGTAATAGCCCATGATCCATACTAGTTCATTATCTACGAAAAATAAAGGTAATCGGTCACGCTCTGAACGGGGTATTTTTTTATCAATCATGAAGTCTTTTAGACGTTTAGAATGGGGACTTCTATTTAACTGAAGCCGATCTTCTTTTTGTCTAAATCGGATAGAACAAGTGCGGCCTTTGATTTGATCGTAGTTAAGCCCCTCCCCCACTTTTGAAATAGAAAAAGAGAGCTTGTAAATCGAGATACGAATGGTCGTTGGAAAATGCAGAGTGGGATATTCTATTGGTTGAAGTTCGTGTCCCCAAGACAGTCTCAATTTGTTTTTAAGATGATCGCAAAGGACACCGTTTGGCAACGTATAAAGTGCCGGTATTTTTCCGAAAAGAATGGCTTTTCTTAAGATTTCAATATGATCATATGACGTGTGCTCACCTAAAAATTTCGCAATTTCTCTTTTTTGTATAGCGATGGCATGAGTTGCAAAATCAGCGGGATACGTCCATTCTATAGCGGTTTTTGTTTTTTGCAGGGATGTCATGGAAGGCGAAATATACGTGTCAAAAAAGGCCTCGTCTTCTGTGACAGTTTGAAGATGTCGCGTTAGTGTTTTTCGATACTGGGGATAGTGCGTTTCGATGGTAGGCAGGATACGTTGCCGCCACTGGTTTCTTTGATATGTGAGATCGGTGTTGGTTTCGTCGATGCTGTAGGGCGTATTCAGATGCGTTAAAATTTCTGATTTGGTAATGCACAAAAGAGGACGAGAAAGATGTCCGATTCCAAACGTTTTTTTTGCGCGAATTCCCCCCAAAAAATGTTGGCCACGATGCAGATTTAAATAGAATGTTTCGATATGATCATCTTGATGATGGGCCGTGACAACTTGAGAAATACCTAATAATTTTTGATAGTGCAAAAGCATTTTATAGCGCCAGACTCTGCCAGACATTTCGAGTGAAATCTGTTTTTTTTGGGCGTAGGTTTTGACTGGGATTTTACGACTGTGATAGGGCAGGTTTTGGGACTTGAGAATGGCAATATCCGTGTCACTAGATCTGAGTCCGTGATCGAAATAAATCAACGTGATGTGTGCCAATTCTTTGAGGGCATGGGCTAAAAAAACACTGTCTGGGCCACCCGAAAAAGACACTAAGATTGGGCGAGAAAAATCCAACAACTGATTTGATTGGATAAAATCCAAGATGCGCTTGGTGAGCATTTTACATTTCGGTTGGGGCAGAAATTCCCAAAATGGTCAGTGCCTCTGCCAGGGTTTTTTGTGCGGTCACGAGAATGAGAAGACGCTTTTCTTGGTCTTTGGGATCGGCTTGTGCAATGGGACAGGTTTCATAAAAAAGATGAATATATCGCGCCATCTGAAACGCATAGTGGGCCACACGATGGGGAACCAAATGCTGGGCTGCTTCCCAGAGAACGTCTGGCATTTGGACACAGTGCAAGAGGAGTTGGCGTTCGGTGGGATTAAGTTCCCAATTGGCTAGAGGAGCATCTGTTTTTTGTGTTATTTTTTTGAGGATGCCGGAGAGTCGTGCGTGGGCGTATTGGATGTAATACACGGGATTTTCTGCCGATTTTGTTTTGGCCAATTCCAAGTCAAATTCGATGTGGGTGTCAGGGCCTTTGTTGACGAGAAAAAATCGGGTCGCATCGGATCCAATTTCGTCGATCACTTCATCGAGGGTGATCATGTCACCGGTGCGTTTGGACATACGGACAGGCTCGCCACCCCGCATGAGACTGACCAATTGTCCGATTATAAAATGGAAGTGAGCCTCAGACAAAAAATGTTTTCCACATAGGGCAGCGACACCAGCACGCACACGATTTACATAGCCATGATGATCCGCGCCCCAGATATTAATGAGTCTAGAAAATCCCCGTTTTATTTTTTCTTGGTGATAGGCAATGTCTACTGCAAAATACGTAAGAGCCCCGTCTGCTTTGATTAATACGCGGTCTTTGTCGTCGCCAAACTGCACTGTACTAAACCATAACGCGCCCTCTTTTTCATAAGTCATACCTGCTTTCTTAAGTTGCTCTATAGTGGAGACTACTTCGCCGGAATCATGAAGGGTTTTTTCTGAAAACCATATGTCAAACGTGATGCCTAATTTAAAAAGAGTTTCTTTATGATGATCTAGATTAGCTTGTAACGGGTCTTTTGCTGAGGCGGCTAAATCATGAATATAGGCCCCATGATACCCATCTTCTGGAATGGGTTCTTTTTTTCTTGCCGCATCCACACTGTTATAAAATTTCACAATTTGATTGCCTGCATCGTTGATATAAAATTCACTTTTTACAGGCATGCCAACATAACTCAAGAGATTAAATAGGGTACTTCCCAAAACTGCCCATCGGCCATGGCCAATATGTAGCGGACCTGTTGGGTTGGCGGAGACGTATTCTAGGAGTGTTGAGTCTGTCGTTTCGGGAAATGCGGTGGCCTGGTTTTTTTGCTCCCATAAAAAAGCGTCAGATAAACGAAGATTAATAAATCCGTTTTGCACATTAAACACAACACTATTTGCAAACTCGGGGTGAGTACTGATGGCATCACATAGTTTTTCAGCCGCGTGTTGTGGCGACATGCGCCAATCTTTTGTCAGGCTAAATGCAATGTTTGTAGCATAGTCACCGTAGAGCGTATTTTTTGGAAGTTCTAATGAAATAGTTGGAAAGGGAAATCCACATTCAGCCCAAATTTTTTGGAGTTTTTTTTCTAACGTTTTTTTAATCACGGTTCAAATGACTCTTTGATCAGGGCTTGTATAGAACGTGTTTTTCCAAGAAGTGCCACAAACTCTGCCTTGGTAATGGGGCGATTTACCGATTTTTTTGTTGGCGTAAAGGCCGATGCTTCCGTCATGGATTGCAGCAACTTAATCACCTCTGCTTTGGTCACAACATGCTCTGGTTGAAACGTCATAAACTCTATAGGAGGAAGCGCATTAAATGCTTTTAGATAGATCAGTGAAACGTCCTGCTCTGTCATTATTTTTTTAGGTTCAAATACAGCGTCAGCATCTAAAATCTTCAAGTAACGCAATTCGGTTGCTATTTTTCTTATCCAATGTCCGTCTAAATCCGGATAGGACGGTAATGAGCTAATCGAAATTTTCTTGTCATGAAAAACGACAGGGATGGCTTCTGCGCCAATAGCCGCTCTATCTTGAGACGCACGCATCATGGCAAGTGCTAAATCATGTTCTCGCCATGTTTTAAAATAGGATAAAACGGGTTCTATACGAAGGGAAATATCATTCTCAGTGAGGGTGTAGCCTTTTGAAAAATTGAGTAGATCTTTGACCTCATCCGCCACGTTTTTAATATTGCCGGACCATGCAATAAACTGTGCTTCTGTTAAGGGCTCTCGAGGTAATAATTTTTTTGCATCAGGTATAATCCCTTTTCTATACGCGCCTTTGACATAAGGCATCATCCAATTGTGTTCGATATCCGAATAAGGAAGTACTGTCGTACTGGATAATCCAATATCTAAAGCACGCACGACCGCAATGATGTAATCAATTTTGGAAACGTCTGAATCCGGGCGAAAGGTGCCGTCTGAAAAAGGTGTTAAAATCCCTTTTTTCACCATCTGCTTAATTTCTTTTTGGGCCCAGTGGGTTTCTGGGATATCAGATAATGAGGCCCTGTTTTCTAGAATGATTTTAAATTCATTCTTAGCCATTAAGTTAGCTAAAAAATAAGCAAGCTCTGCTCGGCATACTGATTCGGATGGTGCTTTACTTCGTGAGAGATCGGAGAAATAAAACGTAGAACTCACGACTTCTTCGGCATGTCTTAAATAAAGAATTTTTCGCGATAGCGTTTCCGCTTTATAGTCAGGTAATGTAAACGTGATGAGGACGACATGTTTGCCATAGTCGTTAAACGTAAGAGGATGTTCAAACCTGCCAGACTTATTGCGCTTGACTTCTTGATTATCAATAAACACTTTGGTGTGGAAGAGGTTTTCACCTTTGAACAGTACTGTTTTGTTTGTGGTGATTGTATCGGGTTCGGGCTGTTGAATTCTAAAATAATTTTTATAGACAGGCGTCACTTCTTGGGAAAGGGTATCAGGGCTTACCCACAGTGTAGTGACAGAGGCGGTTGATGGAACAGGGGAAATGTCTTGTGCTTTGGAGTAGGAAGCGCAGAAAATACACATCAAAATTAATACTAGATAGAGGCTTTTTTTTTCTTTGCGCATATCACCCTTTTTTAAATGCTATTTTAAGCACTAACTGGATATTGAGGTGGTGCCGAGAGGCGGAATTGAACCGCCGACACAAGGATTTTCAGTCCTCTGCTCTACCGACTGAGCTATCTCGGCTTGTGGAGCCGGCGATAGGAATCGAACCAATGACCTACTGATTACAAGTCAGTTGCTCTACCATCTGAGCTACGCCGGCAAAAGGGTAGCAGCTTGGAATTTTATACAAGTTTTTTTCTTATGTCTATTGTGGAATTAATAGATGAACTTTTTTTAATGCAATTAATTGTATTTTAAGTCTATATTCGAGTAGCTTTATGCCAAATAAAAAAATTGTTGCGATTGGCGTTACAGAAGACATTTCAGACTATTTAAAATAATGGACACATCACTTTCCTATTAAAGTATGTAGGACTGCCAGAACGTTACGGCAACAGTTGCTGCAGGATCCGGTATAGACATGCAGACGATACGTAGGGCTCTCAATTTATTCTTAGATGATTTGAAATATCAGCTGGCGTGTCTCGTCGATAAAATGCATCACTTAAAGCTAGCCCATGGGAATCTCAAGCCAGGAAATGTAGGCTACAAATGGTTAGAGGATGGCATTCAACTCTACATGTTAGATCTTGGGAACACCTGACGAACCCGTTCCGATTTTTGATGTTGGAAACGTCAAGAGCTTTAGAGTCACGGCACTTAAATTAGCAAGTTACAATAATTCTTACAAACTTTAACTGGCTTGTACAAGAAGGCAGAAGAGGCGCTGAAAAAATCTACCAAGGAAACAAAATCCTGTGAGAGCGCATCTTCTAAAGCATTGGAGCAAAAGACCCTGTAACACAAGAATTTCTAACCCACATGTACCAGTCCAATAGAGAAAAGCGTGCAGCTTACCCCTTTAGGGGGTCTCCTTATATCCAATCAAAAAAAGGAGCTGCTCACGCTTTAAAAACACCCAAATTTTCCCGAATACAGACTGCTTTTCTGAATATTCTAACTAGCTAGTCCCGACAAAATAGCACGCACAGGAGCAGGGTAGCCTTCGCAGGTTTTCGTTACGTCTAAAGGATCCAAAAAATCGGCTAGCGATTTTTGCGATGACCATTCGGTGACGCGTTGCTCTTGGGATGTGGTTGCAGTTTTATCATGCCATTTTATGTCTGAAAATCCGACGTTTTCTATCCAGCGCTTTAGCACTTCTGGCGTGGGAATTTCGGTGACGTTTTTCATTTTGGCGTAGGTGGGTTTTGGACGCAGAATATGGTTGCCTGGTTTATTGAGAATCAGGGTTTCGATCACAAGTGTGCCGCCAGGATTGAGAACAGCCAGACACCGCTTGAGAATATCTGTGGGGTCTGGATGATGATATAAAATACCCATACACAAAATAATATCGAACGTCTGATTTAAACTTTGGATATCCTCAAATCCGATGGGAAAGAAAGAAATATTTTTGGCTTGGATGCTATTTTGTATGGCTTGGAATTGGTAAAAATAAATAGCAGATGGATCGATACCGACGACAGATTTTGGCTCATGCTCGGCCATACGAAACATGAAGTAGCCGTTGTTGCAGCCGATATCTAAAATGGTTTTATCTTTTAAGTTTGGCAAGATGGGGAGTAGTCGGTCCCACTTGAAATCACAACGCCATTCGCCATCTATCTCTACATCACCTAATTTAAAAGGGCCTTTACGCCAGGGCTTTAGGGCTTTGTAGTCTTTTTCTGAAACCGCTTGAGCCCAGGCTTTGGCTTGGGGGGTGTTGAAGCGTACTTCATCCCAAAGCGGCATGGGCTTTTCTGGCTGCATTTCGAATGAGTTCGGGGAGTGCTGGGTGGATATAAACGGTTTTGAGCAGATCATCCAATGTGGCGCCCATGTGCATATAGGCGATGCACATATGAATCATATTTGACGCTTCTTCGCCAATTATATGTGCGCCTAAAAGTTTTTTGGAGTTGCTATCGAAGAGTAATTTGACAAAACCTTCATCTGATAAAAGTGCCATGCCCATTGCGCTGTTTTTGTAGTAATTGAGTCCGACAACATAATCGACGCCGTCTGCTTTTAGGTCTCGTTCTAGTTTTCCGACGGAACCGATTTGTGGTTTTGAAAATACAGCATGTGGAATAGGGGGATATCTAATGGGTTCTGGGAAAAGCGTCTCTTCGCCGAAGACACTGTCAAAAAGATATTCCCCTTCAAAATTAGTGCTGTGCCGAAATAAATATTTTCCTAAAATATCGCCAAATGCATAGATGCCAGAGACCGATGTTTCGAGAAATTCGTTTACTTTTATGAAGCCCTTTTCGTCTGTTTTAATACCCGCACTTTGGATGCGAAGGCTGTCCGAATTGGGTGTTATTCCGGCTGCTACAAGTAAACTTTCGCACGTGATGACATGGTCTTGTTTTGTTGGCAGATCGATGGTGATATGAAAAAGTTTGCCATCGTGAGAAATGTGTTTAGGGGTGGTTTGATAATGAATATTAAACCGTTTTGAAAAACTTTTTTTAAATTCGGCCTTGATGTCATCGTCTTCAAGACTGAGTAGTTCGTTTCTCACCAAAAACGTCATATCCGTTCCCATTGCGCCAAAGAAATAGCCTAGCTCTGTTGCAATATACCCACCCCCGATGACGACCATGGACTTGGGTTGTTTAGTGAGTCGAAGCGCTTCTTTATATGTGAGATAAGGGGTGTCTTTTAGGCCAGGAATTTCTGGAATCGTGGCCCGCACGCCTGCTGCGATAAAAATGAGATCGCCCGAAATGATTTCGCCATTTACATCCAATGTTTTGTCGGACAAAAAATGTCCTTCGTAGGGATAAAGGTCAATATTGGGATGGGCTTCGTAGACAGGTGGAATGCTATCGGATTCTGCATCTACAGTCCGAGAAACACGGGTAACAAGTTTTTCGAAATCGACTGTAACGAGCGGGTTAACTGAGATGTCAAAACGTGATGCTTCTTGAATATGGGTCATGATATCCGCGGGATGAATAAGCATTTTAGAAGGTATACATCCATGATTGAGACAGGTGCCCCCGAGTCTTCCTTTTTCGATAATTGCTACTTTTTTCCCAAGGTTTGCTGCGGGACGTGTAATTTTAGATCCCCCACCCGACCCAATAACGATCACATCATAGTGTTTCATAAAGTTCTTCCTCCAACATGCTTCTCTTTATATGAAGACTATCACTTTCGACAGACTCGACTCAAGCCTTTACCATCATCAACATTTTACCTAGAATAAAAAGCATATGATTTTATCTGATGGAACATTGCGTGCGTTACTTAATTCTGGAGAGCTGGTTGTAGAGCCGCTTGCAGAAAATGGTGTGCAGCCAGCGTCTATTGATTGCCGTTTGGGATCGCATTATTTAATCGTAGAAGAAGGTCATGCCGACATGTTGCGGTTTGATCAAGAAATTAAATATCGGGAAATTGTTGGCGATAACATTGTGTTGCCACCCCACTCTTTTTTGTTGGCGACGACGATGGAATATGTGAAGTTACCCAGTCATTTGACGGCATTTGTGGAAGGACGTAGTTCGATTGGACGCATGGGTTTATTTATTCAAAATGCGGGTTGGGTGGATGCGGGTTTTGAAGGTAGGATTACGCTAGAACTTTACAATGCTAATTCGTTGCCGATTTTATTAGAGAGTGGACGACGGGTGTGTCAGTTGGTGGTGTGCCAGTTGGATAAAGCGGCGGAACATCCCTATCACGGAAAATATTTTGGGCAAGAGAAGTCGGTAGGTAGTCGGATTTTCAAAGACCCCGACCGGGCATGAGCCACTCTATTCCGCTCCAACGCTCCTGTCCCTTATGTAAGCAAAAGGATACCGTAACGCTTAGCCAAAATCATGTTCAATGCAACGCAGATGGGTGTAGGTTTGATGTACAGTTTGGGTGTCCACTCTGTTATACAGATTTACAACCTGAGAATTTTAGTGAAGCTGGATTTAGATGTCCTGGCTGCAAAATGGATATCGCTCTTCGCAAGATTCAGTATTTAATTGAGAATAGTTTAGTAGTGGATCATGATATGCGCTGTCGGCTTTGTAATGGTCCGACGTTGCATCGGCCAGATGCCAATTTGGGGCATCGGTGTTTTCATTTTCCGAAGTGTTCGGGCCAGGCGGGATTGTTTGGTCAGGCTCAAGAGTCGTTTGTCTTTTTGGATTTTGAAACAACGGGGTTAGAGCCTAGCAAAGAACATATCATTGAAATTGGTGCATTAAAAATTGATGAAGATGGCTACGAGCATATCTTTCAACACTTTATTAAGCCGCCTAAACCTGTGGGCGCACACATCACACAGATCACGGGTATTACGGATGAGATGCTAGAAAATGCTCCGCCTCTTGAGGAGGTTATGAAGGCGTTTATTGCGTTTATCGGCAATGCAAAGATAGTGGCGCATAATGCAGAGTTTGATATTCCATGGCTCATAACATCTGCCATGAGAACAGGCGAAACACTCCAAAACAACCCTGTTATTTGCACCCTAAAATGGGCCAGACGTGCCAAAGAGCCCCGCGCTTCTCTGGGAATTTTAACCAAGAAATACAAGATCACACATGCCAATGCACATAGAGCCCTGGCAGATGCATGCAGTACACGCGAATTATTTTTGATTTTTGAAAACCAGTATGCAGCAGAACGTATGGATGAAACTCTAGAAATATATAAGGCGTTTTGCGAGAAATTGTTGCAGCATTAAACGTTATGGTGCGACTCACCTGATTCTGTTGAGGGGTCGATGTGTACAATGGCATTAGACAAATAACTTAGGTGCTCTAGGAGCTGTACCTGAACTTCTTTGGCGATTTCGTGGGCTTGGACGACGGTCATGTCTGGATCGACTGCGATATTGAGTTCGGCATGGATACGATGACCAATCCATCTGGCACGCACTTCGGTGACTTCTGTGACTTCGGTTACATGCGTTACTGCGTGTCTGATTTCATCGATAATTTCGGGATCGATACCATCTAATAAACGTGTAAAAACAATTTTCATGACATCCCAAACGACTTTTAAAATAATACATGTAATAAGTAATCCTACGATGGGATCTACGAGTGGAAATCCAAGCCATACGCCCAGGCCACCCACAAAAACGGCAAGGCTTGTAAACCCATCGATGCGCGCGTGATGACCATCTGCAACCAAAGCGCCGCTACCAATTTTATTACCTACTCTGATGCGATAAATGGCCACCCATTCGTTTCCGACAAATCCAATGATAGAGGCAATAAGTACAGCAACAATGTGCGTCATGGGGTGAGGGTGTATTAAACGTTCGAAAGACATGTACGCTGACGCAACGGCGCTTGCTAGGATAATCATGACAATACATACGCCTGCGAGATCTTCGATGCGTCCATAACCGTATGTAAAGCGCTTGGTGGGTATTTTTCGTGCGTAGAGAAAGGCGATCCAGAGGGGTATTGATGTTAGCGCATCACCAACATTATGAATGGTGTCCGCTAATAGCCCCATACTGCCAGAAAAATAGACAACCACTAGCTGTAAAATCGCCGTTAGGGCTAGAATAACAAACGATAATTTGAGTGCATGAATGCCCTCACGAGAGGTCATGACTTCGGCTGCGATTTTTCCATGAGAATGGGTGTGATCGTGCTTCATTAGGGTCGGTAGGAGATACCTATTCCGTAGTTGAGATGTGTGTTTGTTTTAGGATCTTTGAACCAGTGCAGGGTGAAGTCTAGTTTATTTGCGACGCGGTATCTGCCGACAGCGTTAAGCTCTAGATCTTGTAAATTAAAGGCTTCTAAAGAAATTCCAAATGCAGGCACTACTTGATAGTCAAGAGCTACTCCTGGCTGGTTATAGATGAGGCCAAATCTCGCATTTAATACGTCGTTTAGTACAAAGCCCTGTTGGACTTGGAGAAGCTGATTTGAACCCGTTCTGTTGCCAAAACCTACTCTCCAGAATCGATTGAGAGTGTAATGGATATCCATATTGGCATCATAATATCCTTTCTTTTCTAAGCCCGAATAATAGACATCCGCATTAGGGTTTAACTCCAACTCTTTTCCTGAAATCTTATTGCTAATATTTGCCAAATTGCTAAGGGTGTCGTCTACTTTTTCTACTAATTTTCGGTCTTTGATTTGCCCTGAAATTTCTTTTAGGTCTTTCATTGTTTCTGCTAAAGATTTGGCAAGATCATTGACTTGATTTCCCATTTTACCGTCTACAAAAATGGTATCGGAGGTTTTACGAAGGGACTCTGAAATCGCACGGATATTTTCTACGATTTCTTTTAAATCGCCTGTTTTTGACGTCTCTGTGATGGTTGCTAAATTTGTGGTAATTTTTTCTAGCTGTAAGAGGGTATTTCTCATCGCACCGCCTACTTCTGGTGCTGTCAGAATTTGACGAAGACTAGATAAAATGGCTTTTGTCTCTTCTAGATTTTGCGTGCCCACATCAACAAAATCAGCTAATCCGGATGTGGAATATCCATGCATAACGGCATGTGGCCCCACCATTTTTGAGGTGTTTTGTTGTGGGACAATGGCAATATATTTTTCGCCAATTAAGCCATCAAAAATAACTTTAAGTTGAGATCCTTCCGGAATTCTTGTGCCAGGTTCTACAAAAAAATAGACGCGAATCGTTTCGGGGCCAGGAACAATTTCGGCAACGCGTCCCACACGATATCCGCGATATCGCACGTCTCCACCTTTTAATAGGCCGTTAACCGTATTAAATTCGCCAATGAGTTCAAATCCAGTTGCGCGTAACATGACGCCACTCTTCCAAATGATCAGGGAACCGATTAAAAGTGCCATAATAAAAGAACTAAGTCCTACGATCCAAACCTGACGTTGTTGCATTAGCTGGCCAATCCTCCGCTGATAAACTCTTTAATATAGGGATTTTGAGATTCTTGTATACTTTCGGGTGTTTCTGGCGGCAGCAATACGCCATCGCGCATCAAGTATATCTTGTCTGCTGTTCGAAGAATAGTTGAAATCTGGTGTGTCACAATAATAGACGTTGTATGGCTTTCTTTATTTAGTTTCACAATAAGGTCTTCGATATTGGTTGATAGAATGGGATCGAGTCCAGTCGTTGGTTCGTCATATAAAATAATTTTGGGATCACACGCAATGGCACGTGCTAATCCGACTCGCTTTTGTTGTCCCCCTGATAATTCGGAGGGCATGCGGTGTTCTTTTCCTGACATCTCTACCCACAACAATTTATCTTTAACACGTGCCTGGATTTCGGCTTCTGGCAAATGCAAGATTTCGCGCAAGGGGAAAGCGACGTTTTCTCCGACAGTCATGGAATCAAATAGTGCAGCGTGTTGGAATAGCATGCCAAATTTTGTGCGCATGCGCCTTAGTTGTTTAATATCCATCTGAGTGATGTCTTCGTTATCTATCCACACTTGGCCGGTATCGGTTTGTTGTAATCCCATCAATAATCGTAGAAGCGTACTTTTTCCACATCCAGAGGGGCCAATAATGGCGATGCGCTCCCCCTCCGAAACTGATAAATCAATACCCCTCACGATGCTGTTTCCATTAAACGATTTTGTGACATTTTTTAGTGTAATCATGGTTAGTAAATCGCCACGGAGAGAAAATAATTCAAGATAAAAATAGCGATAAGTGAAAAGACGACGGCTTTTGTGGTGACTTCCCCTACCCCTTTTGCCCCGGCTTTTGCGTTGAGTCCGACGTAACAACTAATAAGAGAAATGGCCAAACCGAAAAAAATAGCTTTAAAAAGACCTCCGTAAATATCGAGGGGATACAGCATTTTTTGTGCGGCATCAAAATAGGCATAGGGGTTAACTCTGTTACTAGAAATAGCCACAATAAACCCGCCTAAAAATCCTACAATATCTGCCATACCCACCAACAAAGGCATCATGAGTGTGCACGCCAATACTCTCGGAATGACTAGGAAATCGATGGGATCTTGTGACATGGCTTCTAAGGCTTCGATTTGCTCAGTCACTTTCATCGTGCCTATTTCTGCGGAAATAGCAGCGCCTACTCTACCGGCCACCACTACGGCTGTCATCATGGGTGCCAACTCGCGCCACATGGCCAACCCGACGATGCCCCCAATCATTTCTCCTGCGCCGAAGCGTAAAAATTCTTTTACGATTTGTACCGAAAAGGACATGCCTACAAATGTAGAGGTGAGTAAGGTAATCGGAAGAGACTTGATACCTAGCGAAATCATTTGGGTAATGGTGCGACCAAAATAGCCCCGTCGCGTGATACACCTTTTAAGAACAGTTCCTGTGAGAATGGTTACATCTCCCCAGGCCGTTACAAAATTGAGGACACGCTGTCCAAGTGAGCTAAAAAATGACATTTGGCTTAGTATACATATTTTTGGAGGTGAGTACCATTTTGCGTCCAGATCCAAACGCGCGGGAACTTACTTTTAAAACGGGAGGGGCTTGAAAACGTTTGTATTCATTTTGTTTGACGGCGTTCAAAACCCAGCGCACGGTTTCAGGGTCATAGCCACGTGCGACGAGGGTTTCTAACGTCTCTAGATTTTCGATGTGATGGGTCAAAATGGCATCCAAGATTTCGTAGGCAGGAAGTGTATCTTGGTCTAGCTGTCCGGGTCTTAGTTCTGCGGAGGGGGCTTTGGTTAAGATATTTTCTGGAATTACTTTGAGTTGATGAGCCAGTACGTATACCTGGGTTTTATAGAGGTCGCCGATGGGTGCCAGCGCCCCGCACATGTCGCCGTAAAGCGTACAATATCCGACGGCAAATTCGCTTTTATTTCCAGTTGTGAGGACGAGAGATCCGGTCTGATTGGCGCGTGCCATTAATAAGTTGCCACGTATTCTGGCCTGCAAATTTTCTTCGACGAGACCTTCGCATTTTGGATAGGCGTTTAAGATGTCTGTGATGGATTGTGTCTCGCAGCGGATACCAAGATTTTTTGCGAGTTGGTATGAGTCTTCGTAACTTCCTGTAGACGAATAGGCTGACGGCATAGTGAGCCCCGTGACATTTTCTGGGCCCAAAGCTTTTACAGCGAGTGCTGCGACTACTGCAGAATCAATGCCGCCGGAAAGACCTACCCATACTTTTTTAAAGGCTGTTTTACGAACATACTCTTGGATACCAAAAGCCAGAGCTGTTAGTAAATTTTCTTCAGAATCGGACCGTTTAGACGGAACAGCGACAAGGGCTTCTTGGCAAAACGGGCCCTTTGCTAAACAGGTGCCGGCAGCATCAAATGCAGCACTAGATCCATCGAATATGAGTTCGTCATTGGCCCCGACTTGATTGACGTAGGCGATGGGAATCCCATGTTTTTTGATATGATTTAAAATAATTTTATTTCGTTTTTCAGGCTTATTTATTTCATAGGGAGAGGCCATGATAATAATAATTTGATCGGCACCTTTTTGGCAGAGCGTTTTGATAGGATCTGTTGGATATCCTGGTATTTCTTGTGCCCAGGAGTCTTCGCAGATAGCGATACCAATTTTATGGTTTTTTAATTCGAATAGCTGAGATTCTTGGGCGGGTTCAAAATAACGTGATTCGTCAAAGACATCGTAGTTTGGAAGCAGTTGCTTCCCTTGGACACCCTGTAATTTTCCTTGGTAAAAAAAGGCAGCTCCGTTCCATTTTTTATAGGGGAGTCCCACGATAAAGGCCGTCTCTGGACAGCGTTTCGATAGAGATTCTAGCTCGGAAATTTTTGGAGTCGATTCATACAAGAAATCACGTGGAGGGTAGCCCGTTAAAAATAGCTCAGGAAATACGACTAAATCAGCAGTCTCTGAAACCAGGGCCAAGGTTAATGCAATCGTTTCAATAGCACCATCGACATCTCCAATGACAGGATTTTTCTGAGCCAATATAATGTGTAGTGGTCTTTTCATAAGTAGGGGCATTGCTATTATAACTATAGACTTTGGAGACGTCATGATTAATATTTTTATGTACTTATCGTCGACCCAAGAAAATCGTTATTACTCTGCACTTTGTTTGAGTATCGCTTTTTGGATTTTTTTTGAACTTTTAGCAATACTCCATCTTGGACACTCTTATTTGCAGCGCATCACTTTTTCTATGGGGGCTGTAAATTCTACGATTTTTTAATCGTCTATTGCTTATGTTTTTCTGCCACTTGATCTTTTAAATCTATGTCGTAAAATGCCATTTGATTCCTCCGTGTTAGTCTCATTACCAACACTATAGAGGAATTATTAAACCCGCTCACGCGGGTTTTTTATTTTCTGCTTAAACTTGTATTTCGCAACAGTCCCACAGTCCCAAGGTTGATACGGATTCTTGCGTCTTACTACAACAGAAACGATAAGAGAGGAAAAGCCTTATGTTGATCTTGTAATCGAGGACTCAGGTCTTGGGATTCCAACAGAAAAACCACCCCGAATCTTAGAGGCATTTTATACGACGAAGCGAGGAAATATCAGTTTGGGACTTTCGCTATGCACCAAGATTTTTGCAGAAAACGACTGTATCGTTAACGTCCAATCAGAGAGTGGAAAAGGCACCGCGTTTACGCTCAGTTTTCCAGTTTTAACGCAATAGAGTGTATCGACTTGCATGAGATAACGTACTTTTAAGATCCAAAGATAAGAAGGGCTTTGGCAAAAAATCAAAAGCCGTACTCGCAAAAATTTTATCCAGCACGTCACTATCCGAATAGGCCGTCATTATGATGACCACACATTCAGGGTGTGTTGGCTGAATTTGCGCCAAGAACTCTAGTCCACTTTTATCAGGCAAACAAACGTCCATTAAGACTAGATCGATGATATCTTCTGAAAAATAACGTGCCGCATCTTCACAAGTACCCGCAATTGAAATATCAAAATCCCCCCCTAAAAAAGCTGCTAAAAGTTGTTGACTATCTTCTTCATCTTCAACGATTAGCAGTCGCGGTTTGCGTGATAACGCTTGGGTTTTATCTCTGATAGAGAGGTGTGCAAAAAATCGTTTCATAAAAAAAGTAATAAGCGCCGTTGAAAGGGGTCTGTTCCAATAGTCAAACACACCTTTTTTAAGGCCTTCAACAAGAACCACCATTTGACTCGTTCTACCCACCGTAACGAGGGTCCAGTTAGAACTTAGATTGGCAAGAGCGTCTTGTCCTTCTTGGCTTCTATAGGCGTCAATATCACAGATAATAAGTAGTTCTGTTTCTAAGACATCACAAGTCAGTATTTTTTTAGGTGTATCAAAGGAAACAAGCGTCGCATGAGGCACGGCAAGAGCTATAAACGCAAGTTCACTTTCTATTAAGCCTATCGTTATAATTGATTCTAGAATAAGGACGCCCCTTTTTAATGACTACTAGATTATAGCTTTAGTTTGATAATCTTTTAAGAATGAATCTTTACACTTTACCAAATCTCCTTTCTATAGATAAACTGTACACGTTAATATGAGGCCTAATCGTTTACAAATCCTATTTGAATTTATCTTTGACCCACAGGGACAGTTGTTCTTGGTGGTAGAAGGCATGTTTAAAAACGAGGCTATTAATTTATCGCTCTCGACCCTACTTCAATTTCTTTTTGAGCACGAAAAAGAATTATCAAACAAAGAATCTGAGTTTTGTTATAGCCTTGCCAAGTTTATTAAGAAAGTTCAGATAGGTCCTAAGTTTTACTTTGCTATTCCTAACGAATCTGACATTGCCCTCTTTTTTGTTCGTGCACGTGACCATCAAATTCCGCTCACTTGGCGGTATCGTGAGAGAGAAAATGATGTCCATTTTGGAGGCCCCCTGCCCCTGACCTTTTCAGTTGGGCAACATCATCAAAATTTAAAAAGCTTGCGCTGTCATTTTTTAGAACGCGAAATTTGGTTAGAAGATCCGTTGTATTGGCAGACATTTAACGTGGATGACACCCGAGTATTATTTTCTAACGGCACCCTTATTTTAAATTTACCGGAGCAATTTGAACATTTTATTAATCGTTTTTTGGATCAGCCCTTTTTGTCGTTTTCAGGTGCCGAAGCGATTTCGTTTATACAGGAAGTGTATACGCCACACAAAAAATTGGTGCACTGGCAAGTCAAGGCAGATTTTCCGTCATTCTTACCAAAAACTACACCGCCCATTCCTGTCTTAGATGTTTCCTACGAAAACGGAAGTTTATGCAATATTTTACGATTTAAATATGGGAAAGTTGTGATGGATCCGTCTCTCACCGTTACAACGGTTGCAGACAAAGCCAGTGGCAAACAACACCAGACCATGCCGGATATGGAAGCGATCTATCAACAGGATTTGATGGAACTTTTTCAAAAAAATGATCTGCCCTTTTTATTACAAAGCCCCGGCGACATCGCCAAATTTATGCATAAAGTGGTGCCCGTTTTAAAGTCCCGCAAGTGGCAAGTCAGCGCAGATGTCCCCGAATTCGAAGTGTATCCGGATGCCGTTGACCTAGAGTTTGGCATCAGTTCCAGTGATTTAAACTGGTTTCATTTTGAACCCAACTGCACTGTTTTGGGCCAGGCTATTTCACTGCAAGAGATTGCGCGGTTATTGGTACAAAACCAAGGCTATATTCAAACTAAAAAGGGCTATGTAAAAGTTTCCGGGAAATCCCAAGAAGAGCTCCAATTACTTGCAGGATTTGGGGCATTTAGTGTCGGCCGGAAATTCCAAAAGGCAGAACTGATACCCATGATTGCAACGACGGCCATCAAAGGCACCTCTGATCGTGAGGATACGTTTGTCAATCAGACCCGACATTTTCAACGTTTACACACCTGTATCCCTGGAACTAGATTTAAAGGGACTCTTAGAAGCTATCAACAATATGGTGTCAATTGGATGCAGTTTTTGTATCACAATGGATTTGGCGGCATTTTGGCCGATGACATGGGCTTAGGCAAGACCATTCAGACCATTGCGTTTCTGTCACAACTCGAGCTTGAATCACCGATCTTAGTCGTGTGTCCAACCAACGTTATTTACAACTGGGAATCAGAGCTCAAGAAGTTTCTTCCTCATTTTAAGACCCAAATTTATGGAGGCAGTAATCGTCAAAAACAACTCAACTCTCTCAAGAAAATAGATGTCATTATTACTTCGTTTGGGGTTATGCGAAATGATTTGGATTATTTTTCACAAATACCCTTTCAAGCCATCTTTATAGATGAAGCTCAGTATATAAAAAACCCGGATACGCATATTTCTAAAGCCGTCAAAGCTCTAAACGGTCGCTTTAAATTGGCCTTATCCGGCACCCCCATCGAAAACCATCTTTCAGATTTATGGAATCTTTTTGATGTGGTCATGCCCGCCTATCTTGGAGACAGGGCACAATTTGAATCTGCGATTAAAGATCATCCTCAACAGCGCGCGCGCCTTAAAACAAAAATTCAACCCTTTATTTTGAGGCGTGAAAAACGAGAAGTTTTGGATTCTCTACCTGAGAAAACAGAGATTATCGTAAAATGCCCTCTCTCTCCCGAACAAGAAAAACTCTACAAAACGGTTCTTTCCGCGGCACAACAAGGCATTCGAGATGCCAAAGGCAAATCATCCAAACTTAATATGCTCACAGCACTTCTCAAGTTGCGTCAGGTTTGCACACATCCCGGACTGATTAAAGAACTTCAGAACCAGGCTATCCCTTCGGCAAAATTTGAAATTTTAACCGAGAAATTACTAGAGCTTGTTGAAGAAGATCACAAAGTCGTCGTGTTTTCCCAATTCACAGGTATGCTCGATATTGTCCAAAAATGGTTACAAGAGCGCGCCTTTAATTTTGAACGTATAGACGGTTCCATTTCAGGACAGGCCCGGATGGCTGCTATTGAGCGATTCCAATCCTTTCCTACTGCGTCGATATTCCTCGTTTCTCTTAAAGCGGGTGGCGTCGGCATTAACCTTACTGCAGCAGATTATGTTATACACCTAGATCCCTGGTGGAACCCTGCGGCAGAGTCGCAAGCCACAGACCGTGTTCACCGAATGGGTCAACAAAACAAAGTCTTTGTCTACAAGTTGATCGCACAAGGAACTATTGAAGAAAAAATTCAGGAACTACAAGATCAAAAACGTGCGCTCTATTCTGAATTAATTGATATCGATAGCCTGGCTGATAAGCAAATCAACCTAGATGAATTAAAAGTTTTACTGACGGGGTAAGCTACCCTCCTTACCCACCACAAAATATCGTTGCAACTTACTTGATTATTTGCCGATAATTCAAAGTGGATAAGAGATTGTCCCAAGTCATTTTTTCGATCCATAGGCTCCCCCCCCCTTGCCTATGGAATTAATCGAAAATTTGACTTCCTTAAGAAAGGTCTGGTTTACCTCCCCCCCCTTGGTACCTCAGACCTTTTCTTAAGTCCCCTTTACTTTCCCTTTCTTACATCATAAAATATCCATACATATAGTCACTGGCAGAGTGTCGATATACATACGGTTCTGCAACTTATTCAATTTTAATAGGAGACTAATCATGTCCGGCGTAAATAATGATGGTGGTGAGGATAGTGTATACAGTCCCAATAGTATAAGCCAACAATTTCAGTCCCAATTCACCCAACTAGCTACTAATGAATTTATGGACAATTTAATCAAAGATGTTAAAGAACAAGCCTCTTTAGGCCCAGAAGCTCAGCTAGGTGCAAGTTTACAGCAAGCGATAGACCCCTCTGCAGCTGGACCACAGGGTTCTGGAAATTCCGAAGGTGGATAATCGTTACTTAGGACTTGGGAAAAAATTTACTGCGATTCATATCTTTGGGACGCTTGTTATTATGGGAACAATGGTTATTGTTCTTTTCTATTTTTTTCTACGCCCTTTTGTTAAGAAAGTAGACGATAAAGCCGTTTTGCATTTGAGCTCTGTGGAAATAGAAGCCGCTCAACGCAATACAGACTTTATTAAACAAGGCGAAATTTTATTTAAGATTCAATGTGCCTCGTGTCATGGATTTCGTGCACAAGGAATAGGTCAGGCCCCTAGCTTAATAGAAACGAACAAACAATACGGCCATGATCTCAACACAATGCTTTCCATGATTTCTAATGGAAGCGAACTTCGGGGTATGCCAGCCTGGAAAAAAATGATGCAACCCAAAGATATTTTATGTGTTGCCGTTTACCTTACGACGCTGAAACCATAGGTTTTTGTTTTTTTATTGGTTTATACCGCGTGACTCTTCTTTTGTTTCCGCTTCTGGCTATTTTTTCAGCAGGCAATATCCAGTTGCCCCTGATTTTCTCAGTGATTGCCGTTTGTGTTACTGAAAAATGTGACATTATTTTATCGGAAGACCAGTCCATCAGATAAAGTCTGGCAAGATCATAACCATTTAGTTGTTCCCATGTTTTTTTCTCTGGTGAAATGTCTTTTCTAACAGTACGTTTTGTCCCATCTTCAGAGATGCCATATATAAATTGAAAGGCTAATTTACTGCCATTGTCACGTCGTTTTTTCTTAGCGATGGGGTTTCTCCTTTTTGAGATATACTGATTCTATTGTAAATATAAGACCATAAAACATCAATACAAGAAATTGTTACGTAATCACGATATTATTTTCAAATAGGTTCGTATTAAAGGGAGGATCCAAATCATGAGTCAATCGGCTTCATCTTCGCTAAGTTCTGCACTTGCCAGACAATTAAATTTATTCAAATCTTCTAAAGATGGACAAGGGGTTAAGACCCAAGCCGGCTCACCAGACGACAGTAACTTTCAAGATATTCTCGGACAAGCACAAAATAATTTAAGTGGAAATCTTTTTTCAAGCAGTACCACGGCAAGTATTGGAGCCAGTACAATAGCCCCACCTATTGGAGATGTCTCAGGTAGTAGCGACATCAGCGGAAGCGATGATAGTAGCACAGGCGACGTGTCTTCTACGTCTTCTGATGGGCTATCTGGCATGAATAATCATTTGAATGGCATTTCTTCTATTTTGAAGAAACAAATTGTGTCTTTATCTATTAAGCAAATGCAAAAGACACAACAAAATACACATTTGCCACCAGAACTTGAAGATGACTTAAAATTAGTAGGTGCGCGCACCCCATTAACGAAAGAAGATGTGGATATAAAAGCCAGCGCTTTCTTTTACTATGGTATGAGTTTGATTTCTGATCTTAAGGGCATAAAAAATGAAAAAGACCCGAAGAAAGATGAAGCCAAGGTGGGTGCCATCGAAAACAAAGTCGTCATTGTTGCGTATAGCTTAAGTGTATTTACGGCAGATTATCATTCCGAACATAGCTGCAAATGTTTAGCTGACATGACCCAAGCTATTGATGATCAAACCTCAGAGCTAGCTGATTTTCTAAATAAGATTATGGCCAGCATTAAAGAGGGCAAGCCTTTTGAATTTGTCAAAAATGATCCGAGCAGTGTCGTCAATTTTGATCATATTCCAAAAGACGTTCTAGCAACACTGGTACCTCCAGAAGAAGAACCTCTCGCGTAACTCTTTCCCAACTGGCAGGGGTGATCTTAGTTTTGATGTAACTCTTGATTAAGCGCAATTGTTTTTGGATTGGTCATGCAAATGACTTTTCCTGTTTGAGAATCTTGTATAAAGAGCAGATGATTCCTTCCTGACAGATCGATGGCTTTGACGCGGTTTTGACCTTCAGAAACGCGATCTCCCGTGAGATTAACCGGTTCTTTTTCATGGTTATAGAGGCTAATTTTCATGCCGGCATAAATATATAGACCCGCCGCAATCGTACATCCAAATCCGAGAGAAATACCTGTCCCTGAATTGGCACCTAATAAACATTTTTCTCCAATCGTGATGACGTGGGCATTGCCACCGGAGAGGGTTCCCATTATCGAAGCTCCGCCGCCAATATCGGAATTTTTTCCGACGAAAACACCCGCAGAAACACGACCTTCTACCATGGCATTTCCCAAGGTCCCTGCATTAAAATTAATATAACCAGCGGGCATGACAGTGGTGCCTTCACCTAAATAGGCCCCGAGTCGTACTTGGCTTCCTGATGCGATCCGAACGCCGCTTGGAATATGATAATTTACGAGATACGGGAATTTATCGACATGAGAGACAGATAACTCTTGGCCCGAAGCGAGGGCTTTTAACCGTTGCTCTGGCATATCTTCTGGCAAGATGGGGCCACTCGTTGTCCAAGCTACGTTGGTGAGTTTTCCAAAAATACCGTCTAATGAAACACCATGAGGCTTGACATGTCGTTGGGATAATAATTGCAATTTAAAATAGCCCTCTTCGGCAGTGGCTACGGGCTGATCTAGTTGATGTAAATAGAATAGAACGATGTCCTGTGTAAGATACGGATGTTGCTGTGTGAGGAGTGATTTAAATAGACTGGCGTGAGGCAGCTTGCCTTCTATAAGGGTAAGATCTTCTTGGGTAAGCGTTTGGCAAAATGTATGATCTGGTATTTTTTTACAGAGCGTTGTGACTATCGGCTGCTGTTCATTAAAATAAATTTTTGGAAAATAGACATCAAGAGTTTGATCACCCCGTTTTCTTCTAAATCCTATTGCGAATGCATACTGATGTGCCATTTTATGATTTCCTTTTTGTGAGTGATTCTAAGAGGGAGCAGTGTTTTACCATATCGGATAACACGACATACTCGTCGGGACGATGTGCCTGCGATGTGAGGCCTGGTCCAAAATTAAATGCGGGAATTCCTAACCTTGTTAGCTGCGCTACATCGGTCCACGCTTGCTTAGCTTCCACGGGTTGATTTAATTGTGATATGACCTGTTTAAATAAAGGGGTTTCGATTACTGATCCGGCAGGAACTTGATCCATAATGCGTATGTTTTCTGGTGAAGCGCCTAATGAGTGAAGCGTGTTTTTGAAATAGGTCACGGCTTCTTCTAATGAGTAGACTGGCGCAAATCTAAAGTTGACATTGGCCGTCCATTTCCCTGGAATCGTGGTTCTGCCTGAGTCATTTTTGGTAGAGGTGACGGACATGACATCGTAAAAATCTACGCCAAAGAGAGTATGTTTTACCGGCTCTAACTTTGAGATTTCTTGTAAGAAAGGGATGGCCTCATAGAGTGCATTTTTTCCATCCCATGGGCGAGCGGAGTGACAGGCTTTTCCGATAAAGTCGATTTCTGCATGAATGCTACCTACACATCCCAATTGAATATGGTTATTTGTGGGCTCTCCTATAATAGCGAGATCAATTGATTTAAAGAAGTCAGGATAGGTTTTGAGAAGTCCGGAGAGTCCATTTTGTTCTAGCGTTGTGCCTTCTTCACGGGCATAGATAATGCATGAAATGCGATAGTGATCTGTGAGTTTTTTTAGGGCTGTTTCAAACAGTGTCAGGTAACACGCCAGCGCGGCTTTCATATCGGACGCACCAGAACCAAATATTTTTCCGTCCTGTGTAAAAGGTTTGAAAAAGGGAGGTACCGTGTCTGAATGACCCACAAAAACGATGTGGGGAAGTGTAGTGTCTCCAGGAAATTGGATAATAAGTGAGTCTTCATGCCTTTTGCACTGGGCGTCAGGAAATTGATCATGCACTGTTTTTTGGAAATCGTCGGCAATAGCACTTTCGTGAAATGTAGGAGAAGCGATAGAAAGAAGGTGTAGGAGGCGCGAGGCTAGCTTTTTTTCCATAATCATTATCCCGGTCTTATTTTGTTTTAGATTCTTAAGTCAGTATACTAATGTCATGCAGCTTTTGAAAATAAGTTTAAATCATGTTAAAGTGAGTAGTTTGTCAAAATCAACTTATCCGATTAAGAGCAGTAAGCATTTCAGATCATGTCTATAAATTTTTATAAACTTTTTTTTCTGTGTTGTTTCTCATTGGGGATGAGCGTTTTGGCTCATGCTCAGGATGACCCTGTTTATTCTTCAAAGAGTAATGGATCAGGTCAATTAAGAGAGCAGTTATCCTCTGATGAATACAACCAAATTCTTCAGAAAGGAGCCTCAAATGCACCCGGCGGCGGGGGTAACTCGGACTATACACTTCGGTATAAAAATGTGGCTGGTGACAAAACGCCTCCTGATGCGGGTCGTGTACTCCGTCCTCAATTTCATGCGATTCCCCCTAGCACCAAAAGCGGTTTGTCGTTTGGGCAGCTTGCCAAACAAATTAAGAAAACAGATAGCAGCTCTACGGGTGATGCGCCTTTAACATTTAAAGAATTATCTCGACGCATTCGTTCTGCTTCAGGCAATGCGGTGATTAAGGCGCGTTAGAGTTTTGTTTTATGAAAGATGGCTTCTGGGATGTTTTTGATGATAAACATAATGCCCTTCCAGAATCCAGGCAAATAGACGGTGGATTTTTTTTTCTGGATGGCTTTTAGAATTCCTTTTGCGATCGTATCGGGAGTAGCCCAAAGCAATCCTTTTTTGAAACTAGCCGTCATGGGGGTATCTACAAATCCCGGTTTGATGCAGAGTACATGGACTTTATGTGGCGCAAAGTGGTGACGAAGTCCTTCTAGATACCGTTCTAGGCCTGCTTTTGCGGAACCGTAGACATAGTTTGATTGACGCCCCCTATCCCCTGCTACGGAACCAATCACAGCGATGCTACCGTGTTGTTGTTTTTCGAAAAATGGAATGAGTTTCTGTAATTGCACAGCAATGTGGGTGAAGTTGACATCGATACAGTCTTGTACGTCTTGGTCGTCGATCGTGCCGGTGGCAATGAGTAGAACATCGATAGGTTCTTTGGGTGTGAGCTGAGTGTCTATATCGATATGTAGACCGCCTCGTATGGAGAGATCTGCTTTAAGCGTTTCTAGTTTTGGCAATGATCGGGAGATAAGGGTGAGATGGTGATGGGGATTTTCTTGGATGTAGCGTTTAGCTACTGACGTTGCGATTGCTGAGGTGGCGCCGATAATAGTGATATGTTTTTTCATTTTGAGAGGAATCCTGTTTCAAAAAAGGGTAAGCGTTGATACATGTTGTTGTTTTCTATCGCTCGATAATACGGTCTTGCAGTAAAGGGATTATGTGCTGATTTTTTGTATGGCATTAGCGGTGCATTTTGTTGCATGGCCTCATTAAATTTCTGTGTGGGTATTAGTATCATGAGAAAGCTTGCTCCGACAAGCCAGGTGAAACCAGAGTCTATTTTTTTAAAGACAGGAATACCGAGTGTCGTAATATAGCAAAGAATCATAAGTAAGAGACGTTCTCCTGGTCGTACAACATCATGTGTCTCTAGGGGCATTAGAAAATACAAAAAAATTAAGACTATAATAATTAGCGGTCTTTCGTCTTTCCTGAATATATCTTTTGCTAATTTGACAGCATAGATTCCCATAAGACCATATCCGAAAAACCAAACCAAATTTAGACCTTTAATCCATAACGTTTCGGGCCAAATGTCTCTAAATGTTGGAAATGGTTTTAAGATAAAAAATATTAGGCCGCATTTTTCATAACACAGCTTTAGAAAAGATAGATGCGGTATTTGCGTCGGGGTTATGGGTTCCTTTGTATATAAATAGTGTAGAAATATAATCATGACGGGACTAAAAGACACGATAAATTTTCTGATGTTGTTTATGTCTTTTTTCCATGCGAGATGTATTAGCGTTGTGAGAGAATAGAGAAACCAACCAAAAAAATGAGTGGCATAGAGTATGAAATGCGTTAGAAAAAGTGTGAAGTAAGTTGGCATATTTTTTTGTAGTCGTGCAATAGCATGAAAACAAAGTCCAAGACTGAATATAAAGCTAAGATTTCCGTGGAAAAAATTAAAGTTAAATGTCCAGAGAAAAGCCAGCGGAATGAGAAGTTTGGTGTCGGATTCATCTGGATGAAACTGCCGGAGGAAGGCTAAAATACCCGTATATAAAAATATGCTTACTAAAATCAAAAAACATTTAGCGGCTATGAAAGGTGGAATGAAATAACAGAGCCCTCCAAGAATGAGGGTAGTAGTGATATTGGGAGCGATGTAAGAATGAATTGTTAGATGAATTTTTTCTTGAAGCATTCCAGAAAACAACCAACTTTGATAAAACCAATCAGGAAAATCTTGCATTGGAATAAACTTAAAGCTCAGAATATACCCTACGATAATCGCGAGATAGACTAATTGATGGAAGTTGACTTTCCATTTCATTGGGTGACTCTCTCCCAAAAATCTGAGGTAATTTGTGGATGTTTATAGCGGCTAAATTCTTTCCAATTTGGATAGCAAGTTTTGAATGTTTCTGGTGACATGGTTGCATCTTTTGCGGGATAGAGTCGTCCTTTTGCCGCTAGGACGATGGCGTCGAGCTGAATGAAGAGCGTGTGGGTTTTATCTCCCCGATTGGCAAAGTCTAGACAGAGGGTGATGCCTTCTTGGGGGAAAGACAAGAGTCCTGGTGATGGGATAGATCCAAAAGTCTTAAGAACGGAAAGGCTGGAAGCGAATCCGGAATTTGCGATGAGGTTGAGCATTTCTTGGAGATGTTTTTTTCCGTCTTTAAAGGGGATGACGCATTGGTATTGGTAGAATCCATTTTTGCCATAGAGTTTGTTCCAGTTGTTGAGATGGTCGAGAGGGTAAAAGAAGGGATCGTAGTGTTGGAGAAGCTGTTTTTTGGCAGTGATTTGTTTGTGATAATAGAGGGTGTTAAAGAGAGAAACGGTGAGTGGATTGAGAAGTTGTGATGGCATGTCGAGGGGGATAGTTTTGCTTTTTTCTGTATGGGGAATTAACCGTAGAGACGCAATATTTTGCGTCTCTACGGCATGGGTGCCTCGGATGAAAACACCTCTGGCGGTGGCATTGCCTTTTGTTTTGTGAGAGCAGTCGAGCCAGGCTACGGTGTAGGGATAGTTTTGCGAGTCTTTTGTAAGTTCTAGAAAAGCATCGATTCCAGAAAACTGTAGCCATTCGACGTTGAGATGGGCACTTTGTATGGGGATGAGTTGGATTTCTGCCCATGTGATTATTCCGGTGAGGCCTAGGCCTCCAATGGTGGCGCGGAAAAGATCGGTTTCTTGTGTGGGACTACAGGTTATTTCGCCAGTATCTGGACGCCAGAGTCCGAAGCGTGGGATGAAGTTTCCGATGGTGCCGACTTGGTGGTGATTTTTCCCATGGATGTCGTTGGCGATAGCGCCGCCCAGAGTCACCCATTTGGTGCCAGGCGTCACGGGAAGGAACCAGCCTTTGGGAACACATAGCGTTAGGATTTCGCTAAATAATATGCCGGCTTGCGCTTTCAAAAGACCTGTTTGAGGATTGAATTCTAGGAAATGATTATGATGTAACATGTCGTAGCCTTGACCATGCGTAATGAGGCAAGAATCACCGTAGCTCCGTCTGTTTCCGATTGCTAAAAATTGCGAGGTTATAGGGCGGGTTAGATCAAAAGATTTAAGAGGGGTTTCTATATTGTATGGGCGTCCCCAAGATGACCACATTTTATAGAGCACTTACAAAGAGCGCTACAATAATGGCTATAGAGCCCCATGTGATGGGATGTTTTAGGACGATACCAATGGGGTCATCGTTGGTTGTTTCGCTAGTAGCTCCATGCCATATTTTGAGTGTCCAAAGCATTAAAACTGGGACGATAGGCCAAAGAAATTCGGGGTGTTTGTAAAGGCTGATAATACTTGGGTGATTGAGATACAATCCAAAAATAAGAACGGCGCACCCGCCATTTAAAAGTCCGGCATTTTGCAAGAAAAGACGATCTGTCGGTGCGTATCCACGTCCTGTTTCTTCTATGATAGCAAGCTCTAGATAGCGTTTGAGAATACTAAGACTGAGAAAGAGAAAGAAGGAAAATAAAAGCAACCAACTTGTAATCGGAATATTAGCAACCCACCCTCCTGTAAAGATACGGAGCATATAAAAACTACTCAAGATAACGATGTCGATGATGGGAATTTTTTTGAGAACTGTGGTGTAGGCAATATTAAGGCCCAAGTAAACAAGGCAGATGACGACGAGATTTGTAGAAGTATAAAAGGCTAGCGAAAATGTGAGTACTAACAAAAATAGGGCTACAGTGATTGCGGTTTGGCCGGATATTTTTCCGGAGGCAATAGGCCGATTTTTTTTTATGGGATGACGTTGATCATTTTTTTTATCGAAGAGATCGTTGATGATATACACACTGGACGCCATGAGACACCAAACAATAACTGTCGGAATAAGAATAGGCGTATTGAGTTGGTGGGCCGCAATGGCGGGAAGAAAGATTAAGAGATTCTTAATCCATTGCTTGGGTCTTAGCATTGCAAAAGTAGTATGCCTGCTAAGATAATTCTGTAGATGGCAAAGGGCGCTAATTTCCAACGCACCAACAGTTTAATAAAAGTGACGATGGCTAAATATCCCACTATAAACGAGACAAGAAATCCGACACCGATGAGTGATAGATCTGATTGGGTGAGTAGATGATAGCTTTTAAGAAGGTCGTATCCTGTTGCGGCTATCATGATCGGAACTGAAATAATAAATGAGAATTTAGCAGCTGTTTCATAATCGAGTTTGGCTAAAAGACCACCCACAATGGTGGATCCTGATCGACTCATGCCTGGCCAGAGAGAGGCGCATTGAGCTACACCTATAATGGTAGCTTGTTTATAGGTGATATCTGAAATATCTGTTGTAGTAGGTTTGTAGGGAAGTAAACGTTCGACCAAAAGCATAATAATGCCGCCAACGAGTAGGGCCATGATGACTGTAAACGTTCCGAAGAGATAGTGCTTAATAGCGGAGTGACACAAAAATCCAAGAATAAGAGCGGGGGCAATAGCAATCGCAATGAGTTTCACTTCTTTCTTTTTCCAGTTTTGGGGAGGTAGGAGTGAAAAGAAAAAAGAGCGGTAGAGAACGATAACTGCGAGGATGGCACCGAGTTGTATAGCGATGTCAAACGTTGGGCTTTCAAACTTGATCCAGTGTCCGACCAAGATGAGATGTCCTGTGGAAGAAATGGGTAAAAATTCGGTGAGACCTTCGGTGATTCCTAGAATAATTGCTTTAACAATATCTATCATTTGGCTAGATATTCTAGGGCTAACAAATATCCGTCTACACCTAGACCAGAAATTTGTCCGGTGCAAACAGGAGCAATAAGAGACGTATGCCGAAACGATTCTCGTGCATAGACGTTTGAAATATGAACTTCTATTTTAGGAATGTCGATACAGGCAAGCGCGTCTCGGACGGCAATACTGTAGTGCGTCCAAGCACCTGGATTGATGATGAGGCCTGTGGCTTTGGAACCGGATTCGTGTACGCGTGTGATAAAGTCGCCTTCGTCATTGGTTTGGTAACAGTCAATATTTACGCCTAATTCTTTTGCTTTTTCTTGCAACAAGAGTGTGATTGCGTTAAGTGTAAGTGTGCCATAGACATCGACTTCGCGAGATCCAAGCATGTTGAGATTGGGACCATTTAAAACCCAGATTGTTTTCATCATATGTCCTCTTCTATTAGATTTTTTATAACCGTTTCAATGAGAGCCATAGGCACATCATCACGCGTAATCACGGCGCCAATGGCTGTTGGCATAATAAAACGTAATTTTTTATTCCTTACTTTTTTGTCCATGGTTAATTTTTCTAGAAGCGTTGAGAGTGTCACGTGTCGCAGTGTCAGAGAAAAGCCAAGTGTGGTTAGTAACGTTGAAAGGCGTTGTTGATCTTCTTCAGAAAGAAGCCCCATTTCGACTGCGATGAGAGAGACAGCGTGCATGCCAATGGCGACTGCTTCCCCATGGAGATAGGCGTTGTTGTATGCGGTCGCGGACTCGATAGCGTGGCCGATGGTATGTCCAAAATTGAGGGTCTCACGTAATCCACTTTCTTGTTCGTCTTTTGAAACGACGTGGGCTTTGTCTTTGACGGATTCTGTGACGAGATGGGTCCAGATTTCGGGACAAGATGAGATGTTGAGTTGCGCCAATTTTCTGGCATTTTTTTCGAGATAGGCCAATAAGTCTATATTGCGAATCATGCCGTATTTGACGACTTCGGCGAGGCCACATAGAATTTCTTTTTTGGGTAAAGATTCTAATGTCTGAGTATCACACAAAACAATTTTGGGTTGATAAAATGAACCGATAAGATTCTTGCCTCTTTCATGATTCACGCCGGTTTTTCCACCTATAGATGCATCTACTTGGGCAAGCAAGGTTGTGGGGACTTGGATGAAATGAATACCTCGCAAATAGATACTTGCTACAAATCCAGATAGATCTCCTACGATACCGCCACCTAGTGCTATGACAGTGTCTTTTCGTTCTAATTTTAGAGAGAGTAGGCTGTCTAGAATTTGGGAAACAGTAGTGAGATTTTTGTATTTTTCTCCGGGAGGAAGCTCAAGTATTTTTACTTTGTAGCCAGCTTCTGTGAGTGCGGCTTCTATAGGTTTGGCATAACTTTTTCTTAAGATTGAATTTGTAATAATGGCGACTTGTTTGCCCACTTCAAGGTTGGTCAGAAGTTGAGGAAGAAGCATCCTGATACCAGAACCAATCAATATGGGATAGTCCCGTTTTCCATCTAGGGTGAGCATGACTGTAGCAAGATTTTCTTTACGCATATTTCTTAGTATACGTGTTCCAAATGGCCTCAGCAATGTTTTGGACGGACAGGTCTTGCGTCTCGATTTCGAGGTCTGCAAGTTGTTGATAAATCGGATCTCTTTTGGCAAGTAAGTCTGGCTGTGTGAATAGAGGACGGGAGGTATCATTTTTCAATCTGGCATTGATCGTTTCTTGTGACGCTTTTAGATAGACAATAAAGCCAGATTTCTTGAGGAGGTCTTGATTTTCTTTTTGGCAGGAGAGCCCACCGCCTGTTGCAATAATCGTGTTGTGATAGCTAGAAAGGGTTTGGCAAAAACGATGCTCGCCTTGCCGGAAATAGGTCTCCCCTTTTTGCGAAAAAATTTCGGATATAGTGAGCGCCTCTTGGGTTTCGATAATTTTATCTGTGTCTATATAATCATAGCCAGAAAGGGCAGAAAGGGCGTGAGTCACGGACGATTTTCCACTGCCCATAAAACCGATTAAGATAATATTTGGAGACATCTTAAACTTCTATTCTACAGTCACGCTCTTCGCTAAATTTCTAGGTTGATCTACATCACATCCTAAGAAAACAGCAATATGGTACGCCATAAGTTGTAATGGCACTGCGATGAGAATAGGCGTGAGCTCTTCCGGGACTTGGGGGATGTAGATGACGTCGTCAGCGAACTCTTCCACCTCTGTATTACCCTCAGTTGCGATGATAATAGTCTTGCCCTTTCTTGCGCGGACTTCTTGGACATTGCTAATCATTTTGTCGTAAGTACTGGAGTTGGGACAAAGACAAACGACGGGCATTTTTTCGTCGATAAGAGCGATGGGGCCGTGTTTGAGTTCGCCTGCAGGATAGCCTGTGGCGTGGATGTAGGAAATTTCTTTGAGCTTGAGTGCGCCTTCGAGAGCTGATGGATAATTGACGCCACGACCGATGAATAAAAAGTCTCGGCTTTTGTAGTATTTTTTAGCGATTGATTTGATGTGATCGGCTTGGTTTAAAATAGATTCAATGTACTCTGGGATACGTTGGAGTTGTTGAATCATTTCTGTTGATTCTTCTTCTGATATCGTCCATCTCAATTGAGAAAGATAGACCGTAAAAAGATAGGTTGTGACCAATTGCGCGATGTAGTTTTTAGTGGAGGCGACGCCCACTTCTTGTCCCGCATACGAATAAATAACGCCGTCTGACTCACGATCCATACTGCTGTTTTTGGCATTCACAAAAGAGAGAACTTTAAAAAATTTACTTTTGGCTTCTCGCAGACACGCGAGTGTATCGGCAGTTTCACCTGATTGTGAGAGTGCAATAACGATTTCTTTTCCGTCTGTTATTTTGTGGCGATATCGAAATTCGGAAGAGATATCGACATCGGTTGAAATGCGAGGGAACTGTTCAAAATAATATTTGGCGACAAGCCCCGCATGCCAAGAAGTGCCGCAAGCTTGGATAATAAATCGCGTAACATGTGAGAATTCTTCTCTGGTAAATTTGAGATGTTTAAACTCAGGATGACCATTTGGCTGAACAATTTTACTCATGATATTTCTAACAACAATGGGCTGCTCGAAGATTTCTTTGAGCATGAAATTATCATAACCTGATTTTTCTGCCGAGATAGGATCCCACTGAATATGTTGAATAGGTTTTTGTATGATTTGGGTAGTGCCTACTTTTTGGACTTCAATTTTATTTTTTGTGATAACTGCAATTTCTAAATCGTCTAGGTAGATCACATCTTTGGTGTGTTGGATAATGGCATTGATGTCAGAGGCAACAAAGTGTTCGTTTTGGCCGACACCAATAATCAGAGGACTGCCTTTTCGACAGACGATAATTTTATCCGGCTCATGTTCGGAAACCACGGCCAAAGCAAACGTGCCGACCAAATCATCGATGGCTTTTTCGACAGCCTGTCTGAGGTTTCCCTCGTAATAATATTCGATAAGATGAACGATGACTTCTGTGTCGGTTTGAGATCTAAATACGCAGCCATTTTCCATAAGTTTGGTTTTGATGAGGGAATAGTTTTCGATAATGCCGTTATGGACGATAGCCGTTTTGGTGTTAGTACTAAGATGCGGGTGCGCGTTGTTTTCTGTGGGCTGACCGTGGGTTGCCCAACGGGTGTGTCCAATGCCTAAGTTGCCTTTAATTGTTAGATTTTCTAAGGCTTTACTCAGTTCGTGTAGTTTACCCGCTTTTTTCCAAGAACTCAGTTCGCCGTCTGACATAATAGCAATACCTGAAGAATCATAGCCGCGATAACTAAGGCGTTCTAATCCAACTAATAAAACTGATTCTACATTTCTATCCCCGACATATCCTACGATACCGCACATATGAGTCTCCCTTTTTTATGTTACTAACAGTGAGGTGATTTCTTCGCCCCCCACCATGCGTTTTAGTTCGTTAATACACTCTGATTTTGTGAGTACTTGTGTACTGGTTCTTGTTTGTCCTTGTTGTGTTGATTTGGAAATCACAATGTGATGATCGGCAAATTTGGCAATTTGTGCCAAGTGCGTCACACAAAATAGCTGTGTTTTTTGAGAGAGGGCTTGAAGTTTTTCTCCAATTTTAATAGCTGTGAGGCCCCCTACTCCCGCATCTATTTCGTCAAAAACAGAGGTGAATTGTAATAGTTGTTCGGCAAAAACAGATCGGATGGCTAACATCATACGGGACAATTCGCCTCCTGAGGCCACGTCCGATAAGAGCTTGGATTTGGATCCCGCATTGGTCGATACATAGAAGGCAATTGTATCACAGCCCAAAAGATTTGGTCGCTCAAAATCTGTCTGAATTTGTATGTCGAATTGGCACGATTCAAATTTCAAGAAAGCCATTTCTTTGATAATTTCTTGGGATAATTTTTGTGCCGCGTCTTGTCGTAATTGGGTTAGAGTAGCGGCGATTTTTTTTAGACTTTCTTTTTCTTTTTTGAGTTCTAATTCTAACGCAACACGATTTTCGTCTTGATGATCGATGGCCATCAGCTCTGTCGTAAGTACATCGAGACGGGAAAGAATTTCGTCGATCGTCAGAGCTTTATATTTTGTTTTATACCTAAAAATCGTATCGAGCCTTTTTTCTACATTGTCTAAATTGGAAACATCTAGATCGCTCATGTCGGACGCCCTGCTATCAATTTCTTGATAGAGATCTTGGGCTTCGAGAACGAGGGCTTCGAGTCTTACTGTTAAGGGCGCATAGGACGGGTCTATTTTTTCAAGTTCTATGATGGCTTTTTGTGCGATAGCCGTTTTGGTTTGTATGGTATACAACGCTTTTTCTGCTTCTGATAAATGAGAAGTTAGAATATGAAGTGATTTTAATGTGCGTTTTTGACTATCTAATTTTTCTTCTTCTCCAGACTTAAACTGCTGGGCCTTGAGATCTTCTACTTGAAAGGACAGAAATTCTCGACGACTTTCTTTTTCATCTTCGGCCATTTGTGTGGCTTTTAATTTGGCCCGTATAGCTTCGTGTGCCCGATACCTGTCTTGATAATCGGATAATGCGAGTGCCAAGTTTTTTCCGCCATAGTGATCTAGATAAGACATTTGTTGTTCGGGTTCGAGTAGGGTCATGTAGTCATGTTGTCCGACAATAGTAAGTAGACCTGACGCCGCTTGTTTGAATTGCTTCAACGGCAGGCTTTGGCCGTTTATTTTAGCGATGTTGAGTTTGCCACGCTGGAGTTTTCTGGAAAGAATAAGATGCGTGTCTTCTGGCGAAACAAACTCTGCTAGCGCATCTGGAATTCGGGTTGTAGCAATTTCAAAAACGCCTTCAATATAGGCCTCTTCTTCTCCGTCTTGTATAAAACTTTCTTGTGAGGGTTTTCCAAGTAAAAGCGAGAGGGCGTCAATAATAATAGATTTTCCGGCACCCGTTTCTCCGGTAAAGACGGTGAAGCCTTCCGAAAATTCCAGATGACAGGTTTTAATAATTGCAAAATTTTGTATGGTAAGTTCTTTTAACATGGTCCCTTTTTTAGATAGAGAAAGAATTCTTTATTGCCTTTGGTTCCAAGTATAGGTGAATCGCATTGACCTAGTATAGTTAGCCCCATGTCGCGCACTTTGGTGTCGATACGATCTAAGATGGATTGGTGAATAGCTGGGTCTCTGATAATACCACCTGGGCCTACATCTTCGCGCTTGGCTTCAAACTGAGGTTTTACCAAAAGAACCAATGCTGAGCTAGGAGAAATTAAAGGCAAGATGGCCGGAAGTATCGTGAGAATACTGATGAAAGAAACGTCCATGACGACGAGTGAAATATCGGATAAAAGGTCGGCTGCATTTTCTTTTAAGGCTTTACCTTTCCATCCGCGATGCGTGAGCAACATGTCACGGGTGACGAGGCGTGCGTTGGTACGTTCGAAAAGCACAACACGTGGATCGATGCGTAATTGATAGTCTACGTCCCCGTATCCGACGTCAATTCCCATGGCACAGCGTGCGCCATTTTTTAACAGAAAATCCATAAAGCCGCCGGTAGATACACCGACGTCGAGCGCTACTTTATCTTGGATATCGAATTTAAATATTTCATGGGCACCCGCCAATTTATCACCGCCACGACTAACGTAATTTGTCATATGATTTTAGCAAATTTATTATAGTAAAT
Source organism: Candidatus Margulisiibacteriota bacterium (assembly GCA_009691415.1). Lineage (GTDB taxonomy): Bacteria > Margulisbacteria > Marinamargulisbacteria > SXXA01 > SICP01 > SICP01. The sequence continues at coordinate 43,755 of SICP01000001.1, forward strand.
AATGCACCACATCGCGCGCAGGCCATCACGCCATCCGATTTTTTTACCTTCCTCAAAGCTTCTTGCGTTGTATGAAATAGGGACTTCAATAATAGGCAGCATAAGCCTCGCAAGCTTGGCAGTAATTTCTGGCTCTACACCAAATTTTTTTTCCTGAATATTTAGAAGTTTGTAAACTGATACTGTAAAAACCTTGTAACAGGTTTCCATATCTGTGAGAGATTGGCCGGTGTAGAAGTTGGATAATAAAGTCAGAATTCGATTCCCCGCCGCGTGCCAAAAATAAAGACCTTTGTAGGGTTTTTTATGTAGAAATCGCGAGCCATAGACGACATTGGTACGGCCTTGTTGTATAGGCAATAGTAATGCCGCATAGTCATTGGGATCGTATTCTAAATCGGCATCTTGAATGAGGAGGACGTCTCCGGTTGCGGCTTTCAATCCCGTGTTAATAGCGGCACCTTTTCCTTGATTGTCTGTGTGCCGAATGAGTTTTATATTGGGGAAGTCTTCCAAGAGTTGATAGGTTATGTCTGTGGAAGCATCATCAACAACAATGATTTCTTTTTCGAAGTAAGTTGTGTCGCTTGCGAGAACACGGAAGATCACTTGCTTAATCGTGACCGCTTCATTGTAACAGGGAATGATGATTGAAAGTTTCATTGATGATTGAAATGATATCAAAAAATGGGTAGATCTGTAGAGACGCAATATCTTTCGTCTCTTTCTCTTGCGTTTCAATATTTGGAGCGTTATGAGCCCCAATCCTCTCAAAAAATATAATCCCGTGCACATGATTTGGCATAATCACCCATTCCCCCAAGATAACAAATTGAAAATGTTCTGGAATTTCCAACCAGCATTGTTTAGCAAATATCTCTATTTCCGAATAGCACATATGCCCATCAATAATCTTCCCGAAAAAGAACGCCCTGTCTCTAGTATGTAACTTGCAGGTGATGAGGATTTAGCCAAAAAGAAATCGAAAAACCAGAAATATGCTATTAACAACCGTTAGTGGTTCTATTAGAATTGATATGCTGCATAGACATAAAAATAGATTCAAAAGAGGAACTCAGAATGCAAAAATATATACCCTTCCTATTGATAGCAACGATGACGCTTAATATCCCTAAAAACCTATATGCGGAAACAAACAATAAAGATGTGATATCTATGCTTAAATTAGAAGGAAGCTTTAGACTTCGCTACCAAACCGAAAAAAAAGAATCCCTTTTTAACAGAGAAAGAAATAGAATTAAATTCAAATTGGGTGGAGAAAGTGATATTTCAGAACAAAGCAAAGTGAAATTTGGATTTGCAACAGGCGATACAGACCCCCGTTCACGGAATCAAACTTTTCAAGATTCATTTTCACCCTCCATCATTCGGCTAGATTATGCCTATATTGAACATGCATTATCAAATCAAATTATGCTATTCGGTGGAAAAATGAAAAATCCTCTATGGGAACCGTCAGAATTCCTGTGGGATACAGATATTACCCCGGATGGGTACGGTGTAAGATTTGACAATAAAATAAACTCCACCCTCAAATGGTCTATTACAGCGGGATATTTTATCCTAGATGAGCTTAATTCCAACAAAAAAAACCCCTATTTACTCGCTATACAACCGGGTATGGATTGGGCGTTTAATGAAAAAACAAAAGCACGTATTGCTGCTGGATTTTATTTAAGCAAAAATTTAAAGGGTCTTACTTTAGAACACTCATCTAGAACAAATACGGTCGGTTCATCTGGTTTAGAAAAGGATTTTTCTTCAATCGTCATGAGTGGTGAAATAGATTTTAAAGACCAGTTAGGGTTGCCACTTGTGCGTCCGTTTGGAGAAGTCGTCATAAACACCCGCACAAACCAAAACAACAAGGGCGGTATCGTTGGAGTAAAGTTCGGAGACCAAGCAGTCCATACAATGGGACAGTGGCAATCAAATCTAAGTTATCGTTACCTTGGTGCAGATGCTTGGCTTGATACACTGCCAGATTCTGATTGCTATGGAGGCGCAACCGATGTCCAAGGCTTTGAATTAATTTTCAACTATGCACTTTCAAAAACGACCACTCTAGGGATTGATCTTTACAGCATGTATAAAATTAATGGGTCCAGAGACAAACAAACGTTGGCACAGTTTGATTTGAACATTAAGTTTTAAGATCAATGCTAGACCTCAAAGTGGCTCCCCCGGTTGGGATCGAACCAACGACAACGCGGTTAACAGCCGCGCGCTCTGCCACTGAGCTACAGGGGAACGAAAAAGCGTGAATTAAATGAAATCCAGCATGAATTATAGAAATAGTTCGTTTAAATGGCAACCCTTTTTAATCTGTCCTATACTGTAAATTATGCTTACTTATAAACAATTTGGTTCCGGACCGCTTATGGTGATTTTACATGGCTTGTTTGGGTCTGGAGATAATTGGCAGACACTGGCGAAACAATTTGCTGATCGGCACACTGTTGTCACTATAGATTTGATTAATCATGGACTTTCTCCACATCGGGAAACGATGTCTTATTCGGAGATGGCACGAGACGTACATGAAGTGATTGTGCATTTGAATTTGGGACCCGTTATATTATTGGGACATTCGATGGGCGGAAAAGTGGCGATGCAATTCTGCTCGGATTATCCAGAAGATGTCTCTCGATTGATCGTGGCGGATATTGCACCCAAAAGATATTTGCCTCACCATCAAGAGATTTTAGAGGCTCTGTCCAAAAGGGACGTCTCGTCTCTAGAGCCGCCGTCATTGCGTCAGTTTTTATTAAAAAGCCGTCGTAGAACCGAGACCGATTTTGTATGGCTTTTAAATATTCCTGCTATTCAGAATGAATACCTAAAAATTCTGGATGCCCCCGTGTTACGTGAAGGCCTTGAAGTTTCCACATTGTTTTTAAGAGGAGAAACTTCTGACTATATTTTGGACTCGGACAAGCCTGATATCTATCGCTATTTTCCACATGCCTTCTTTATTGAAATTAAGCGCGCGGGTCATTGGCTTCATGCAGAAAATCCTCAGGATTTTTTTAAGGCCGTTGATGAATTTACACGATCGGGGGATAATAAACAGATATGAAAAAAATAGCTGTTTTAGGATGTGGGGCATGGGGAACGACCGTTGCGAAAATTTTGACGGATAATCAACACGAGGTTAGATTATGGTGCCATTCCGAAGAAGTGGCACAAGATATTTCTCGGACACATGCACTGGGTTTATTGCCTGGGGTTAAGTTACCTGAAACGCTAAGACCCACAAGTAATTTAGAAAAAGCGTTGGCTGATGTTGACGCCGTTGTACTTGGGGTCGCGTCTCCTTATATAGATATATTAGAGCGCGTAAAACCTTTTCTAAAAGGGCAGCCTGTTTTGAGTATTGGTAAGGGCTTACTTGAAAATCGAGATCAGGTTTTTATTTCTGATTATTGTCGTTCTGTATTGGGATCTGAGTATCCGTTTGCGATTTTATCTGGACCCAATTTGGCAATAGAGATTGCACAAGAACTTCCAAGCGCTAGCGTTGTGGCTTCTGATACAGAGAATATCTCTCAATTTTTTCAGGCCTGTTTGAGCAATCATTATTTTCGGATTTATACATCGTCTGATGTGACAGGAGTTGAAATTGGGGGCGTGTTTAAAAACGCCATAGCGATTGCTGCGGGGTGTATAGTAGGCCTTGGCTTTGGACAAAACACGCTATCACTATTACTTTCCCGTAGCCTGCAAGAAATGTCTCGCTTTGGACGCCATTTTGGAGCACAGTCAATTACATTTACTGGGCTATCTGGTCTAGGAGACATGATCACAACCTGCACTTCTGACAAAAGCAGAAATTTTCGAGTGGGTCTAGCAATTGCAAAGCATCACGATTTAGATCTTGCCCTCGATAGCTTAGGCGGCGTCGTTGCTGAAGGGGTTAAAACAACACGCGTTATTTATGATATGGCTAAAAAGAAACAACTAGATCTCCCCATTTTGTTTGAAATTTACGCCATGCTCTATAAAAATAAATCTCCCAAAGAAGCAATCTCAAGCTTAATGGATCGGCCTTTGAGAGCTGAGTTTTGAAACATCGCAATAAATTTTTGACTTATTTTAAATGGCTCCGATTTGCAGTGGATTGCGCACTCATTCCACTTGCTGTTGCCCTTGCATATATCCTCAAATTTAAGATAGGGAAGCTTCTATTTGATGCGTTCTCTATTCACGTGGCGCAAATTTATACACATACACAAATTGAGCCTTATTTATCTGTGAGTGGACTGATTGTCTTGGTCTGGGTTAGTACGTTCTACTTTGTGGGCGTGTATCAATTAGAAGCCAGCTTCATGCCTTTTTTGGACGAGTCTCTTCGCATAATTAAAGGCGCCATTTTGGCAACACTTCAAATCATGGTGATCACATTTTTGTTTAAGTTTTTTCCTGGGTCTCGCTATGTGATTATGTACTCCCTTTTCTGTGGCATTTTCTTGACGATGATGGTGCATTTATTTATTCATCGTCTAGAATTTTTTTTCTTAAAAAAAGGCATAGGAACACGTGAGGCACTTATTATTGGTGCAGATGCGTTTGGACAAGATGTGGCTGAAAAATTTTTCTTGTATCCGGGTTTAGCCTTAAGCTATGTAGGGTCCTTGGATGAGGCGCCTCCCGAAAAAATACATTTTCATTTACGTGATGGTTTTAAGTTTTTAGGCCGACCAGATACATTTAAGATGTATTCGGCAGATGTTATTTTTGTGACAAAATCTAATTTAGACCCTGCTTTTTTGAGTGATTTAGTGAGCTATTGCGATCGTGAAGAAGTAGATTTATGGATGCTATCTAGTGCGGCTGTTTTTATGCCTGGTGCCATTCATAGTCAGGATTTTGATGGCATCCCTTTTATCACACAAGTAACGGTTAACAATTTATATATTGAACGCATGATGAAATGGCTTATGGATAAAATTGGCTCACTTATGGGCTTGATTTTGCTCTCTCCTATTTTTCTTGCGATTGCAGTTGCTATTAAATGGGTGTCTCCTGATGGCCCAGTTTTTTATGTCCAAGAACGTGTTGGAAAAGATAACAAGACATTTGGCATGATTAAATTTCGCACGATGATTCCTAATGCCGAAAAAAATACGGGCCCCATGCTAGTCAATGAAAAGAGTGAAGACAGATATATTTCTATTGGCAAGTTTTTAAGAAAAACATCATTAGACGAACTTCCGCAATTACTCAATGTTTTGAGAGGCGATATGAGTTTAATAGGGCCTCGTCCCGAACGCACTTTCTTTATAGAAAAGATCGAAAAAGAATTTCCCCACTTTTCACTGCGCCACAAAGTAAAAGGTGGAATTACGGGGCTTGCACAAATCAATGGCAGATCCGTTTTAACACGTCGTCCTGATCATAAATTAAAGTACGATTTATATTACATTAAAAACTGGTCTCTTTTATTGGATATTAAAATTTTAATCAAGACGATATCTGTGGTTTCACGTGCAGAAGAAGCGTACTAGTATCGCGTTGTTTGGAGGCAGCTTTGATCCGTTTCACTTGGGTCATTTAGCTGTCCTCCGCGCGGCACAACAGGTGGATTTTTTGTCATATATTATCGTCATGCCCGCGTATGTCTCTCCACACAAAGATAAGACCGTGGCGTCGGCTACAGATCGGTTTGAGATGGTAAAGCTTGCTGTCAGCACACTGCCCCCTACCCCACCGATTATTGTGAGTGATTGGGAAATACAACGCGATGCACCGACGTATACGATTGATTCGGTGGCTGAGATAAAGGAACGGTATATGCCAGATGAAATTTATTTGATTTTGGGTAGTGACAGCTATGCAACGTTACAGAGTTGGCATCGTGCAGAAGACTTAATTGATCAGGTAAAATTGATGGTGATAGACAGAAAGACAGTACCTGTTTCGTCGACTGAAATTCGGGAAAAGATTTTGAAATCAGAGTCTATTGAGACGTTGATACCAGACGTGGTTGGTGGTTATATTGGGAAGATGGCACTTTATAAAAAAGAGAAAGCCCCACAACCCCCTAAAGGGGGAGGGGGCTTTCTCTTCGCTTAAACTTTATTCTCAATCCCTTTAATTAATCGCTGAATATTGGCCTTGTGTCTAATCCAAATTAATAGGCCCGCAACAGCAGAAAAGGCACTGTATTCCCATGGTGCATTAAACATCCAGAGCAAGAGTGGCGCTAATGCACTGCAGGTTAGCGTTGCGACTGAAACATATCGCGTTGTGAGAATAATGACGATGGCTAGTGGAAACAAAATACAGAATGCGAGTGGGTTGAGAGCGGCTAGTACACCGATTCCGGTTGCCGCACCTTTTCCACCTTTGAATTTTACAAAAATACTGAGCGAATGCCCGGCAATTGCGACGATACCCATAAGAATATGAATGCTGGGATCTAGAAAAATTTGTGTGGCAACATAAACTGTGATGAAGCCTTTTATTGCATCTAAAGCAAAGACGATCAGTGCAGGCTTTAGTCCCATGGCGCGATAGACATTTGTGGCACCGATATTACCTGATCCCGACGCTCTGAGATCCACATGTTTTACTTTTGCAATGACAAGACCAAAGGGAATCGACGACAGTAAATAGGTGAAAATTATTGCGCTAAATAGAGAGAGCATAGAGGTCTTCGAAAACGATATCGGCCAGATAGGAGCTTCGTACTAACGGACCTGAAAAAACATAGCGAATGCCTGCCGCTTCTGCATCTGCTTTGAGTTCTTTAAATTCTTCAGGCGTATAATAACGCTCCACGTCTAAATTATTTTTGTCGGGCTTGAGATATTGACCCAGTGTAAGAATGTCGACGCCGGCTTCTTTGATATCTGCAAATACGGCACGGAGTTCGTCTTTGGTTTCGCCTAAGCCTACCATGAGACCTGTTTTTGTGAGTTTTTGAGGATTGATGGCTTTAATGTTTTTAAGAACATCTAGCGATCGTTTATAAAGCGAGCCTTTTCTGACGCTGGTGTAGAGAGACGGAACTGTTTCTAAATTGTGATTGACGACATCGGGGCCCGAATTCACGACCGTTGTCAAAGGCTCTAGTTTGCCTTTGAAATCAGGTATGAGCACTTCGACTTTGATGTCGGGGTATTGTTGCTTGAGTGTCGAAACGATCGTGGCATAATGGCCAGAACCTTCGTCGGGTAAGTCATCGCGATTGGGTGAAGTGAGGACGACAAATTTGAGACCTAGTCGTTCTACGGAGCGGGAAATTTTTTGAACTTCATTGGGATCTGGTGGAAGTGGTTTTCCGAAAGCAACGCTGCAAAATCCGCAGTTTCTCGTGCACGTAGTACCTAAGATCATGAACGTAAGAACACCTTTTGCAAAGCATTCGGATCGGTTGGGACAACGGGCTTCTTGGCAGATACTGTTGGGGACTTCGGCTTCTAACCGTTTGGAGAGTGCGCGAGTAGCGTCTAGTTTGCTTCTGGATTTTTTAAACCAGTCCGGTAGGCGTTGTGGTTGTGACAAGAGGATGCTCCTTTTATTTACAAGCTGCGGCCAGTGTAGCATAATTGGGTTTCTCATGAAAACCTACGACTCTATTGTTTTATATCATTTTGAATCCTGCCCCTTTTGTCAAAAGGTTCGGCGTTTTATACAAGAAAACAATCTTGTAGTTGCCGAAAAAGATATTCGGCTAGATTCGAAAGCACGGGATGAGTTAATTGGGATTGGCGGCAAATCTCAGGTGCCTTGTTTGGTAGCGGATGGCATTGCGATTTATGAATCTGATGACATTATTGATTGGTTGACTGATGTCTTTATCAGCTGAAATTAAAGCGGCAATTTTACTGGTATTGCCTGATGCGGAAGTGCATGTGCACGACCCTGATGGCGAGCATTTTCAGGCGATTGTCATTAGCCCTAGCTTCGTGGGAATGCCACTTGTAAGGCAACACCAACTTGCGATGAATGCCCTAAAAGAACAATTTAAAGAAAAAGTACACGCAGTAGCCCTAAAAACATTTACCCCTGAGAAATGGGCAGGTCATTCGGGGTAAGACAAGCGTATCTGGTCTTTTTTTAATACTCATCCCCCAGCCCCTTCTCTCTCCGAAAGAAGGGGAGAATGTATACGCTATTATCAAGTTCCCAAGAGTAAAAAGAGTAGCTTAGAAATACAAAAGCCTCCCTCTTTGTTTACAGAGAGGGAGGTTTGGAGGGTGAGTATTACGTACAGCCCAGAAAATTTTCTTTAAAGGCCGGGCGGGGTGATCTCTTATCTAATAAACAACATCGCTTTTTTAATGTCTTCCAAATGCTCTGGTTTGAGCACTTCTAACAATTTATATCCAAACTCAAGTGCCGTTGCAGGTCCTTGGCTTGTGATAATTTTTCCGTCTACTACAACAGCTTCATCAACCCACGTAGCATGATGCATTTCTGCTTTTGATTCGGGATAGCTCGTAGCTCTTTTACCTTTTAAAAGGCCTATGTGATCTAGAATACGGGGCGCTGCACAAATAGCCGCAATCCATTTTCCTTCTACATCAAAACGTTTGATTAAATTGGTAACGGTTTCGCTGTCTTGCAGATTGTCCGTACCTTTTGATCCGCCAGGCAAAATGATCATGTCATAATCAAATTCGGGCAATGTTTCTAATAAACAATCGGCTTTGATCATGATGTCATGAGCGCCATCAACTAATTTAAAATCCAGTGCGGCAAGCGTCACTTTGACGAGGCCTCTGCGTAAAATGTCGACGACCGCTAGGGCTTCAATTTCTTCAAATCCTTCAGCAAGTATCATAAGTGCTCTGACTGACATGTTCTTAACTCCTTTTGAGTGAAATAAATGGGATAGGGACAATAGTTGCAGCATGATATTTACCGCGAATCTCTACTGAAATGACCGAGCCGAGTATAGCATGTTGTGGCGGGATTAAGGCCATTGCAATGGGCATATCCAGAACAGGAGATAATGTTCCCGATGTAATTTGGCCGCCCTCTTTAATCGCATAACCGGTTCTTGGAATGACGCGCTCCTTCATTTGTATACCCACGGTTGTGTAAGGTTGTTCGGTCAGTTTTAAGTTTTCTAAAGCTGTTTTTCCGATAAAGTCTTTCGTGAATTTTACCACCCAACTATAACGGGTCATGAGGGGCGTGATTTCTTCGGAAAGTTCTTGTCCGTAGAGCGGGAGTCCGGCTTCTAGACGTAGCGTGTCTCTTGCTCCCAGACCACAAGGCGTGATGCCGTTGTCCATTAACTCTGTCCAAAGATCTAATAAAGAGGCGCTTGGAATAGAGATTTCGAAGCCATCTTCGCCGGTATATCCTGTGCGCATGAAGAGACAGTCTACGCCCATCCAGGTTTCTTTAAAGAGAGAGAATCGTGGATGATCACCTAGAGGTTTTTGTGTGATTTTGGATAATAGCTCTACTGCTTTTGGACCTTGCACAGCCAAAAGGCCATGGGTTTTGGTGAGGTCTTCGATGTAGGTGCCCGCATTTAATTTAGGAGTCATCCATGTAAGTATTTTTTCAGCGTTTGATGCATTTACGACCACGATGTAGGTTTTTTCTGAGAGCTCCCCTACCATTAAATCATCTAAAATGGTGCCTTTTTCTGTAAGCATCATATTGTAAATCATGTGGCCATTTTTGGATTTATTTACATCGTTACAGGTGAGGCGCTGGAGGGATTCGAAGGCAGATTCACCGGTGATTTTTAAAACACCCATGTGGGAAATATCAAAAACGCCGGCTGAATTTCGTACGGCCAGGTGTTCGTCTTTAATGTTGGTGTACCAAACGGGCATGTCGAAGCCCCCAAAGTTGGTCATTTTGGCTTTTAAGTGGACGTGGGTGTCATAGAGTGGAGTTTGTTTGGTTTCTTTCATCGCTTAAGTACCTTTTTTAGTGCTGTGATAAAACGAAGATTCTGCTCGGGAAGTCCGATCGTGACCCGAATGGCATGGGGCATATTGAAACTTTCGAGAGGTCTGATAATAATGCCTTCTTGGAGTAAAATCTGCATGACTTCTTTGCCTAGTATCGGTAAAAAGATGCAGACGAAATTGGCTTCTGTTTTGAGATAAATCAGTTTAAGACGATCTAATTCATCATATAAAAATTGTTTACCTGATTCGTTAAGCGCTTTACTTTTGGAGACATGCGCATGATTGTCCAAAGCCAAAGCCCCCGCGACCAATGCCAGAGAATTGACATTAAATGGCGGACGAATTTTTTGCAAAACGTCTATCACAGTAGGATGCGCAATACCGTAACCGATGCGTAATCCGGCAAGTCCATAGAGTTTTGAAAATGTACGCAAAACAACGAGATTAGCATAGGTTTTCATCAGTTCGATAGTGCGAGGAAAGTCGGTATGTGTAGCGTAGTCGGCATAGGCTTCGTCTAAAACAATTAAGATATTTTTTGGCATTTTTTCCAAGAAATCTACGAGGGGCTGGTGGGTGATAATAGTCCCTGTTGGATTATTGGGATTGGCGATAAAAATGAGTTTGGTGCTGTCAGTTAAAACGGTGAGCATGGCGTCTAGATCGATGGTGTACTCTCGCATTGGCAAAGTACGGATTTCGGCGTCCATGATTTGGGTGGTGGCTTCGTATACAGAAAACGTATGCATGCTAGTGATAATATTATCGCCAGGATTGAGATAGGCTTGTGTCAGGAGTTGGATAATTTCATCGCTGCCATTTCCAAGAATGATTTCTTGTGGCGTCACGTTCCAGTGTTGGCAGAGTTTTAAAACTAAGGGCGATGCGGCTTGATGGGGATATAGATTAATATCTTCAAAACTCTCTTTCAAGCGATCCCAAGTAACAGACGCACCTAATGGATTTTCGTTTGAGGCTAGTTTAATAATGTCGGTACGCCGGGTTTGTTCGGCAACTTCTGCGATGGATTTTCCCGGTATGTAGGGCTGGATATTTTGTATAATTTTACGAGAAAAATCTTGTGCCATAGTGGCATTTAGTATAATCAACGATTGGGTTATATGCCACTATCAAATATAGTCAAATTCTCAATCCACCTCACCCCGCACTCACGTGCGACCCTCTCCGCGCTAACGCACACAGAGGGTGAAGATTGCACCGTTTAGGCTCTCCTCTCCATTTGTCAAAATGGGGAGGGGTGCCCGAAGGGCGGGGTGGTGTCATGTACTATTTCGGATATGCACTAGTCCATGGTTATATGCCACTATCAAATCCGTTCTCGATACCTTGTGAAATGTGTCGTCTGTTTTTTAAGGCTGGGAATCGCGCCCGCAAGTTTTCTAAGTGGTTAAAATCCAATGTTGCCATGACAATTTCTTCATCATGTTCGCTGGCTCTCGCCACTATTTTTCCCCAAGGATCAATAATCATACTGTTTCCAAATGTGGGCACATCACACGCACCTATACCGGCTTGATTGGGAGCAAGTACGTAGCAATAATTTTCGATGGCACGTGCCCGTAACAATACTTCCCAATGCTCACTGCCGGTGGGGGTTGTAAAAGAAGACGGTACACACAAAATCTTGGCGCCGAGTGCAGCATAGTGGCGATAGAGTTCGGGAAAACGTACGTCGTAGCAAATACTTAAGCCTGTTGAAATACCATCCACATCTGCCATCACAGGCATGTCCCCAGCCAAAAAAATATCAGATTCCCGGATGGGTTTTCCGTTAACGATGGCATCGAATAAATGCATTTTTCGATAGGTAGCTTGTACGTGACCTTGGGGGTTGATGAGCACGGAGGTGTTGTACACTTTGTGCGTCGCTTGTCCGATTTCGCACAGGCTGCCACCCAAAATCCAGACGTCACACTCTTTCGCGAAGGCCATGAGAGGGAGGACTGCTGGACCGGGAATCACTTCGGCGTTTTCGAGAACTCTGCCTCTGTCCCCACGATAGTGAAAGACTTCGGGCAAGAGAATAAATCGCGCGCCGGCTTTAGCGGCCTCTTTGATGAGACGATGGGCAACGGCTTGGTTTTGGACGATATCGGTTCCTGTTTTGAGTTGGATGAGGGCAACGGTGAGAGTTTTCATATGATTTTTAGTTTATCACAGGAAAAATATAAACTTCGAGCAAAGATTCTACTCAACAAAAAAAATCAAAAGAAACCTATACCCTGGCACTTTCTTTCGCTTATAACCCTGGAAGCTGTCAATTATGCCCTCAATACCCTCTCTTTTTTCTGCCAACCCTACCACATCTGGGAAAAGGGCTCTGTCGAACAAATCATTGGTCTCATTCGTAGAACTTATCCCAAAAAAACTGACTTGGCGTTGCTTTCTCAATCACACCTCGATATTATCCAAGACAAGCTAAATCACCGTCCCAGAAAATGTCTTAACTTTTTGTCACCTCACGAGGCCTACGTTGCACTTGCTGCGTGAATGTGGGAAATAAAAACTGATAACTACCTAGAATAAAAAAATAAAGGAACCGACTTCTATGACAATAGAAACTACTCACATCCCATCACGCCACAAAATAATCGCCATAAATATTAGTGCACACCAGGTAATTCTTAATAGAAAAACCACCCTCAAAAACATTCTTCCCTTACTAAAGCTCAAAAAAATACAGGCTAACCCTATAGAAGCACTACAGACTATGAAGAAACTAGATGAGATCCTCAATAAGAAAGGGACGAAAGAAATCTCTAGAAGAAGCAAAATCAATAAAATAGCAAAGGCTATATCTCGCATATTAGATGCTACACCAACTCCAGACTCATCGGGGCATGATATCGATGCAGTTAATGACCTAAAGTCCAAAACTTTACAGATATTAGATAAGACAGGAAATAAGTATTACACGTTATTAAACAAAAAAAAAATAGAACACACCTTATTACTGAAAAAATTAAATGCCTGGTGCAACGAAGCTGGCATTTCAGAAGTACAACATACAGCCCGAAGTACAGCAAAAAGACGAATAGAAAGTGCGTACTGTAAAGATAGCACAGACCTTAATCTTGCTACATTAGACCTCACTTCACTCCCAACAGGAGTATTCAAATTTCTCCCGAAATTGACCGGACTTAATTTGATGGGTAACAAACTCGAAACCTTACCCAAAGGAGCATTTACGGGTTTATCCGCTCTAATCTCTCTTGATTTGAGTTTTAACAAACTCGAAACCTTACCCAAAGGAGCATTTACGGGTTTATCCGCTCTAAACACTCTTAATTTGATGGGCAACCTAATCACTACCTTACCCAAAGGAGCATTTACGGGTTTATCCGCGCTAAGCACTCTTAATTTGAGGGGCAACCTAATCACTACCTTACCCAAAGGAGCATTTACGGGTTTATCCGCGCTAAGCACTCTTAATTTGAGTGCTAACAAACTTGAAACCTTACCCGAAGGGGCATTTACGGGTTTATCCGCGCTAAGCACTCTTGATTTGAGTGATACCCAACTCACTACCTTACCCGCAGGGGCATTTATGGATTTATCCGCTCTAGTCACTCTTGATTTGAGTGTTAACAAACTCACTACCTTACGCGCAGAGGCATTTATGGGTTTATCCACTCTAGTCACTCTTGATTTGAGTATTAACAGACTCACTTCCTTGACCCCAGAAGTATTCAAATTTCTCCCGAAATTGACCTGCCTTAATTTGCAAGGTAACCACCTCGAAACCTTACCCGAAAAAGCATTTGCGTGTTTACCCGCTCTAATCACTCTTGATTTGAGTTTTAACCTCTTTAAACCCTTACCCGAAGGAGCATTTGCGTGCTTACCCGATCTAATCACTCTTTATTTGCATGGCAACCCATCCGCTACCTTTCCGCAGGAAGTATTTACGGGTTCATCCACTCTACGCACTCTAGGAGCTATGGCGCCACTTCAAACATCTTGTTAATTTGTATTAAGTCATTTCAATATATTGGGTGGAGATGGGCCTGTTTTCAAGGATCGTTTTAAATCTATTTTAATACAAGACATGGCCTATCTGTTGCAGGTAAGTCGTTATATTCATCGCAATCCCATCGAAGCTGGAATTGTTGCCGACGCTACGTCTTATCAATGGTCCAGCCTTAAAGATTTCTTAGAGGCAGACTCTCCAAATTCTAATTTCTTAAAAAAAGACTTTCTGCTCTCTCACTTCAAATCAGAAGCTGAAGTCTCTAGTACATCACAAAGGATGGCTACAAAATTGGAACCGAAAAATTTATTTTCTCAAAGTCTATTTAACACTCCACATCAATTTGAGTCTCAATTACGGATGATCTCAACATGCCATTGGGACTATTCTCTTAAAAATTAAGAGATACCCGCAGGGGGGAGGGTTACCAGAACAACGGCATTTTAAGATAGTTCGATTAATAAATGAAACTTTTTAGAAAAAAAAACCGATAACTATTTAGAGTAAAAAATACAGGAGCCTACTACTATGACATTAGAAACTACACACATCACATCACACCACAAAATAATCGCCATAAATATTAGTTCACACCAGAACATTCTTGAGAGCATAACCACCCTCAAAAACATTCTTCCCTTACTAAAGCTCAAAAAAATACAGGCTAACCCTATAGAAGCACTTCAGACTATGAAGAAACTAGATGAGATCCTCAATAAGAAAGGGACGAAAGAAATCTCTAGAAGAAGCAAAATCAATAAAATAGCAAAGGCTATATCTCGCATATTAGAGGCTACACCAACTTCAGACTCATCGGTGCATGATAGAGATGCAGTTAACGACCTAAAGTCCAAAACTTTACAGATATTAAATAAGACAGAAAATAAGTATTACACGTTATTAAACAAAAAAAAAATAGAACACACCTTATTACTGAAAAAATTAAATGCCTGGTGCAACGAAGCTGGCATTTCAAAAGCACAACATACAGCCCGAAGTACAGCAAAAATACGAATAGAAAGTGCGTACCGTGAAGGTAGCACAGACCTTAATCTTGCTACATTAAACCTCACTTCACTCCCAACAGGAGTATTCAAATTTCTCCCGAAATTGACCGGACTTGATTTGAGGGACAACCAAATCACTACCTTACCCGCAAAGGCATTTATGGATTTATCCGCTCTAGTCACTCTTGATTTGAGTGTTAACAACCTCACTACCATAGCCACAGGTACATTTACGGGTTTATCCGCTCTAATCTCTCTTAATTTAAGTTTTAACGAACTCAAAACCTTACCCAAAGGAGCATTTCAGAATTTATCTTCTCTAGCAACTCTTAATTTGACCGTCAACAACCTCACTACCTTAGTCCCAGGAACATTTACGGGTTTACACTCTCTAACCTCTCTTAATTTGGGTGCGAACAAACTCACCCTCTTACAGCCAGAAGTATTTGGGGGTTTATCCGCTCTAACCTCTTTATTTACTACTTGGAACTCAATAGAGCCTGAACCAATAACAGCCGACGCAATTCGAAGCTACAATGCTATCAGAATGGCAAACCGGTGGAAAAACTTGCCCCTTACTACACCATTACACCCACTATGGACCACTCCGGAATTCTCGGAGGGAACCCCTTTCTTAAACTTTTTGAGCCGTCTAGAGGTCGATTTCCTCTTACCTGTTGGCCCAGATAATGTTAGGTTAGGTTTTAGGCCTGGCGAATTCATCTTGCTTCCTGAAAAAAGAGACCGCCTCCGACAGGATATAGCGAGACTACTAAATCAAATGGAAACTGCCCACAATGGTCCTTTAGGCCCACAAGACCCATTTATTCAGGAATGCATTTATGTGGCAAGTATGGCTACAGATACCTGTATCGATAAAGTCCAAGTGGGCTACATTCTTCTCCATCTCAAAAGTGCCCTCCATGCATGCACAGACCTAGAAACAGATAAAAAAACTACACTAGTAAATTTAATCGCACAGGTCAATAAGGTCATCGATTTTGTCGGAAACGTAGACGACGCACGACTTTTATTCAATGCAACCTCAGCAAAATTTGTATCTTTCGTAGCAACCCAGCAGGCTGAAGATTCAAACCTAACTATTAATGACCATCAAAAGCTTTGCGCATTAGACTATGCTGAGGGACAAAAAAATGAGCGCCTGATAATAGTTAAACTACTAGATCCCGTCGAAGACATGGTAAACCTACTCTGGAAACTCTTAGCTATGGAATCAGAACGCGACTTTCAACTCCCACAAAGATTTGAAATGTGTTGCACAATCGGAAACGATGATGCCCTAAGAAGAGCCGCACTAGAATTTATAGCAAAACAGGATACAGCACCCCACAGTCAAGCAGGAAGTGAAGCGTAGGCCTCATGAGGAGACAAAAGGTTAAGGCATTTTCTGGGACGGTGATTTAGCTTATCTTGGATAGTATCGAGGTGTGATTGAGAAAGCAATGCCCAGTCTGTTTTTTTGGGATAAGTTCTACGGATAAGACCGATGACTTGTTCGACGGAACCCTTTTCCCCACTGTGGTAGAGTGCACAGAAAAAAGAGAGGGTATTGAGGGCGTTGTTGACTGATTGGTGACGGGTATTTTCAGTGCCGTTGCCATAGGTGATAGATTTTCTATGATGAGGAGGGATATCGGCCAGACTAGAGATGAGAGCCTGTTCCATGTGATGGGTGGATTCGGAAGCCATGTGGTACTTAGGTACACATTTCTCTCGATTCACTAACAAAACAATGGGTGATCGCAATCCCATCGAAGCTGGAATTGTTGCCGACGCTACGTCTTATCAATGGTCCAGCCTTAAAGATTTCTTAGAGGCAGACTCTCCAAATTCTAATTTCTTAAAAAAAGACTTTCTGCTCTCTCACTTCAAATCAGAAGCTGAATTTGCAGCTGGCACCTTCTTGTAGATTTGTTTTCTAAACATAGATCATGCTATAGTTTTTTCCTTATGATTCCTCGTTATTCACGTCCAGAGATGAAGGCTGTTTGGGAGCCTGAAAATAAATTCCAAAAATGGTTAGCCGTTGAGTTGGCCGCCTGTAAAGCACATGTTGTTTTGGGAAATATTTCTAAAGAAGACTATCAGATCATCTGCGAAAAAGCACAGTTTGATGTGGCGCGCATTGATGAGATCGAAGCTGAGATACATCATGATGTGATTGCGTTTTTGACGAATGTTGCCGAGTACGTGGGACCTCCTTCTCGATTTGTGCATTTGGGACTGACGTCTTCTGATGTTGTGGATACGGCGTTTTCGATGTTGATTCAGGATTCTGGAAAGTTATTAATTGATGCAATCGATGTGTTTCAAGAGGCGCTTAAAGAAAAAGCGTTTCAGTATAAGAAGACATTGGTGATGGGACGCACACATGGTGTCCATGCAGAACCTACAACGTTTGGTTTAAAATTGACTGTTTTTTATGAAGAAATGAAACGCAATCGTGAGCGTTTGGTACGTGCGGTTGAGACGTTGCGCGTCGGTAAAGTGTCTGGCGCTGTGGGCAATTATGCACATATGCCTCCGGCGTTGGAAACGATGGTATGCGAAGAATTGGGCTTGCTCCCCTCTCCGTCTTCCACTCAAATTTTGCAGCGAGATCGTCATGCAGAATTTATGTGTACCTTGGCTATTATTGGTGGCACTTTGGAGCGGTTGGCTACGGAAATCAGAGGGCTTCAGAAGACGGAATTTAACGAAGTTTTAGAGCCGTTTTCTGAAAAACAAAAGGGTTCGTCTGCGATGCCTCACAAAAAGAATCCGATTATGTGTGAGCGGGTTACGGGCTTGTCGCGCGTGATTCGTGGGTATGCGTTGACGGCAATGGAAAATCAAAATTTGTGGCATGAACGGGATATTTCACACTCGGGTGCGGAGCGCGTAATTTTTCCGGATGCGACAATTGGCCTGGATTATATGTTTGGCATTATGACGCGTGTGTTGAAAGGCATGACGGTTAATGAAGACCAGATGATGGAAAATATTGGCCGGTCGTATTATATCTTTTTCTCTCAGCAATTGTTGTTGAAATTGGTGCAGACGGGTATTAGTCGTGAAGATGCGTATCGGGTGGTTCAGCGTAATGCAATGAGTGCGTTTCAAGAACGCCAGAATTTCATAGAAAAAGTAAAAACCGATACAGAAATCACCTCGCTTGTTTCTGCCGCAGAGTTAGATGCGCTTTTAAGCATGGATAACTATACAAGGCATGTGGACGTGATTTTTGATCGCGTGTATACTTCCGCTTTTACGGCGGCGTAGCCAAGTGGTAAGGCCGAGGTCTGCAAAACCTCTACCCCCAGTTCGAATCTGGGCGCCGCCTCCAATTTAGGGGGCTCTACTCTTATGTCCGATCTCGCGTCACTCGAAAAATTAGCCGCAACCTACGAAAAAGAATTACAAATTGCCCGGAATGTACAGCAGGGTCTTTTGTCTGTTGAAAACCCACATATTGAAGGTGTTCGTTTGGCCATGTCATGTGTGCCTGCCGAATCGATTGGTGGCGACTTTTATACATTTGTAAATAAAATAGATCGTGCGCCTTCTACTCGCGCCAAATCTCCAGGCGTCATTGAATATCAAGATCGTCGTGAACAACATTTGGGTATCGCCATTGGGGATGTCGCTGGACATGGTATTGGCTCTGCTTTGGTCATGGCGTTGGCGTCCGGCATTATACGAGAAGCGGGGCTGTCTCATCGCTCACCAGCCGATTCGATGGCGGCTGCGAATACAGCCATTTCGAGATTTATTTCCAATTCACAAGTTCCCTATGTTACGGCGTTTTATGGGGTCTTAAAAATTGACAGCAAACTCTTAACGTACGCCAAAGCGGGACATCTTCCGTCCATATTGGTGCGGGCCGATGGCAGCCTTACTTTACTGGATGCAGCGGGTGTTTTTTTGGGGATGTATCCCAATGAACAGTATGAAGACTGTGAGGTACAATTGGCGTCGGGCGATCGGGTTTATTTTTATACGGACGGTATCACCGAGGCACAAAATGAAGCCGGAGAATTTTTTGAGTTTGACCGTTTTAAAACACTTTTATTAGAGAACCATACGATGCCTATCGAAACCCTGAAACAAAAAATATTGGATACTGTGGCCGACTTTACGGGGAATGCTCCGGTAAAAGATGACCAAACGATTGTGATTTTGGAGATTGTTTGAGTTATCCGGAATCGATTCAGGTTTGGATCGAACCGAGGCAAGCGTCAGAATCCCGTGTACGCGCCGCGCTTTCTGCTTATACTGGTCTACCTGATACTTCTTTTGAATTGGCACGAGAGGCCAAAGGAAAGCCGTATGTAGTGGATTCTGACTTGGCGTTTAGTGTGTCGCATTCGGGAGAGTGGATGGCTATTGCGGTTGGGAGAAACTGTCGGCTGGGTATAGATTTAGAATGTCTGACGCGCAAAGTTTATAATCGAGATAAATTGGTATCGCGTTTTTTTTCTACACAAGAACAGGCTGTTTATAACGCATTGGAAGATGCTGAAAAACAGTTAGGATTTTTTCGGGCTTGGTGTCGGAAAGAGGCCGTTGTAAAAGCGATGGGTTCTGGCATTTCGTATGGCTTGGATCGATTTGATGTGAGCATGAGTGAGCATGCAGAGCTTTTAGAAATTAGAGATGAGACAGAATCTGTAGAGAGCTGGAAACTTTATAATTTAACGGGGTTACCTGATGGGTTTATTGGGGCTTTGGCTGTAGCTGTACGTTAACTAGTTTCCAGAAATCCCCCTCTCTGTAAACAAAAAGGAGGACTTTGGAGATACGGACTTGTAAGCCTCCCTCTTTAGAATAGAGAGGGAGGTTTGGAGGGTGAGTATTATATATTTTTTAATTTATGAACTTTATTTATAAAAAAAAACCGCTAACTCTTGGGGGATTAATTTTTTACACCCATGAGAAATTTATGTGCTTACAACTTGCTAATACATCAATTCCACAAAAACCCCCCGCCTCTAAAATAGCTTCAAAAATTCCAAATTTAGCTAGCCTCCAAATAGAAACCATTGCAACAAAAGCCCGTCAGTAAAATACTTTAGCCAAAGTTGCACAACAGGAACAATCTGTATCTTCAATACCGACAAAAACTAAAAGCAGAGCCGCTGCCAATTTTACACCTCTTTTAGGAATAACCGAATAAATTTCAGCCTACTTTTTAACAGTCTGAAATTTCAACATATCCAATAAGTTCGCGGCATTTTTGTCTCTGGCATTGAGATTTCGAATGCCGTAGTTCCATTCGATAAATTTGAGGATGGAGGTGTTGTCGTATTGGACGTGGCTGACGTAGTTTCGTTTTGCGTAGGGCGAAATGAGCAGCGCTGGAATTCTGGGACCACAGCCTTGAAGTCCGTCGGGAGCAAGATTTTCTTTTGCGATTTGTGGAGGTGGGACGTGATCCCAAAATCCACCTGATTCATCGAAAGTTAAAATTACTAAACAGTCTTTCCAATACTTACTTTTTTTGAGAGCTTCAATAGTTTTTACAGAAAAAGCTGTTTCTGCAGGAGCACTTCCAGGATGCTCATTTTCACCTTCTTCGGCTTTAATAAATACAACATGAGGCAGCTTCCCTGTATCGAGATCTTTTTTAAATTGATCGTAATCACACAGATTAGCTTTATATTTTCCTGTTCTATAATTTTCAAAATATTGAAAGGGGTTATGATGTGCCACATATTTGTGGGTCGCATGTGCACCATCTCGAAATCCCCCTTGGTACCATTTCCAAGAAATCTTTTTTTCTGTCAGTAAATCGCCAATATTAGGATAGGTTAATGGGTCCGCAAGATTTGTGCGTTTATCAGCACCATAGGGTCCATAGGCAGGTCGTTGCCCCCCCACGATGGGATCTTTTTTGGTGCCGGATTGTGCTGCCACCAAATACAATGCACCTGGCGTTGATGAACCAAATACGGGTTGGAACCAGTTATCCGCCAAACTATAATTTTGCGCATAGTTCCAATATTCCGGAATCGTTTCGGCGTCATAATGTCCCATGGCAGCCATGCCTTTTTCTGGATTTTTTCTTGCAGAGACCAAATAAAACTTATCCATTTTGCCTTTGTTGTAGGCTTCTATCATGGTTTCATATCCATGTTCAGGATCGGCAGTTATAGTTTGATTTTTAGTAAAACGATAAGCGTAAATTGGGTTACCTTTTTTGTCTGAATTATAGGACCCTGCAGGAATGCCATTGACGAAAGAAGTGCCTGGAAGCGGCTTGAATCCTGGTGCAAAAGGATAGGTTCCAAAATAGCTGTCGAAGGACCTATTTTCTTGACAAATGACGATGAGATATTTAATGGGTGATTTAGTTTCTAAGGCTGAAAGACTATTTGTGAAAATAAAAAATATATACAATAAAATAATACTTAGCCAACTTTTCTCTAAAGAATTTACCCCCTCTATTTTATTTCTCATCTATAACTCCTTTTTTTCTATAAAGTACGGTGCTTCCGGCTTGTCCTATTTTTTCATAGGCCGGATCGTGGACCAGTTTTTCTAACCAGGCCGCATAAACTTCTGGGCCTTCAGGTTCATACGAATCTGGGCCCAGCCACAACGCCTTTAACACACGCGATTTTCGACCTGCTTTCCATAGGCGATGTATAGAGTCGCTTGTTTTCTCTGATGCCGGAAAATCGGGATCTATCGTCTCCACAAATACATAATTTGCCTGAGTATACTCACCCGGAAACAATGTAATGGGTTCTCTATAGTTGAGATGCACCAAAAACTTTCTACTAACAACAACAGATTCTTTAGCGGGAATTTGGTGCATTAAGCGATGAATAGCCAGCGTATGACGACTGATATACAAATTACGAGATTCTAAGCCTATAAACGTTAGGCAATTTAGAACAATGAAAAAAACAAAAATCCATTTAATGTATTTTCTAAACTTTGAATAGGATGCTTCAGTTAAGTAACTCTTTAGAAAATCTAGGCCCAGAACAGACGAAAAGAAAAAAATAGTAAGCACAGGGAACAGATGGTGACTATAAAATTTATAGAAATTGGTATCTCCCGCCAAAAAACATTGCGCAATTAATCCCAGAGCCAGGTATGAATAAGAAGAAAAAAATGGCAAAAATGCTAATGGTAGTACCAGCAATAAAAAATTCAAGAGTTTGTCGACAGTAATAATTTGTGTAGCCGCATAGAGTGGTCGCGTTACTACCGTATGCACCATATCTGGAACCGAATGCCCTAAATTGGTGTAATACCCTGCAAATTTGTAATGGGTATCTGGTGAAAAATGAGGAATAAAAATGGTGAGCGCATACCAAGACATTACAGCAGAAAATCCAATGATCACGATGCCCATGACATATCTTTTTCTAAAAACTATCAGATAAAGCCCTACCATTGCAGCAATCACAACGGCCGTTTCTTTTAAAAATGGCAGACATACACTCAGCAAAAAAATGGGCCTGTATTTTTCTTTATACAGAAAATACATGATCCAAGACATGACACAGGCTATAACCGTTTCACCGTAGATATAGAGAATATTGGCTTCTCGAAATCCATAGTTTGCCATCATCAAGATAAAGGCGATTACTACTGCTTTTTTCCCAAATTTTTCGTTTGCGATCCATAGAATTGGCAGCATAGTTAGACATAACAAAAGCGCCATTAATGCAAACTGCCAAATGGGTGTCGGAAAGATAAAATAGAGCAGGGAAATCAAATAAAAGAACGGGTAAAAATGCTCAGAAAAATAATTGCGATGTAGCATATTGAGATACAGGCCTTTCCCCTGTGTCACGTTCCAAATGGATTGATCTCTGTAGTACAAATCAAAAGACGCGGTCTGAAATCCCAAATGCATGACTAATTTTTGTGTAAAGAAAAAAAAGAATGCTCCTAATAATAACGCCCCAATCAGAGTTAGCCGCTTACGCATCCTCTAAAATCCGGTAAATGGTTGTCCGATCTATTCCTAAGAATTCGGCAGTGGCTGATATGTTTCCGTAAAAGGCTTCTGATATTTTTTGTATCATGGCCTGCCTGACACTTAAGGGTTTCGTTTTAAACTCTTGATATTTCACAAAGAGTTTCAAGGCCCATTCTTTGGGAAGATTTTGAACCGTAATTTGAGATTCGTCCGCCAACAAAAACGTCATAATTTCAGAAAAATTATGGAGCTCCCGCAAATTTCCTGGCCAGTTGTAGAGCTTTAAAATTTCAACCAATTCTTTGGCTATTTTTTTGGGGCTGCATTGATAGTTTTTAGCGTGCTCGTTACTATAGAATTGTAAGAGCGCACCGATGTCAGAACGACGGTTTCGAAGGGATGGGATTTCAAGTTCGACGCCATTTAGGCGGTAGTAAAGGTCTTCTCGAAAGCGGCCGTCTTTCATGGCTTTTTCAAGCGGGGCATTGGTGGCTGCGATGACACGAATTTGAATAGGGATTTCTTGGCTCCCCCCTACCCTTTCAATCACACGCTCTTGTAGAACACGAAGAAGCCGCACTTGTAATTCGGGGGACATAGTTCCGATTTCATCTAAGAAAAGTGTGCCGCCCTGGGCACGTTCGAATTTCCCGATTTTTTTCTCAACCGCATCTGTAAACGCGCCTTTTTCGTGACCAAATAAATCTGATTCAATCAAACTTTCTGGGATGGCTCCGCAATTGACGGCAACAAATGGTGCGTCTGGTCCATGTTGTGAGTTGGCATGAATATATCTGGCTAAATATTCTTTTCCTACACCGGTTTCACCCCGAATTAAAATACTAATATTTTTGGCGGGCGCGATTTTTTTGGCTTGCTCATAGATAGCTACGATGTCTTTATTTTGACCGATGAAAGGACGAAACGATGTCTGCTCAGAGACGGTTTGATGATGAATTAATTTGGATTCTTGACTGGCTTTTTTAAGTGTTTCTAATAGTTCGGCTTTGCTACTTTCACCTTTTACTAGGTAACTGAAGGCCCCTTGCCGGACGTAATCAACAACGGCACTGATTTCGGCGTGACCAGTGTACATGATGACAGGTACATCGGGCCTTTCTTTTTTGATGTCTTTTAGAACGGAGAGGCCATTTTTTTTGGGCATGTGGATATCAAGAAAAACGACGGTGATGTTGTGCTTTTTGATAAGAGAGAGGGTTTCTTGCGGATCGGTGGTGGTATAGAGCTCACAGTAGGATTGAAGGAGCATCCGCATGGCCAAGATACATCCCTGGTCGTCGTCAACAATGAGTAGTTTGATAGGAGTAATTCTCATTTGCTTCATTCTAACGTATTTTTCTGTAAGTTTCATGCCAGGTTTATTTTGACGTTAGCGTGGGAACCTTAGAGTAAGGCAATTGTTGCATTTTGATGAGATTGCAACACTTTATCTGCATAGGAGGATTTAAAGATGACACTGAAAACAAAAGAAGCTCAAGAAATGCTTCATTTTTTGTATCATGAATTTAAAGCGCCTTTGTTTATGTTTAAATCTTTGGTTTCAATGATGCTAGAGGGGCAGGTTCCAGATGAAACCCTTTTGCGTGATCTATTAGTAGAATGCGAGAAATATGAGGTGCGGTTGAAGGGGTATTTGGACTCCGACTCTTCTACTTAGATCAGATGGCTTTGGATTCCAGAAAGAGATGCTGAGGCTGAGGGGGGAGTCGTGATTACCCACCCCAGCCCCTCCCGAGAGGAGAATTCAAGAAATTATAATGATTACTACTCTGTTTCAATCACAAACTGAGTGTTTCCACTGGTAACAATCAACTCGACGTTATCAACAATATGAGAATGATTCGGCAAGCACGTTAGCGTTATTCTGGCCCCGGATGTTGTTGAGGCATACACAATAATTTCATTGCCACTCACCACAGGAAATCCTGAGCTTCCACCTATAAAAGCAAAGCTAAATTGAGGCGTAACCGATTCTGGCCCAACCGTAGTCATTCTCACCGTAACCAGTTCTCCCGCCGTATATTTGGCTTTAACCGGGGATACTGCAAAAGAGACCACTGTTTTTTCTGGCGTCTCTAATCCTTGACTCGCCTTACCACACCCCGAAAAACACAATACTGCACCCATAGCCAAAACAGCTCCAACAGTCATCATTTTTATACGCATAGCACTCCACCTTAGTTCGTCAAATTTAATAAATTATCAATAATTTATGCATATTATCTTAAAATAAAACTTTCGTCCATGCAAATAACAACATTTTTAACCGGTAACTGACCGGAGGGTTGCTAGGGTTTAGGAAATAACGTATACAAATCGGCATCCGGATCCAAGGCCAAAGCATCGAGGGTAGAGTTGAACCACTGACGCAAGGATTGATCCTCCAAGCGTTTTGCAGCAGTATGAAGAACGGACATCAGAATGGACCTTGTCTCAGCGCCTTTTTGGGGACTGGGAACCGAAGCTCATTTTTCTGGCAATGACGGTGGGACGAAGCTCACGCTCAGCCTTGTTGTTATCAGGAGGGACGCGTCGATCGGTCACCCAATGAAAGAGTCGAGCCTCGTTATCCAAGATAAGATTTTGATAGGTTTGAATACCTAGATGTTTCGCTGGTGCTCGACAATGCGACAACATCTGATCTTGAATCTGTTTTGCTTCACGGTAATAATCCGCATCAGAATCTATGTTTCGATTTAAGTCCATGGCCTGAGCAAAAAGAGGCGCCAATGTTCCCACAAAGGCTTTAACTTCTTTGTTTTGTGGAAACTTTTTTTCAATGTCCTGTAAATCTCTGAGTAAATGGGCATAACAATATTGAATAGCGCAGGGCATTTTGTTGTAGCCGGCATACCTGTCTACAACCAGGGTTCCGCTCAAAGGTTCCGTGCCCATTATAGTGCTCGGGGTTTCAGCGGATCGACTTTTGCCAAATTTAAACAAACTCAAAGAGACCGTGCAAAACAGCCACGCATAGCCGTTGTGCCCATCTGTTCGCCATCCTGTTTCATCCGCATGTCTGACGGGCGCGTCTCTGTATTCTTTTTCCAACTTCTCTATCGCTGGCTTCCATTTCTCTGCTAATAAATGAAAAATCCGTATCAGCGCACCAGAAGAAACCCCGTTCCCATACATAAATCCAGGCTGCACCAAGGGCTTTCGACTCACTTCTTTTTTACAGTCCCTGCACTTCTTGACCTGACATTTGTACAGTATCCGCTTTGCTTCTGTCAGCAACGCGTCAAGCACGCATTTTTTCTCTATCCCTCGACTTTCTAAGTGTCCACCACACTTAGGACACGCTGTTTCTTTGACGCGTAACTCATGTACCTCGTCTGCCTCTTTTTCTGTAAACTGCTTCCGTCCATACCCTTTTCGCCCTTTGGGCGCGCCACCCTGCTTTTTCTTGTCTGCTTCATCACTATTCGATTTAATCTCTATTTTTGATGACGGTGTTGACGACCCAAATAGTAACGAAAATATCCCTTTTATTTTTCGATATCTCAGCTGGGCTCTTAAATACTCATTTTCTGTCTTTACCTTGTCGATCTTTTGCTGCTTCCTGAAGCACTCTTCACAAAATGAAAATTCTCCAAAATGATGCTTTCCTTCACAGCTGTATCATTTCGTCATTTCCTAATCATGCATGACTTTCTCACTTTTTCAAAATCTTGCTTTTTTATATTACCCCTCCAGGTAGTTACCGGTTACGCATTTTTTTGAAAAAATAAATATGTTCCATCGTATCAAAGAGAACACCAGAATCACGTTACTTTTAAGGCGCCTCATTCATGGGACGGGTCTAATCAGGTTTCAAAAGATTCTATTGATTGGTCTGTAAATATATATAACGTTATATTATAATACACAATGAATTATATTGACAGTAGATTGCCTTCAAATTATGATTTAGTTATTGAGGAAACACGCCCGGACATGATTGGAGAACTTATTCGAGAAGCCAAGAAAGAAATCAGCATGTCTCAAGAAGAACTCGCAGCATTAGCACACACAAAACCATCCGCCAACTCCCGCCTTGAGCGACACACAAGTGACATTAAACTCTCCACACTCAGCCTGGTCTCTAAAGCCTTGGGCAAACGGCTAGAAATCCCGCTTAAGTAGCCAGAAACCCCAACAACTCCTGCTCGGTAAACGGCTTACGTAAAAATGTGTCGAATCCCAACGCTGCAATCGTCTCTTGATTGTGCAAATTGGGCTGGGCGGTGATGGCGCAAATAATGGGCGGGGATTGCGCTTTTTCTTGGTAGTGTTTCCGAATAAATTTACAGGTGTCCAAACCGTTGATTCCGTCTGGCATATGGACGTCTAAAAAGATGATGTCAAAGTCTTGGATTTTAGTGATTTCGAGGGCAGCTTCTCCCGAGTCTACATCGGTATAGATGACACGTTTTTGCAGAAGCATTTTGGTATAAATGCGATTAATGCCGGTGTCATCGCAGACGAGAATTCGTTTTTGGCTAATGTCTTTTTCTTTTTTGATGAGCGGCTGATTGTCCGGAAGTGCATGAGATTTTTTAACCGGGATCTGAACACTGAATTCACTGCCTTTTTTGAGTGTGCTTTTAACCTTTATATGGCCACTCAAACGCGTCACAAATGCATGGACAATGGACAAGCCAAGCCCCACCCCACTCGCATCGCCTGTCGGATTTTCTTGCGTATACGCTTCAAATAAATGAGGGATTTTTTGCTCATCAAATCCGATGCCCGTATCATGAACTGCAAACATAAGCCTGTCGCTTTCGAAACTCACAGTCAACGTCACGTACCCCTCGTCTGTAAATTTAATTGCGTTGGATAACAGATTGATCAGAATACGCTTTAGAAGCGCGGGATCACTTTCAATATCTGGAAGATCTGGCACTGTTTTTAAAGTAAAAATAATAGGCTTTTCCTGGATTAGGCTATGCACGACGGCATCAATATCGGAGAGAAAGTTTGGTAAATGAATAATTTCTTCTTGCATGGGAATATCACCTTTTTCGATGCGTTCGATGTCGATCATGTCGGCAACAGATCGGAGTAAAAGATCTGCAGAGTCATAGATGAATTTTGGAGATTTCTGGGGGTTTTCGTCAGGATGATCTTGGATGTACTGGCTGAAACCTAGGATGGTATGAAGCGGCGTGCGGAAGTCATGACACAGTTGGGCGAGAAATCGGGTTTTGAACTGGTTGGCAGCTTCAGCGATTTGTTTTTCTTGGTGTTGGGATTCGTATTGACGTACAACACTTTTTGTAACCAAACCCGCTATATCGATAAGTTCATATTTCAAGATAATCCATGCCATTAAAACAATATAGATAGACACAAATAGTGATGATGACAAATTAAGCAAGCTGTCGATTATTGGATTAAATTTTTTGATAATGAGTAAAAAATAAGCATTGCCCGCAGAAAATAATATACTCATTGAAATCAACAAATAATGATATTTTTTCTTTTCTGTTCCCACGGAAAAATTGTGTTTAAGCCACAAATCATAAAGCGCACAAAGAAAGATACCTGCGTACATGCCAAGATAGGCATACCAGCCGTATGAAGGTATCGTTAAAAAACGTGCACCAAAATACATGCCCGATCGGAAATAACGGGTCCAGTTCATGACCAATAAAATACAACTTGAAACGAGCGCCACCACAGTGAGTCTATTACGCTCTATCTTGGCAAAGGAATTAATCATAGCCAGCAAAATAATGGGCACAAAAATAGCAACAGAATAAATATATTGATCCCAATTTAACCCGACTTGGATAGAGGTTGTTGTGCTCTGGATATAACATCCAAAAGCCCAAAAAGAAATCAAACCATTGAATACAAAAAACAAAACATTGGTTTTATTTTTATAGTTTTTTAGCATTACAAATGAGCCTAATACCCCACCGATAATAGAAGCAATTAACGGAGAAATTTGACTAGCTAATGTAAGTACAGACAACAGCAATCCCCCCTCTAAAACACGTCCATTTACCAGGAACACTTTCAACTACCAAACTACCCTTCAACGCATGAACAAACTTCTGAACAATAGAGAGCCCGATACTGCCCTTTTTGGTGAATTTTACGGCGTTTGAAAGCAGGTTCATGAGGATGCGTTTGAGTAGCCTGGAATCAGTTGTGAGTGGGGGGGGGATATTGGAGGTATTGCGCTTGAAAGTAACGTCGGTTTTTTGGGCTAGGGAAAGGGTCATCGTAGCGGAGATTTCTTTTAGGAGGTTTTGTAGGCAGAACAGTTCATGGTGGACTGGGATATCGCCTTTTTTAATGCGTACGATATCGATGAGATCGTCAACTGATTTAAGGTGCAAATTAGAGGGATTTCTAATGAGTGTGGCGACTTTTCCTACATCTTCTTTGGGATGATTCTTAAGGTAGTCGCTGAAGCCTATCATAGTATGGAGAGAGGATCGTATGTCATGACAGAGTTGAGCAAGAAAGCGAGTTTTATGTTGGTTTGCGTTAAGAGCTTTTAATTTTTCTTTTGTAACAGATTCGATAACGGCTCCAAAGGAACCCATTGATATTGATAAAATAATGAGACAAGCGAGAGTGAACCCAATTCCTACAAAGGCGGGATTATCTCTTAGAAAAGGAAAGTCCATTACATGTACAACAAAGATAAAATAGGTTACCAACAATCCTCGATTTACTATGGTCGGTTCTTTTTTAGGTGCCTTAAGTATCAAAAATAAAAGAGGGGCTGCAATAGAAAGACTTACGGGCAAGGCCATTAAACTGAAGGGGCCTCCAATAACCTGTATAAACAGGCACATCAGGATACCCATACACTGTCCATAAATAAAATATTTCCAGGGAATTTTAATAGGTGTCATGTCAGAGAATAACTTGCATAACGCGAGGCTAATCAAAAAACAAAATGAGAATCCAATCGTTGCAAAAAACAAGGTTTTCGACAAAATCCCTTGCATCAGAAAACTCAAAAATGTTGCCATCCACACCAAAAAAAGCGAAAAATAAAGTTTGTTTTTGTCGACAATCCACATCGTAAAAGCAATAACAATATTAACGAGTAACAGCCCCGCATAGAATATGATTAAATTGGCCGAATTTAGTAAAAAAATATTCATATTAATCTCTACCCAACAGAAATCTCCCCTCTAAACTTCGTCCCTTCACCAGGAATACTATGCACAGTTACCGTGCCATTTAATTTTTTGATAAACATCTGGACAATGGCAAGCCCCAGACCCACCCCCAATGTTTTCTGATCTGTTTCTTCTTGAGTATAAGCTTGAAACAACGTTTCTGCTTTTGATTGCTCAAACCCACACCCTGTATCTGAGACCTCAAAATACAGAGTGTTTTTGTTATAGGAGATATCCAGAGAGATGCTTCCTTTTGAGGTAAATTTGACAGCGTTTGAAAGAAGGTTCATGAGAATACGCTTGAAAAGCCTTGGATCCGTAACCAGAATTTCAGGTAGAGTGGATGTGGTGAGAATAAAAGTGACATCACTTTTTTGAAATAATGAGAGTGTCATGGTTTCGGAAATTCCTTCTAGGAAAGTTTTGATGCAGAAAGATTCGAAATGAACCGGAATATCACCCTTTTCAATGCGTTCGATATCGACGAGATCGTCAACAGATTTCAGGAGGAGTTTTGAGGAATCGTGGATGATGGCAGCAATTTTTTCAACGTCTTCTTTGGGATGGGTTTTGAGGTAATCGCTAAAACCGATGACGGCATGGAGGGGGTTGCGCAGATCATGACATACTTGGGCGAGGAATCTGGTTTTGTGTTGGTTGGCAGATTCCGCCTGGCATTTTTCTTGACAATTTATTTCGTATTGTTTGGTTTGCTGCATGCGGTCAAGAGTCTGAAAAAGCTGGGCCTCGATGGTATGAAAAACATCGTAATCTTTTTGGGTAAAAGCATCTTCGGAAAGCTTGGGGCCTAGGTTGATTTTGGCTAGGGGTCGCTCGTTTACGTGGATATAAAGGGTGTGAGCAATGGGGCGTTGTTTCTGTGGGTAGGTGTAGATGGGGAGATAGTCTTCGATTGGAGTCGTAGGGTCTTCTAGTTTTGTTGAAAAGTAGATGGCGATACTAGCAAGCTCCATGTGACCACGGAGGGCTTTGTCGATAACAGGGATGAGGTCTGTGTAGGTTTTGCAAGTTGCTAGTGAGTTGAGGAACTCTTTAAGGAGAGTGTGTTCATCGTACCAGCCTTTGATGAATTTTTTTTCTAATGGAGTTTGGATAAAGAAGCGGAGTTTTTTGGCATATGCAAACCAAAAAAGCCCCAACAATATGCCGGATGCCAAGAGGATATTTGGGATGTCTTTTGTGAGAAAATAGAAGAGATATGTGCTGATTGAGATCATGATGGCGACGACTATGTTTGCTGTGGTTTTACTTATGAGGATTGTGATGTCCATTAGATCGTGTTTGGTGATTGCGTAGGTCACAATTGCGGCATAAATCATTAATGCAAAATTATCCAAACCTATCTGGGATGACCAGAGCATGCCAATGATGTAATTTCCTAATGCAATGGGGATAAAAATTGTAGCTACAAAATAATAGCCAATTTTTGTTTTTAATTTTCCAGTTGATTTCAGGAAAGCCCGAACTAATAAATAAAGGGCAAATATCACTGCCGATATTAGAGAAACAAGATAGAAATTGTAGATTAAACCAAGTTGAATACTAAGCATTCCATCGTTCAGATAAGTTGCGCTCTTGAAATATAGAGGCGTTAGCAATGATATAAAAACTATCCCGATCGCTAAGCTATACAGAAAAATCAAAAATTTCTTCGACGGCTTTGTCTGGGTGAATATATAGATGAAATGCACATAAAATGGCAGGGTTAGAATGATCCCAATATTAGCAATTTTTAAACCCCAAAGAAGTGGTACAAATTCCTTTATCGGTGTTTGCCAGAAAAAATCGCCCACTATTCCAAGCGATAATCCAAAAAGGAATAAAGCAAACGATCTATTAAGTGGGGACCTAGGGTTTTCGCGTAGAACAAATATTCCTAGAAATAATATCCAGACAAATGCCGCAATTGATGAAAAAAGAAAAAAACTTAAAAAAGACAACTACATCCCACCCACTTTTTATTTTCGTCACAGTATAGCAATTTTTGTTATTTTAGAACATGCCT
The DNA here is from genome assembly GCA_009691415.1 of Candidatus Margulisiibacteriota bacterium. Lineage (GTDB taxonomy): Bacteria > Margulisbacteria > Marinamargulisbacteria > SXXA01 > SICP01 > SICP01. The sequence continues at coordinate 75,774 of SICP01000001.1, forward strand.
CGTCGTTTAGATTAAATAAATTTTCAAAGTGTTGCATTTTTTTGCAAATGCAACACTTTGACTTTACTTTTTGGTTCTTCGAGAGTAAAAATAGACTATTACTGACAAATGCATCCGGGGGGATTTCATGGAACAGAACCAATCATCAACTACACCCACTTCTCCAAATCCAATCAATATTCTCTCGAAGCAATCTTCCTTTAAAATTCCATGCCGTTTTACACCTTTAACCAAAATGATCCTTACAGCAAAACCGTTTACGGGAGCTGCATCTCTTGAAGAACTTAATGAGAGAAAGGAGGATGATTTTTCGTTTTTTGATTAGGGGATTTTAAGACTTAAACAGTTTATGCATCCGGGGGGACGACATGAAGAAGACAGCAGAAAAAAGTAGACAACCAAAAAATCAAACTACTCAACAAATTCCAAGGTTTACAATTGCTTCTAAAGAGATGAATGTAAAAGTCATAGATACATCGTTTACCTCTTTTCCTTTTCTACCACTAACAAATGTAAAAATTGAATCCATTCCAACGGATATCTATACAACTCCGAAAGAGTTAACCTCTAAAGTTAAATTCAAAAATCTAAAAAATGAGCTTACTCGCATTCTTTCTTATTACGTACTAACCACAAACGAAGTTGTTTCCTACTTTTCTGAAAAAGATTTTATTAAGGAAACTGAACATGAAATTCTAAATTTAATTGAAAGCTTGAAATTATCTCAAACAATAGTTTGTACTATAACTAAAGGGAAAGAATTTATAAGCCTTGGATTATCTGACAAAAATCGTTTAAAGAAAGATCGAGACCAAAGCCTACTCTGGTATAAAGAAAATACTGAGCTTCATGAATTTTACTCAGAATCTCGCAAACTTTTTAATAATGTTATAAAAAAATTAAATATTGATAATAGAAATTGCTATAATCTCACAATTGATCCAACCGAATCCCCCCTTTTTATCAATGTTCAAGGATCAAAGTGCCTCCATTTTTCTTCTAGCGATTATTTAGGTTTATCTAAGGATCCACGAGTTATTCAGGCATCCGTAGAAACTCTTTTAAAATGTGGCAATGGCACTCTCGGATCTCGAATCATGACAGGATCAACCTCGTTTCATGATCAACTCGAGGAAACTATTTCTAATTTCAAAGGCACTCAAAATACAGTCGTATTTAATTCTGGATTCATGACCAATCTTTCCTTACTTGGTATGATCAAAAAAGATTGCCTAGTTTTTTTCGATTCTCTTTCTCACGCAAGTATAATTGATGGCATCTCCCTGTCTAAAGCGACTGCAGTTCGCTTCAAACATAATGACGCAGTAGATCTAGAAGAAAAACTTGAAAAATACAAAGAACATCCCTTTAAATTAATTATAATGGAGGGTATTTACAGCCTAGATGGCGATGTTGGCAGAGTAGATAAAATCATTCCTCTTGCAAAAAAATATGATTGTATTTTGGCTGTTGATGAAGCCCATTCTTTTGGAGCACTTGGAAAAACTGGTCGCGGAGTTGAAGAATATTTTGCTCTAGAAAAAGACGCTATCGATTTAAAGATGGGCACACTATGTAAATCACTTGGTTCTTCGGGTGGATTTATTTCAGGCAAAAAACTTATTATTAACTCGCTAAAATATTCAGCAAGGCCTTACTTTTTCTCTGCAAGTTTACCGCCCAATATTATGTCTGGAGCGATTGAAGCAATAAAAATACTTAAATCTACGCCAGAGTTAGTCCAAAAATTACAATCTAATGCTACACTTTTAAGATTTGGCTTACAGGAAATGGGTTTTAATGTTGGAAATAGTGAAAGTCAGATTATTCCTCTTATAATTGGAGACGATAATAAGGTTTATGAATTCAGACATAGGCTCCAAGAAAATAAGATTTTTGCAAATGCGGTTGCGTACCCTGCTGTTTCTCCAAAAAAATCTAGAATTAGACTTTGCGTAACAAGCATTCATACAGACTTTCACATAGAAAAGCTCTTGAATATTAGTAAAAAAATTGGAAAGGATTTAAAAATAATTTAATAATGAATGGATTCCTTTTATCATCTATATTTGCATATATATTAGATTTATTAATTTGTGTTCTGGTTTTATGGCATGGTCATAAAAAAGCGGCTAACGTTATTTTTTCAGGATTTGTGTTCTGTTTATCGTTTTGGACACTCGGAGATTTTTTCTTTTATTTTCTACCCTCTCAATCTCCTGGGCATTTACTATGGGGTGTAAAAATTGCACATATAGGAGCCTTGTTAACTCCAGCATTTTACACTCATTTTGTTATTGCGCTTACAGGCTTCACTATCTCTACTTATGCCATTGTCTTCCTATACCTGTTTTCTTTTACTATGGTTTTTATAAATATATATACCCCGCTAGTTATTCAGGGTGTCTCACTAAACCAACAAACTCTAGAACTAACCATAAATTCGGGTCCTCTTTATACAGTCTTTCTTATACAGATCGTTATCCTTTTAATATTTTGCTATTACAGACTAATTCGCACATACAAAGACAGTCATGGCTTAGTAAAAGAACAAATGCAGTATTTTTTTGTAGCAACTATTTTCATTCTTGGTTGTGTCGTTTTTTATTTTCCAGCTATGCTAGGATTATTTGATATACGACTAGACAATCTCTGCGTTGTTACTTATTTCTCTATTATTGCTTACGCAATAACGAAACACGATCTCATGGATATCAGAGTAATTATCACCAAAACTACAGCCAACGTAATCGCCATTTTAATCGTACTCACAACTTCCTTCAGCATTTTCTTCCTTACCGAAAATAAAACAACGCTCTTTATATTGTCCGCAATAACGCTTATTTTCTGGAGCCTAAAATTCCAAGACTTCCGCCTCTTCCTCCAAACTACGTTAGAAAAAAAATTCCTCGAAAATCGCTACAACTACGCTGTGGTTATCCAACGGTTTGTCGATGGTTTTGGCCAATGCTCTGAGATTGGTGATGTGGCTCAGGTTTTGAAATCTACTTTTAATGATGAAATGGAAATTGCGGATGTGAGGGTTTACTTTCCGGAGTTTTATGAAATGACGTTTCGGACTTCGGGGACTTTTTCGGAACTTATTACTGACGCTGATCAGACAACTCATCCCCCACTTGCCTCTGACACAAACTGGATACAAGCACTTGTCGAACAGAAAACAGTTTTGATTTCTTCTGAATTTGATGCGCTTACGGATTTTGGCTTGGCCGCAGCTTTGCCGTGTTTTGTAGAGGGAAATCTGGTGTGCTTGGTATTGCTTGGTAAGAAACTTTCTGAGGATGGGTTTAAGCCTGAGGATGTGTCTTTGTTTTCTACGATTGCATCTCAGATTCCGGCGGTTTTGGATCGGATTCATCGGTCTAGGGCTTCGGTAGAATTGAATTTGGCGCAACGTATTCAAACCGAAATCTTGCCGAAGACACCAGAGATTCCGGGGTTGGAATTGGCGTGTTATATGAAGCCTGCGGATGAGGTGGGTGGGGATTATTATGATGTCGTTGTAGCGGGTGAGTATTCATGGGTGTTGTTGGGGGATGTGACGGGGCATGGATTGGGGTCTGGGCTTGTGATGTTTATGGCGCAGAGTATTTTGACGTCTATTCTGCAGACGAGGGATGCGATTGAACCAGCTAACTTGAACTATTTGGCGAATCAGATTTTGTATAAGAATTTACAGCGGTTGGATGAACAATTGCCGATGACGTTTGTGAGTTTGCGTTTTCATGAGGGGCGGTCGTTTACGGTGAGTGGGTGTCATGACAACTTTTTGATTTATCGGGCAACTTCGCAATCGATTGAGATGTTGTCGCTGGATCATTTTGCGTTGGGCATTGGGTTTTCGGATTCGTTTGTGCGCGAGGATTATACGCAGTCGGCTTATACTTTGGCGGTTGGGGATGTGATTTTTATGGTGACGGATGGGATTACGGAGGCGTTTTTTGGGGGGAATGTGACGTTGGAGCAGTATGGGGAGGAACGGTTGAAGGGGTTATTCTTGAAACATGCAGCCGGGAGTGCGGAGGATGTGAAGGTTGCGTTGATTGCGGAGTTGGATGAGTTTACGGGTGGAATTTATCATGATGACGTTACGTTTATCGTTGCGAAGGCAGTTTAGGCTTGGTAAACAGTTCAGAAGCTGACTGGGAGGGGAGTATCTGGAACAAATCCCCACAAAAATGTGTCATACTAATGATGCAGTAAACTATTTTATTAACTTAAGGGAGTCTATATGAAAAAGAATTTAATTTTGGCGGGTCTTTTGTTGACCTCTACTTTGATAGCACCTGTGTTGGCACATGACGGAATTGACCATGCTATGACTGGGACAGGAAATAAAGCTGTTGCCCGTGAAGCGCGCTTGCAAAATCACATGCCCCGTCTCCAAGAATCACTTGGCTTTTCAGAGGATCAGATGGAAGCAGCTAAGAGAATACAAGTAGAAACACGCATCCAACTTCTTGAACTTAATGTCTCGACAGATAATTCTAAAGAAGCGAATCAAAAAAAGAAGGAAGGAATGAGGGCTATTTTGAAAACGTCGCACGATAAAATGGATGCGATTCTTACCCCAGAACAGCGCGAAAAACAGAAGGCAATGATCGCCCTGCAAGCAGCGAAATTGCGCGCGTCTAAAAAGGCAGTCGATACCCCCTCTCCAGAACCAGCAAAATCTAACAACTAATAAAATTTGGCTCGGACAATGTAGCGATAGCGCAAGCTAAGACACAGGGTAATTGCAATGATGCCCGATGCAATGCCGAGCCAAAATCCAAATGCCCCCATGTGATAGTAAATAGCGAGCACATACCCTACGATAAACCCTACTCCCCAATAGGATACTCCCGTCATAATCATGGGGACAAATGTATCTTTGAAACCTTTTAGGATACCCTGGAGTGTCACTTGTATGCCGTCGATAATTTGAAATGCGGCGGCGATATATAAAAGCTGTGTGGCTGTTTTTTGTATGTCTGGATTATGGGTGTAAAGCGTTACAATTTTTTGCGCGCAAAGAAAAATAGTCGTGGTAGAAATCGTCATGAATGCGATCGAAAGACCTAGGCCGATATAGGTTGCGCGACGTATGGATAATGTGGATGATTTTGCACCAATTAAATATCCGATGCGAGATGCAACACTAGACGAAATACCGAGTGGCACCATAAAAGTGAGAGAGATGATATTGAGGGCAATTTGATGCGCCGTGACTTCTTTCCAACTTACTGTAGAAAGGACTAGACCTACGCTGCAAATCATTCCGGCTTCTGCAGCTAGGGCTGCGGCACTTGGAAGACCTAATCGAAGAAGACTTGCAAATTGGGATCTTTGCCAAGAATGCCATTTTGAAAAAACACGATAGTGTTTGTATGCACTTCTCTGAGCCATCACTAGCACTAGAAAAAACATAATATATTCAATGGTGACAGTAGCCCACGCGATACCGATGAGACCTAGTTTGGGACATCCCAACCACCCGTTCATCAGGATAAGATTGAGAGGGATATTCAAAAGAAATCCTATTCCAGCAGAGAGTACCAATGGCCGTGTGTTGCCGACGCCTTCAAAAAAATAGCGCAAGACCACAAACATTAAAATGGGAAAAATATCGTACATACGAATCTTTAAATAGTGGCTTGTTAGGGAAACGACCGATGGGTCTACACCGAATTTTGTGAGGATCGTTTGGGAATAGTACAGAATAAGCATTAATAGCATGGTGACGACGATGCCTATCCAGGCCATATGCTGAACCACTTTCCCTACGCGCTCCGGCTCCTCTGCACCACGATGTCTGGCAACGATGGGCGTGAGTACCATTTTGAGCCCGAACACGGTCCAGAGCATGGGGAGCAAGAAGGCATTACCGATGGAGACAGCGGCGAGTTCTTGCGTACCAAGGCGGCCGGCCATGAGGCAGTCGGTGACTTCAATTAAAATGAAAAAAATTTGCGTGAAAATCACGGGCCATGCGAGGCCTAATTGGAGACGAATTTCCGTAGCGATTTTTTTATAAATAAAGCGTAGCTCCTTTTTCATTTGCGGCAGAGTGTAGTTGTTGTTTTAATTGTAAGCTGAGCGGAACCGAGAGATTTCTGAGATCTATTTTTTTGAGAGCCGGGGCCGTTTTAATAAGATCTAGAATGGCGCGTGCACCTTTTTCTCCGAAGGGATTTCCCTGTACAAAGAGAGACTCTAACGTGGGATGCTTTGCTAAAGATTTTGCGATGGCATCAATCCCGTCATCTCCGATTTGATTATCTGAAAGCACCAAATGCTTGAGACCTTTGTTTGATAAAAGACCTTGTGCCAAAGTTTGCGCGCCTGTATTTCCGATGTAATTTCCATTTAAAATGAGCCAGCCGACTTCGTGATTCACACGCAATAAATCTGCAAGACCTGCCATGGCGAAATCTGAGAGTTGGTTTTGAGATAAGATTAAATGCTTCACACTTTGATCTGAAGCGAGGCGTTTTGCAAGTGCCTGCAGCCCAGCAGGACCCAATTGGTTACCAGATAAAAACAAGGCTTGATATTCGTGATTTTCGGGCAAGGTTTGCGCAAAATGAATGAGGCCAGAATCACCTAAGCCTGTATTACTTAAAAAAAGACTTTTAATGCCATTGGGGGTTTGGGGATAATGCTCTTCTCTGGCCTCGGACTGTGGCTGCAAAAAAGGGTCGAACTCTGGGATATCGTTTTCTTTTGAAGGCGATAGCGTTGTCGCGAGAGAGAGATTATTTTTTGAGACGATGGGATCCATGGTGTTAGTGTATCAAAAGTTGGGTGGCTTTGTTACAATTTGCAGATGATTTCTCCAGAAACCGTTGAGGCCGTCAAACAATATCCTGATATTGTTGCCATTATTTCGGATTATGTCTCACTAAAGAGACGGGGCAGAAATTTTATTGGTTTGTGTCCTTTCCATTCTGAGAAAACACCGTCTTTTACAGTGAGTCCTGAGAAAAAATTATTTCATTGTTTTGGATGCCAAGTTTCGGGTGATCATATTGGATTTGTAATGCAAATCGATAACGTGTCATTTGCAGAAGCGATACGACATATTGCAGGTCGCATGGGCATTACGATTATTGAAAAAGAACTGACATCCGAACAAGCCAAACAACGGTCCGAACGCGAAGAATTGCAGCGCTTATTTTACGCCGTTCGCGAAGCCTTTTCGTCTTTTCTAGAAGAGTCTACGGATGTGCGTGATTACTTATCGTCTCGAGGTATTACGTGGGAATGCGCATCACGATTTTATTTGGGGTACTCCCCTGCCGATTTTGATTTGGCAGAATTTCTTTTGGCGTATGGATTTCCGGAAACACTTTTTGCAAATTCGGGTCTTTTTTATCAAGATGGCCAGGGGCGTTTTCATTCTCGATTTAAGAAGCGTCTTATTTTTCCGGTACTCGATCAGCAAGGACGAACTGTTGGATTTGGGGGGCGCATTTTAACAGACGCGACGGATACCGCAAAATACATGAACTCTGAAGAGACACCGTATTTTAGTAAGCGTCGTATTTTATTTGGATTAGATCAGGCCAAAGCTGCGATCCGCGAGAAAGATTCGGTGTTACTGATGGAAGGCTATTTGGATGTCATGATGTCGCATCAACATGGATTTCAACATGCGGTTGGGACGATGGGAACAGCGTTGACTCTGGAGCATATCCAACTTTTAAAAAGGTATGTCCATTCTGTTTTTTTGGCCATGGATCAAGATGAAGCGGGCATTCGTGCAATGGAGCGAAGTGTCGAATTATTGCGACAACATGATATGAAAGTTTGGGTCGTCAAATTAGATAAAAAAGATCCCGCTGATGTTTTGCAAAATTTTGGTGCAGAGCATTTTCAAAAATTAATTGATCAGGCACAGCCCATGTGGGTTTTTAAATTGGATCTTTTAGCAAAGGGCCGCAAGCAAATTCCTATTGAAGAAGTCCCTGAAATGTTAGTTGCTTTGTTGCCAATTATTCAAATGGAAAAAGATGCAGTGGTACGTCGAAATTACATTAAAAATTTAGCGGATCGTTTGGGCATTGATGAAGAATTAATTATGGTGAAATTGAAAAAAAGTAGCTATAATGTGAGAGACCGTTTGGTACTTTCTTCGATGAATAAAAAGCATCGTTATCAAAAAGCAGAAGAAAGCTTGATTTATCTAATGGCATCAGATTTAACCATTAGATATCAGTTTTTAGAAATGGGTTCTCACAGTTTATTTGTAACACCCATTTTAAGCACTTTGGTAAAGATCATTTTAAATTCTGAAGAAAGCGATCAAAAATTGATTGACTCTTTTGGGGAAGAGATTCACCGACAAGAGTTATCACGAATATTAATCGAAGGGGAAGTCCAGGGGGTATCGATTACGGATCAATGGCAAGATTATATTCAAACATTGAAATCATATGATCGTGAACAACAAGTAACTGCATTACAAGAACGCATTGAACAGTTAGAATCTTCGGGCCATGAAGAAGAAGCCACAAAGCTTCTTCAAGACTTACAAAGTTTAATTCAGCATACATAAAAAAAAGGGGTTTTTTGATGGTGACTATTCATGATGAGGATAAGCTCGAGGAGGCGCTGGTCGTTGAAGACGAACCTATAGATGTCGATAACGAGACTAAACTTGAGGATGTGTCCGAGGGACTCAAGAAACTTGCAGACGTAGATACCTATTTGGGTGAACGCGAAGAGATTGGCGCAGATGATGCTGTCAAAATGTATTTAAAAGAAATTGGCAAAGTAAATCTCCTCAGTAAAGAAGAAGAATTTTCACTTTCCGAACAAATGATTTCTGGCAGTGCAGACGCCAAGAATCAACTTGCCATGGCCAATTTACGCCTAGTTGTAAGCATTGCAAAAAAATATACGGGAAGAGGCATTCTATTTTTAGATTTAATTCAAGAAGGCAATATTGGATTAATGCGCGCAGTTGAAAAATTTGACTACCGCAAAGGGTATCGCTTTAGCACGTACGCAACCTGGTGGATTCGTCAGGCCATTACGCGTGCGATTGCGGATCAGGCCAGAACCATTCGTATCCCCGTTCATATGGTGGAAACGATTAATAAAATCCGCAAAATTACTCGACAACTAATGCAAGAACTCCTTCGCAAACCAACTGATCTGGAAATTGCTACCAAGACAGGCATTTCCGTAGATCGGGTTAAAGAAATCATCAAAATGTCCCAAGTTCCTCTCTCACTAGAAATGCCAATCGGAAACGAATATGGACACCTTGGTGATTTTGTTGAAGACGAAAGTCAGCCACTTCCCGAAGAAGGTCTCTTTAGAAACGCACTAAGAAAAGAATTAGAGGCTGTACTCTCCGAACTTACAGAACGAGAAGCAGGTGTCATTCGACTTCGATTTGGATTGGAAGATGGTATTCCCAAAACATTAGAAGAAGTAGGAACCATCTTCTCTGTAACACGAGAACGTATTCGTCAAATCGAAGCAAAAGCTCTGGAAAAATTACGAAATCCTCTCCGTAGTCAAAAACTAGAAGAGTATTTATAATAGACTTGTTCTTCCCCAATAAGGGGCCCATAGCTCAGTGGTTAGAGCAGTCGGCTCATAACCGATTGGTCCTTGGTTCAAACCCAAGTGGGCCCACCAGCCAAGTAGACGCGAGCATGAAGGGTGCTTGAGCGCCGAAGATTTATCGAAGGAGCTTCCGACTTAGTGCTTCGCGAAGCGAATGACGGCGGCGGACCTCGCATACCAACTACACGTTCTTATGTTTTATTTATTATTGGGCCTTTTAAATTGCACTATGCCTATCTAATCCGTGCAATCAACTTCCCCGATCAAACATACACTGGCTATACTGCCGATATTACTCAACGTCTTGACGATCATCGTTCCGGAAAATCCGTACATACTCAAAAATATAGACCTTGGGAAATGAGATGTATCTTTTATCACCGCATTTATCAGGGTATCTCCGAGATATGCTTCTAACGCCGTAATCTGCTGCACGAATACCATTTTATGAAAGATATCTATACTTGTCCCATGATAATTCTTATGACCTGCTAATAAATCCCCTGCATAGTAGTAAGGTTTCATGCTGAATCAATGTGTCCTCCAAAATTAAATATGTTCATAAAATCGTAATTTATGGACACGTTTTGTTGACATGTCCACGCGATACACATATTCTATTGGACATGCAGATTAATCCAGAAACACCTTATAACGATCTTCCGCTACTTCCATTTCAGCAGTCTCTTGAAACAATACCGGTGATGCAGGCCGCTATTCTAGCAAATAAAGCTTTGGCCGAGCTAAAAGGGATTGCCCAGACCATTCCTAACCAAAGTATCTTTATTAATACTCTTAGCTTGAAAGAAGCACAGTATAGTTCCGAAATTGAAAATATCATCACTACAACAGACGAGCTATATCAGGCATTTTCTGTTTCAGATGGAATAATGACCCAATCAGCTAAAGAAGTTTTGCAGTATCGCAATGCGTTATGGCAAGGATTTTCTCAGCTCAAAAAACGTGGGATCTTAACCACATCTGTAATGAATGAAATTCAGGCAACGCTTTTAGACAATAATGCAGGAATTCGGTCTTTGCCCGGAACAGCACTAAAAAATGCTATTACAGGAAAAATTATTTATACGCCTCCTGTAGGCAAAGATGTGATCTTAGACAAACTGAAAAATTTGGAAACCTATATCCATTCTGACTCTATTGATCCGCTAATCAAAATGGCCATCATGCATTATCAATTTGAATCCATTCACCCTTACTATGACGGAAATGGTCGTACAGGCCGGATTTTAAATGTTCTTTATCTGATTTATGAAGACTTGTTGGATCAGCCTATTTTGTATCTGAGTCATTATATTATCCAGCATAAGGAAGATTACTATCGCCTGCTGCAAAATTGCACTTTTAAACAAGCGTATGAGCCTTGGATTTTGTATATGCTCAGATGTATTGAAGAGTCTGCAAAAGAAACGATTTCAAAAATAAAAGCCATTCAAACTCTTATGCAAGAAGCAGCTGCGGTTGTTAAAGAAAAGCTTCCTAAAATTTATTCGAAAGAGCTTATTGAGGTTATTTTTCAGCAGCCTTATTGCAAGATCAAATTTCTTGAGGATCATGGTTTGGCAAAAAGGAAAACAGCTTCGGAATATCTTTATCAACTTGAGGATATTGGGATTTTAGAGTCTAAAAAAGTGGGACGGGAGACGTTGTTTTTGAATGTGAAGCTATTTGAATTGTTTAGGGGGTAAGAAAACTTAGATGAAATTTGAATTAGAAAAATTTCATAGAAATGTCTCTGAAGAAGACCTTCTAGCCGATTTAAAATTGGTACATCAGAAATTATCAGAAAATAGCCAACCACTAACTTCTAGGCAATATGATAAAAATGGAAACTACACTTCCGGTACAATTTCTAAGAGATTTGGATCTTGGAATCAGGCTCTAAAGAAAGCTCAATTAGAACAATCGAAGAAAAAAACGTCGCCCAAAATGATCTCTTTCAAAACCTAGAAAAAGTGTGGCTAGCTTTAGGACTGCAACCAGTCAACAGAAATTTAACGAAACCTCTCTCAAAATACACAAGCTATATTTATACAAATCGTTTTGGCAGCTATAGTATAGGAAAGCCTTGAAAGGGTTTGTCAATTATATCGAAGAAGATGAAGAAATTGCTGTACCAGAGCTATCAAAAGCTACCTTAGCAAATGCATTAGAAAAGCCGATAAGAAGAACAAACCGACACATTGATGAACGCCGACGATTTAGGATTTTGATGAGAGATGGATTTTCATGTCAATCCTGTAGAAAATCCCCCGTGAAAGAACGAGGTGTAGAACTACATGTTGATCATATAACTCCGTGGTCAAAGGGAGGCGAGACAGTGGATGAAAATTTACAAACAAAATGTAAACAATGTAACTTGGGAAAAGGAACCGCTTTTGATAGATAAATCAGCGCCAATTCCCCCGAATTCGGGGGAATTGAAATCCAGATTGTTTATTCTATTCTAAGCTGCTTTTGCCAACCGCCACTCTCTAAAAAACGCCCAAAAAATTCTAATTTGAACCTGAGTAGGAGCGGGATAGTAATCAATTGGCCCCACCAACCTGAATATGTCCAAAAAAATAAATATTATGGCCTCGTCTAATTTAGATGTCCACGCTATACACATATTCTATTGTGCTTGGCTATTTGACTGGCCTCTTTAAATATTTGATTTCTACCCCATAGAGTTCAGCCAAATCTCGATCCAGCATCACCTTAATACCACGAATTGCATGTATTTTTGTTCTGATATCTTGAATGATAGGCTCCATTTTTCAACTATCCTCTTGAGGTCTTCTAATAATGATATGCGCATTATGAAACTGGTCGAGTATGTCAGAAAATCCTTCTAGCCTTTGATTTAAACTTTTCACTTCTCTACTGAGCTGCAAGAGCTTGTCAGATTGCAAATAATTTTCAGCAAGATTCGTCATATTATTGGCTTTCATTTCGGCTTCAATTCGTTTTACTTTTTCTACAATAAGTTCGTATTCTGGATAGACTAAGGCCGTTTGTCTCATTTCTATGAATGCTCGGATGATCAGAATATTGATTTCTATAGCAACTTTGCCATTGAGTATAGAAGAAAGCATAACGACGCCATGCTCGGTAAAGGCATAAGGACAGTATTTTGAATGCTGCCCTTGCTTTAAGATTCCAAATTGGAATCTTAAAGAATCGTATTCTTCTACATTGAGCTGAAACATAAAATCCTCGGGAAAACGGTCTAAATTCCGCTTCACTGCCTTATTGAGATTTCCAGTTGTGACTTTGTACAGCTCTGCTAAATCTCGATCCAGCATTATGCGTATTCCACGAATAGTAAGTATTTTGTTTTGTACAAGTTGAATTTTTGTCATTATTTTCCCGCCTAATTATTTATCAGAAAGATACACAGAATGTAACACAGCCTTAAAATTAATGTCCATAATTATACTAATAAATAATTTTATTACGTCTTATTTAAAGACCGGCTCTTAAGGCGTTTCTTCTCGCCCTTATCGTGGTATGCTAGGAGCCTAAATACTCACCCTTAAGAAAGGAGCTGATTCCGTGTCAAAAAAACTTAATGTCAACATTCGCAATATGTTGAAAAAACATGCAGCTCCTCGGGATTTTAAAACGCGGTTTGATACGTTACCGGTGCAGCTTTCGGAAATTTTTTCAGAGTTTCGTAGTAGTGATCAAGGGCTGAAAGCAGAAGACGCCGAAGACTTACTGAAATCTTATGGCCGCAATGAAGTGGTGCATATTCGGAATTTGTCTTGGATTTATTTACTGCTTGGGAATTTTAAAAATCCGTTTATTTTGCTTTTAATTGTCATTGGATTTGTCTCTTATTTTTCTGGGGATATTAAAGCGACTACTACTGTCTCTATTATGGTTGTGGTGAGTGTTGTGATGCGGTTTATTCAGGAATTTAGATCTTCGAAATCAGCAGAAGCGCTTAAATCGATGGTGCGGGTTACGGCGACTGTGGTTAGGCAATGCGAACTTGAGGATGAGGATGGCACGGCCTATTTTCAAGGCGTGACTTTGGAAATTCCGTTTGAGGAAATTGTGCCTGGCGATATTGTTCGACTTTCTGTGGGAGATATGATTCCGGCAGATTTAGTACTGTTACAATCGAAAGACTTTTTTGTGAGCCAATCTGTTTTGACGGGAGAATCGTTGCCCGTTGAGAAAACCCATTTTGTTGCAATTGAACCAGATCCTAGTAAACGCAAAAAAAAGAATCGCCTAGCGTTGTTTGAAACTCCATATTTTTGTTTTATGGGTACAAACGTAGTGAGCGGAACAGCTATTGGGCTTGTTATTGAAACCGGAAGTAGAACGTGTCTAGGAAAAATGACATCGAGCATCTTGGATCATCGTCAGGAGCCTACTAGTTTTGATAAAGGCCTTCATACAGTAAGTTGGATTTTAATCCGATTGATGATGGTCATGGTTCCCGTTATTTTTATGATTAACGGGTTAATTAAGGGCAATTGGCAGGAAGCATTTTTATTTGGCATTGCGGTCGCTGTTGGCTTAACACCTGAAATGTTGCCGATGATTGTGACGGCCAATTTAGCCAAGGGGGCGGTTGCGATGTCGCGCATCAAAGTGATTGTGAAGCGGCTGAATGCAATTCAAAATTTGGGGGCGATGGATGTGTTGTGCACTGACAAAACAGGAACGCTGACACAAGACAAAATTATCTTAAAAGAACATTTGGATTTTGAAGGCGAGATCAGTGAGAAAACGCTCATGTTTGCTTATTTAAATAGCTATTATCAAACAGGATTAAAAAATTTATTAGATCGTGCGATTTTGGAGCACATTGAATTAGAGGCGTCTTTAAGACTTCCCAAAAAATATGCCAAGGTAGATGAAATCCCGTTTGATTTTGTACGTCGTCGCATGTCCGTCGTCGTGCGCACAAAAAAAGATCATCAGCTTCTTATCTGTAAAGGTGCGCTTGAGGAAATGATTTCTATTTGCGAAACCGTGAGCCGTGGCGAGGAGATTTTGCCGATTACCCCCCGACTCCGTCAACAGATTTTAGAAAAAGGACAAGAACTTAATCGTAATGGATTACGTGTTGTTGCCGTTGCCTACAGAGATATCCAAGGCGATCGCGAAGTATATAGCACTGAAGATGAAGTCCAATTAAATTTAGTAGGATTTATTGCATTTTTGGATCCGCCAAAAGAGACTGCGTCAAGTGCCATTGCTGCGCTCATGAGCCATGGTATAAAAGTCAAAATACTTACGGGTGATAATGATATTGTGACACGCCGTGTATGTAAGGAAGTGGGTTTACATGTAGAAAATATTGCATTAGGACAAGAAATTGATGATTTGACCGACGATGAACTCTATGAATTATCTGAACGCACCACTGTTTTTGCCAAACTTTCTCCAATGCAAAAAGCGCGCATCATCAAAGCCTTACAACACAAAGGACACACTGTTGGATTTTTAGGAGATGGCATTAACGATGCTCCCGCACTTAAAGATGCAGACGTGGGTATTTCGGTGGATACAGCCTCTGACATTGCAAAAGAATCAGCGGATATTATTCTCTTGGAAAAAAGTTTATTGGTTTTGGAAGATGGGATTATTATCGGGCGCCAGGTTTACGGCAATATTATGAAGTATATTAAAATGACGTCGAGCGCCAATCTTGGCAACGTTTTAAGTATTGTGGTTGCCAGTGTTTTTCTGCCGTTTTTACCGATGTTACCAATTCATATTTTAGTTCAAAATTTGCTGTATGATTTTTCTCAACTTTCCATTCCTTGGGATAAGATGGACGAAGAATTTTTATGTATTCCGCGTCAATGGGATACGCGTGGACTCACCCGATTTATGATGGTAGTGGGACCGATTAGCTCGCTATTTGATCTCGTGACTTTTGGTGTAATGTGGTATTTCTTTAAGGCTAATTCTGTTGGGCATCAGACGCTTTTTCAAACAGGATGGTTTGTGGAGGGACTGTTATCTCAAACGCTGATTATCCATATGATTCGTACCGAAAAGATTCCGTTTATTGAAAGCATTGCGTCTCCAATGGTACTCCAGCTTACAGCGTTAATCATGGCCATTGGCATCTACTTACCCTTCTCCCCTTTTCAACATTACTTACATTTAGAGTCTCTTCCTATCGCGTATTTTGGATGGCTCTTTATTATTTTGATTTCTTATTGTTTACTCACGCAAGGTCTTAAAAAATTATATATTCAGAAATTCAAAGAGTGGTTATGAAGAAATGGGCGAGTTGTTTTTTGTTATTTATTTTAGTGGTCAGTTTGAAGGGCAAGCCAATGGATAAAGAACAGCTCAAAAAAAAATTAACAGAGATGCAATATCAAGTGACGCAAGAATCCGCAACCGAACCGCCTTTTCGGAATGCCTTTTGGGATAACAAAAAAGACGGGATTTATGTGGACATTGTCTCTGGAGAACCTCTTTTTAGTTCGCTTGATAAGTTTGATTCAGGATGTGGCTGGCCTAGCTTTTCGAAACCCATTGACACTAAAAAGATTAAAGAAAAAACCGATTTCAAAATGGCTGTTGCCCGAACAGAAGTACGCAGCACCAAAGCCGACTCTCATTTAGGCCACGTCTTTGATGATGGTCCAAAAGAGAAAGGGGGCTTACGGTATTGCATCAACTCAGCGGCCCTTCGCTTTATAGCTATAAAGGATTTAGAGAAAGAAGGCTACGGGAAATACAAGAAACTTTTTGTGAAATAATATGTCGAGTTTATTATTTCTAATACTCACTTACCCCCCTACGGGCACCCCTCCCTAGAGGGGAGTCGTAGGACAGTAAGTAGTAAAGATACTATTTTAAATTTGCTTTTACTGTGGCGCCGATATCAGCGGGCGAATCTACGACGTGTATGCCGCATGCTGCCATGATTTTTTTCTTGGCGGCTGCAGATTCATCAGCACCGGAGACAATAGCGCCAGCGTGACCCATACGACGTCCTGGAGGAGCTGTTTCCCCGGCGATGAAACCGATGACGGGTTTTTTGATGTGGGCTTTGACATGGTGTGCTGCTTCGATTTCCATCGACCCACCAATCTCACCTATCATGATGATAGCATCAGTTTCTGGATCAGCTTCGAAAAGATCAAGAAGATCGATCATCTTAGTACCAATGATGGGATCGCCACCAATACCCACACAGGTAGATTGTCCAAGACCTTGTTTTACCAATTGATGTACGGCTTCGTAGGTGAGTGTTCCTGATTTAGAGATAACACCTACTCTTCCCTTTTTAGCAATGAAACCTGGCATGATGCCTACTTTTGCTTCACCTGGTGTTAGCAGTCCTGGACAATTTGGTCCAATAAGACGTGACTTGGTATTTTTTACAAATGCATAGGCTTTGACCATGTCATTAACCGGAATGCCTTCTGTGATGCAAACGATGAGTTCGATACCGGCTTCGGCTGCTTCCATGATAGCGTCTGCTGCAAATGCAGGGGGAACGAAAATCAAGGAAACGTTAGCACCGACCGCTTTGCGTGCTTCATGGCACGTGTTGAAAACGGGAACAGCACCATCTAGAGCAGTTTGGCCACCCTTTCCTGGGGTTACGCCGCCTACAACATTGTTACCGTACTCGAGACATTGGCCGGCATGAAAAGAACCTTCGTTTCCGGTGATACCCTGAACAATAATTTTAGAATCTTTATTAATTAGAATTGACATTTACTTGCCCTCTTTAGCTGCAGCTACGACTTTTTCGGCAGCGTCTGCAATAGAGTCTGCCCCGATGATAGCCACGCCAGATTCGTTGAGTAATTTTTTGGCGATGTCTGCGTTTGTACCTTCTAGCCGTACAACAACGGGAACATTGAGCTCCAATTCTTTTACGGCTTGGATGATGCCATTTGCAACACGGTCACATCGAACGATGCCGCCAAAAATATTAATTAACACGGCTTTTACATTGTGGTCTGACAAGATGATGCGAAATCCGTTTTTGACCGTTTCAACATTGGCACCGCCGCCGACGTCTAAAAAGTTTGCAGGCTCTCCACCTTTTAATTGAATGATATCCATTGTTGCCATTGCTAGCCCCGCCCCATTAACCATACAGCCGACGTTACCGTCTAGTTTGATATAGTTGAGGTTAAATTTACTGGCTTCTACTTCGGTGGGATCTTCTTCATGAACGTCACGCATTTCTACGACGTCGGGATGACGGTAGAGGGCGTTAGAGTCAAAGTTGAATTTTCCGTCTAAAGCGAGGACGTTACCTTGCGCTGTAAGTACCAATGGATTTACCTCTACAATAGAAGCATCCATTTCTTCGTAGCATTTATAAAGATTCATAAGCAATTTAATGGCTTGTTTGAGGGCGTCGCCTTCGAAGCCTAATGAATAGGCCAAGTGGCGGGCCTGGAAGCCCTGTAATCCGAATCCTGGCTCAATCCAAGTCCGGATAATTTTTTCTGGACTGTGGGCTGCGACTTCTTCGATTTCCATGCCGCCTTCGGTTGAAACCATGACGACGTTTTTACTGACGGCGCGGTCTAGGGTGATGGCCACGTAGAATTCTTTGGCGATATCTATCGCTTCTGCAACCATGATTTTTCGAACTTTTTGGCCTTCAGCACTGGTTTGTGGTGTAACCAGGGTCATCCCTAAGATGGCTTTTGCATTTTCAATAGCCTTTTCTTTTGAGGGTGAGAATTTGACGCCGCCACCTTTACCGCGTCCACCTGCGTGAACTTGAGCTTTGATGACGTACTGTGTAGCCGAAAATTCACGAGAAACCTCTTCAATTGCTGATGCGATATCATCGATACTATCGATCACAACACCATCTTGGATTGGAATCCCGTATTTTTTTAGAATTTGTTTCGCTTGATATTCATGTATTTTCATAGGTGGAAAGTATAAGTGCGCAGGTTTTTATTGTAAATGAAATTTATATGAAATTTATGAGATTTCATATCGATAACTATAGTAGTATGATTATCAAAAAATTTTGGGGGGCCCATAAATCATGAAAAACACAGACATCACAGGCGATATTTCTCTTCACGCAGAACAGTTTCTAAGTAAGCTTAATTCGCTTGGATTAATCATCAATAGCAAGTCGGGTGGCGGGCAATATAGTGGGCTTGAGCAAAAAACCATTTCAAAAACAGCTTTTGGCTATCACCTTCCTTTGTCAGGGAATGAGAGTATTTCTTTTGTTGAAGGACAACTGTTTATGCAGACCGTTCGTTTAACAGAATCGAATACCCAGGTTCACTTGTTCCAGAATTCTTAATTCCCTCATTTCATAATTATTACTATACTAGTCACAAATGACTGTGACTGGAAAAACAAAGATAGTGGGAATTTTGGGTGATCCGATTTCCCATACGGCATCTCCGAGAATGCATGCGGCGGCCTATGATGCCTTGGGCTTAGATTTCATCTATGTTCCGTTTCATGTCAAATCAGAAGGACTTGGAAAAGCGTTGGATGGTATTCGAAATCTTAATATCGTGGGCGTCAATGTCACAATTCCGCATAAAGAGTCGGTAATTCCTTTTTTAGATAAATTGGATCCTACAGCGCAGAAAGTGGGGGCCGTGAATACGATTGTTAATGAGAATGGGATATTGACGGGATATAACACAGACGGCGACGGATTTTGTTATGCACTTTTACATGAAGCTAATTTTGCGTTAGAAGGCAAATCTGTTGTGGTGATGGGTGCGGGCGGATCGGCTAAAGCGATTGCGAATGCGCTGTTGAATCAGAAAATTAAATCGCTTTTTATTTTGAATAGAAATACAGATCGTGCGCGCCAGTTGGCGACGTTACTCAGTTTTTCGTCTTGCCCTATCACCGTTTTGGATTGGGAAGATTCCGAAATTTCTGATGTCTTGGCCTCATGTGATTTGGTGATCAACACAACACCAGTAGGAATGGCGCCCGATGTGGATGCACTACCGATTCGGGATGTGTCTTGGATGCATTCGGGGCAATTGATTTGCGATATTATTTACACACCTTCTGTGACAACATTTTTAAAACATGCCAAAACGAAAGGGGCTATGACACTCAATGGCGCGGGTATGTTGGCAGGACAAGGTGTCTTGGCATTTGAAAAGTTTACGGGGCAGACGGTGCCTTATGCTGTCATGCGGCGTGAGATTTTGGGCGCTTAAGATGTCTGTGATTAAACTGATGCAAACTGCGTGGAAAATGATTCGGCAAGATCCTATTGTGGTCGCACCGGCGCTTATTTTCTTTTTATGTTTGAATGTGGTTGAGTCGCAACTTTTGAAAGGCTTTGCGTTTGACAAACCGATTTCCCCGTTTCAGATTTGGGTGCTTTGTGGGGTGTTAGTGTTCAATTTATTTTGTGTGATTTTGAATACGTCGATGGGGCTTTCTGTTTTGGATTCTGGCCAAGTGAATCTAAGATCTACGCTATGGCATTCTCTACGCGCATTTTTTTTATTAATGCTAGCAATGGTCTTTATTCTTGTCCCGATTTTGGGTGTGGCTGCGGGAGCACTATGGCTTGGCAGTTTACTGGTTACAATTCCTTCTTTGATTTCAGTCATCACGATCGTAGGCCAAGGACTTGTGCTTCTTTTAATTTTGATTTTGATGATGGTATTACAGTTTTTTCCGATACTAGCTCTGGACATTGAAATTATATGGTTTCGTATTCCGATTGAGGCGGTGAGGTTTACGTGGACGCATCGGAGATCGGTATTGGTTTTTACCGCGTCTGTATATTTCGTTAAGTTAATGGGGCTATTATTGAGTCTTTCTTTTGCGTCGATTCCTGTTGTTGGAGAAGCTTTTTTTCTTGCGTTTTTCAGATCACTTTCCCAATGTATAGCCATTATGATGACAATTTTATTTTATATGGGCATTCGTCAGTCTATTGAGAAGGCTTCGGTTACGACGTCTGTTTAAAAAAAGGGCTCTATGACAGGATTTAAAGTTGTATGCTGGCCAGCAGATTATTTGCATTTAAATCCCGTCAATGTAGCCATTGGGATTTATGATTTTGTGCTACACAATCTTGTGGTTTCAAATGGAGAAGATATAGAGATAAAGATTGAGAGTATGGTGTTTCAGCTTTTTTACGAAGGCCGGGTTGTTCAGACCTATCTGTATTCAGAGAAAGAATTAGAAAAAAGAAGCCGTTTGTCTCACTTAAAAATAAATGAAATGCAGTCTCTTGAATCACTATTCCATCTCAAAAAATTACTAGGGAAAGAACCGCTTTCAGAGTCTCTTTTAATGAAGCCTCACACAGGAATTCATCTTGGGAAGTTTTATATATCTAGTCCGTTCCAACCTGAAAAATTAAAAATTGATATCACGGGAAAAACGGCCTCTCAAAAAACAGTAAACTCAATTGTAGAGGTAGAAATCAGGTCTCACTATTCAAAAAATCAGTATCACTTTCCTTTAAAAGATATCTGGCACGTCGATGCCTCCGCAGACTTGTTTTGCCATCATCGTTGGTGGGTGAACACACAATTTGCTTACGACTTTGTTAAAAAAAATGCTCAAGGAAAAACATTTAAAGGAAACGGGCATCGACTCACACAGAATTACAGCTTCGGCAAGGAAGTCAGGGCCTCATTAAAGGGCCGTGTTGTGAAGATAGAGAATACCATTCCTGAGTCGAAAAATATTTTAATAGATGATTTTGAAAGCGTGGCATTATTTATTGAGAAAATAAAAAAAAGCCAAACAGAAATATTGAAAAAATATGGAGATGAGGGGCCTTACGGAAACTATGTTTTGATCCAGCACGACAATGAAGAATATTCATTTTATGCTCACTTGAAACAAGGTTCTATCTTGGTTAAAGTGGGAGATACTGTTGATACCCAGCAAAAAATAGCCGCGGTAGGAAATTCAGGAAACTCAACAGAACCACATCTTCATTTTCATGTAGTAGATTCCCCTTCGTTTTTCACACAAAAAAGCATACCTTTTTCATTTGTGGATATCACTCCAGGTTTTTTTGATACTCTGCATTACGGTGAATATTTATCATCTAATCGGATGACTTAGAGTAAAAAGATTACTTAGGTGTGACAAATATATTAAACTATTTGAAAATTTGGCTAATTTTCTATACCCTGAGTGAGCTAGATTGCCAATGGAAAGATGTCCGAGTGGCTTAAGGAGCACGCTTGGAAAGCGTGTGTGGGTGAAAGCTCACCGTGGGTTCGAATCCCACTCTTTCCGCCATGAATTTTTGAGCTTAAAATATCTCCCTATCGCATTTCTGCAATCAACGATTTCATTCCTTCTCCGATTCATTTAGGCCAACAGTATAAGTTCCGAATTTGGCTGAAAAATATTTTTCCTGTGCTATGGGAATTAGAAATCATACGTTTTGAAAAAGATCATTTATTTACAGATCTTCAGAAGAAAGGTTTTTTTAAATATTTTGAGCATACGCATCGCTGTGAACCTGTTGAAGGGGGCACACTTTATTTTGATGAAATTACGTACCGATCTTTTTTTCCTGAGTGGGTAGATGAGACCTTAACGCAATATGAGTTTAATCGATTATTTAAGGTGAGACAGGAGAGAATGTTAGGCTTGTTGTGCTAGAGTATAAATGACGCTCAAATCAATAAACAACTTTAAAAACAGCCTCATATCTTGTACTAGGCCCTTTCCCACCACATTGTTTTATGACACCGATTTCTAGCTCATGAGCCGATTATACGACTCAATCGGCTCAAAAATAAACAAATCATGACCGATCATGGGCTCATTAGCCAAATACTATTTAAATTCATTTACAAGCTCAAACACAATTTCTTTAAATATAGACACTGTGTTTAGAATCTATTTCCATAAGGAATTCTATTTTTAGAGCCAATCAGACCGTTTCAATTTGAAATAAAGCCCCATGCAACACAACAACGTGAGTGTCAAAACTGCTGGATAGCCGTAGTGCCATTGGAGTTCTGGCATGAGGCGAAAATTCATGCCGTAGAGGCTGAAGATGAGGGTTGGGATGGCGAGGATGGCGCCCCACCCGGCTAGTCGTTTGACGATGTCGTTTTGTCTTGCTGCAACTAAGGCGAGGTGGACTTGCATGGCGGTGGTGAGCATTTCGCGCATGCCGTCAGATAGGTCGATAATTTTGTGTGTGTGGTCTTGAATGTCTCGGAAATAAACTCGTAGGTCTTTTGAAATAAGTTCTTCATGAAAGCGCATTAATTGGGTGCAGATGTCATTGACGGGTAGAACCATATTTTTTAGTCGCAATAAATTATTTTTGAGATCGTATAATTCTTCCATTGTATTGCCGGTAAATCTATTTTTAAAAATATCTGTTTCTAATCGCTCAAATTCTTCTTCATAATGATTGATGATCGGGAAGTAGTGATCGACGATAAAATCGATGAGGGTATAGAGAACGAATCCTGCGCCTTTGCTGAGCATTGCAGGCTGATGTTCGCATCGCTCTCTGACGCCCGCATAAGTGCTTGATGCGCCGTGTCGAATGGTGATTAGAAAATTGATTCCGATAAAAATATGGGTCTCGCCATAGGCAATAGCACCCTTCTCCAACTCTGCTGTTTTAAGAACTAAGAAAAGAGAGTCTCCATAGGTTTCTAACTTGGGGCGCTGATGAGCGTTTTTGGCATCTTCAATGACCAGCTCGTGTAAGCCAAATTCGGTTTGGATTTTTTCAAGTAACTCTAGGTCAGGTTCCCATAATCCTAGCCATATAAAACAGTCGGGGTCTTTAATGACGTCACTGACTGCTTCAATGGTGATATTACCAACTCGTTTTCCTTGTCGATAGGATACGCAATTTACAATCATGGAAGTCCTTATGGAAGGGTAAGATAGTAGGTAACCGTTTGTGTACGATTACCCTATCTTAGAAGTGAAGATGCTTATTTTTTTTGTTTCTTGTCGGCTTTTTCAGCGCGTTTTTCTTTGAGGCTTTTTGCGGGTTTTTTCTTTACATCTTTTTTGGCATCTTGAGATTTTGACATGGAACATCCTCCTGAAATTAATGTATTAAAATAACTTTTTACATTGTATCATCGAAGGAGAAAAATCAACTGTTTTTATATTAAGAATTGGAGAGGGCTATGTTTTATTTTGGCTGTTTATTAATGGGGCTAGCGATTGCGATTCAGGCATTTGGTCATCATGCGCTTCAGACGCTTTTGAATGTGAAGCAATTGACGATGTTTGATACGGCATCACGATATGTGATGTGGGGTAGTATTTGGGTGATGGTATTGGGTATTGCGTCGCGGTTTTTACGAGTTTCATCTTTTGGTATGGCGCTTATTTTTACGGGGTTGATGTTGTTTTGCGGAAGTTTGTTTGCGTATATTGTGGTCCCCTCCCCGCTTCTGATGATGGCGACGCCCATTGGGGGTGTCTTTATGATAGCTGGGTTTTGGATAGTGGCTATCTATGGTTGGATCGGATCAGACAACTCAAAACAGGTCTCGAACTCCGCACGAAAAAATACAATTATATGAAGCTACGATTAAAGCAATACCTCGTTTTTCTATTGGGCTTTTTGTGGATGGGCTGTCTGAGTGCAGACGATCAGGTGCATGTCTTGTGTTATCACACTTTTTTGGGAAAACCCAAAGTCTATACGGATTTTTCTATTGCAGAATTTAGGCAACAAATTCAGACTATCAAATCGCATGGCTATCGGTTTGTTACGCTTCAAGATGTATTGGGAAAATCGGTTAAAGGGCCAAAGAATGTGATGTTGGTTTTGGATGACGGCAATGTGTCGGCCTATCGTGCCTATGAAGACGTATTAAAACCTAGTGGTATTAAAGCGGTGTTTGCGATTTATCCGGGCATTATTAATAAAGTGCATTATGCGATGAAATGGGAACACGTTTCTACTCTAAAAAAAGACGGGAATGACATTGTCTCGCATGGTTATTTTCATGAATATTTAAACGATAAATTAAAATCTTCACGCCCTAAAGATTTTGATAAAGAAGCTGTGTTATCCAAAAAAATTCTGGAATCGAAAGTGGGCATTTCGGTTGTGAGTTATGTGTATCCGTTTGGGGTTGTGACGGCCTCTGGAAAAACGCTATTGAAAGCGTCTGGTTATCGCTATGCGTTTTCCCTGGTCCAAAAACCGATGTTACTACCCATCGAACGTAATGGCGATTTACTCGATTTGCCTCGTTATATGGTCACTCGCCAAAACGCCAAAAACATTATCGGTATTTTCAAGTAAGACCTTGATCACAATATGATGCTTTATACCTTCAACCATTCCTGAACTGTTGTCACAGATACGGGTGCGTCTTTTAATTCGGAGATTGCTTGTACAACGGCATTAAAGGCTGCTGCTGTTGTGACATAGGGAACACGTTTCATGAGTGCAGAACGTCTTAGGGTATAACTTTCCACGACATCTTCTCCGTAACTTGTGTTGGCGATTAACTGATAGTGATGCTTCGTGATTTGACCTACCAAATGGTCTCCACCTTCATGCTCTTTATTTACGGTTGTTGTATCGATTCCATTTGCTTTCAAAAAAGCAGCTGTCCCTTTTGTCGCAAAAATATGAAAGCCCTGATCACTCAGAGTTTTGACGGCGTTTAAGATAGATGGCTTATCTCTATCTTGAACGCTGATTAAAACATTGCCTGAGAGCGGAATAGGATTGCCTGCGCCTGCTTGGGCACGGAAGAAGGATAGCCCAAAAGACTTATCAATACCCATGACTTCACCTGTCGATTTCATCTCTGGACCTAACAAGCTATCTGTATTCTCAAAACGTGCAAACGGAAACACCACTTCTTTGACAGAATAGTGCTCAGGAAATGGTGTGCGAAGTGAAAAATCGGTGAGCTTTTTACCAATCATTAATTTTACTGCGATATTTGCGAGTGCATTTCCTGTGGCTTTTGCGACAAATGGAACTGTACGAGATGCACGTGGATTCACTTCAATAATAAAAAGCTGGTTACCTTGGTAGGCATATTGTACGTTCATAAGCCCTACTACATTCAATGATTTTGCCAACTTCGTAGTAGTCTCATTAATTTCTTTAATCTGATCGGATGAGAGCGAAATGGTGGGTAGGGTACACGCAGAATCGCCTGAGTGAATACCGGCTTCTTCAATGTGTTCCATAATCCCTGCAACAAAAACATCGGTGCCATCAGACAAGGCGTCCACATCAATTTCGGTTGCATTTTCTAAAAATTTATCCACCAAAATAGGGCCGTCCAAAATAAAATCTTGATGATGTTTTAAATATAATTCCAAATCTTTTTTACATAATAAGATGGCCATTGCACGACCACCTAAAACATTAGAAGGCCGAATTACTACCGGATATTTCAAACGGTTAATCGTAGGTTCGATTTCTTCTATACGGTGGCAGATATCATTGTCAGGCTGCCGTAATTTCAACGTTTCTAGCAAGGCTTTGAATCGCTCGCGATCTTCCGCTAAGTCTAGTTTATCGGGCGTTGTTCCGATAATGGGAATGCCTGCTTCCTGTAGGGCTTTGGCAAGTTTTAGAGGGGTTTGTCCGCCGAACTGTACGACCACTCCTAACAATTCTCCACAAGACTGTTCTTTCAATGCAATTTCGATGACGTCTTCGGCCGTTAAGGGTTCGAAATATAATTTGTCCGATGTGTCATAATCTGTTGAAACGGTTTCGGGATTGCAATTCACCATAATGGTTTCAATGCCTTCATCTTTCAGAGAAAAAGCGGCATGTACGCAGGCATAGTCAAACTCTATACCTTGACCAATACGATTGGGGCCACCACCGAGAATCATGACTTTTTTACGTGCAGATGGATTTGATTCGCATTCAGCGTCTTGGACGGAATTGCCTTCGTACGTTGAATATAGATATGCTGTTTGACAGTCAAATTCTGCAGCACACGTATCTACTTTCTTAAAAACAGGGTGGATGCCAAAAGAGAGGCGTTTTTGACGTACTACGGCTTCTTTTTCGCCAATAAGTTCTGCGATTCTGAGATCTGAAAATCCCATTTTTTTGTAACTATAAAAAGATGCTTTTGTTTGGGGTAGACCCTCTTTTTTTAATGCGGTTTCACAGGTTAGAATTTCTTCGATTTGGTCTAGATACCAGGGATCAAACTTAGACCATTCGTGAATGTCAGATTTGCTATATCCGAGTCGCAGGGCTTGGGCAATTTCTAAAAGACGGACGTGCGAGAACTTACTTAAAGCGGAGGCCATAGCCTCTCGATTTTCCGCCAATGTTTTTTGGGGATCAACGCCGTCAATCTCTACTTCACTTAAACCAGCATATCCTTTTTCTATTGAGCGAAATCCTTTTTGTAGGCTTTCCGCAAACGATCTGCCAATGGACATGGCTTCCCCAACGGATTTCATTTGCGTAGAAAGAAGAGGACTTGAAAAGGGGAATTTCTCAAAAGTAAATCTTGGGATCTTAACAACAACATAGTCGATGGTAGGTTCGAATGATGCGGGGGTTACTTTGGTGATATCATTTTGGATTTCATCAAGTGTATATCCTACTGCCAATTTTGCAGCTACTTTTGCAATGGGATATCCCGTGGCTTTTGAGGCCAAGGCGGAAGACCGAGAGACCCGTGGATTCATTTCAATGACTACCGAACGGCCGGTCTTAGGATCTACTGCAAACTGGACATTGGATCCACCGGTTTCAACACCAATTTCACGTAATACCGCAATCGATGCATCCCGCATAAGTTGGTATTCTTTGTCTGTTAATGTCAACGCAGGGGCGACTGTAATGCTATCGCCGGTGTGTATGCCCATCGGATCTACATTTTCAATCGAACAAATAATAATGGCATTGTCTTTTTTGTCGCGAATGACTTCCATTTCATATTCTTTCCAGCCGACGATGGACTCGTCAATAACTACTTCGCCCGTGGGTGACATTGACAATCCATTGGTTACAATTTCGATAAATTCTTCTTCCGTATGGGCAATGCCTCCACCACTTCCGCCTAATGTAAACGAAGGACGAATGACAGCAGGCAAACCAATTTCTTTGAGAGCACCGTTGGCTTCTTCTAGTGAATGGACAATCGCATGTCTGGTCACATCTAGGCCAATACGCGACATGGCTTCGTTAAATAATTTACGATTCTCAGATTTCTCAATGGCTTCGGCACTGGCTCCAATCATTTGGACACCATATTTTTCTAGGATTCCTAATTTGTGAAGATCCATTGCGGCATTGAGTGCCGTCTGTCCACCTACTGTGGGCAACAACGCATCGGGACGTTCTTTTGCAATAATTTTTTCTAAAAATTCAGAGGTAATCGGTTCAATATAAATACGATCTGCGGTGCTAGGATCTGTCATAATAGTGGCTGGATTGGAGTTAATTAAAATCACGCGGTAGCCTTCATTCTTTAAAATTCTACACGCTTGTGTGCCTGAATAATCAAATTCACAGGCTTGTCCAATCACGATAGGACCTGCACCTATAATTAAAATGCTATTAATGTCTGTTCTTTTTGGCATGAGTCTCTAATCCTTCTTGTGGTCAAAAGTTATGCGCATAAAACCGCTGCTTTATGGGTGATAATCATTTTTTTAAACTCTTCAAACAGCGCTTGAGTATCATGAGGGCCGGGAGAACTTTCGGGATGAAATTGCACAGAAAAAGCGGGTTTGTTTTTTAAGCGAATCCCCTCCACGCTCTGATCAAATAAAGATATATACGTAATCTCAACCGTTTCAGGCACCACGTCTTGTGTAACACAAAATCCGTGGTTCTGACTCGTAATAAAGACACGTCCCGTTGATAATTCCTTAACGGGTTGATTGGCACCGCGATGGCCTTGGTGCATTTTTTTCGTCGTTAGATTGGCTGCAAGTGACAATAACTGGTGTCCCAAACAGATTCCAAAAACAGGAATAGCGTGTTCGAGTAATTGGCGAATGACCGGCACGGCAAACTTGGCTGTTTCATACGGATCACCTGGACCATTTGATAAAAAGATCCCTTCTGGATTAACCGCCATAATATCTGCAAAACTGGCAGTTGCCGGCATAACACAAACCGAAAAACCAGCATCCACCAATAAGCGCAAAATATTATGTTTGATACCATAGTCTATTGCTACGATGGTATGCTGAAAATTGGATTGTTTACGATAGGCATTTTGGCCTAATTCAAACGCATGTTCGTGCCAATAATAAGGTGATTTTGTCGTTACCCGATGTGTCAACTCCATTCCTAATAGAGTGGGCATATCTCGAATGGAATCCAAGATGTTATTAATCACTAATTCTTCTCCAATAGCCACATGGACAATCGCTGCATGACAAGCACCGTGCGTACGAATGTGCCGGGTTAATGCGCGGGTATCGATGCCGGAAATGCCGATTAAATTATATTTTTCCATCCAGGGAATTAACGGTGTGTCGGATCTAAAATTAGACGGGGCTGTGATAGCCTCGCGAACTACGATTCCTTTGCAGGCTACAAACGAGGCTTCGTTATCTTCTATGTTGGTGCCGACATTGCCAATATGTGGAAATGTAAACGTAATAATTTGACCCGCATAAGACGGATCCGTAATGGTTTCTTGATACCCTGTTAGACCGGTATTAAAACAAATTTCACCTTCTGTTCTTCCTTTTACGCCTATACCTTTTCCCAAAAAAAAACTGCCATTAGATAAAACCAAAACTGCATCAATTTCAGTCGTCGCAACATACGTATTCAGCATGGATAGCCTCCCTTTTTCAACGCCCCACTTTAGAGCCGATTGAGTGTATCAAAAAAATGTAATTTTAGAAAGAATTTTCTCTCATCAGCCTGAGTATTGTCCCCCGTTTATCTGTAAAATTGAACCGGTTAGGTAGTCGGGTGAATCTACGGCGGCGAATGTCACGACGCTTACGATTTCATCTAACCGACCCTTGCGTTTGATATGGGTGGCTTGCACTGCAACTTCTTGACGTGAACTAGGGACAGACGTCGACATATCTGACTCAAAAATCCCGGGATTCACACCCACTACGGAGATCCCTTTTGAGGCAAAGCATTTTGACAAACTAATAACGAGTCCGTTGAGCCCGGCCTTGGAAATGCCGTATGCAATATCGAGACTGCCAACATGTGCGGCTGCAGATCCAACGAGGACTATCTTCAGTGGTTTTTGTTCTGTTGCATACACCCGTGAGATAGCAACGCAAAACAAAGACAGGTTGATGATATTTACATGCAGTTTTTGATGAAATTCTTCCCAATTAAACGTGGTTGTATTGTCACTTCCAAATTGAGCTATTGTTGAAATCATACAAGTGAGGGTGTGCGCTGATAACCAGTCCACACTGTTTTTAACAGCGTCGCTATCTGAAAAATCTACGGCGTGATAGGCAATAGCGTGTCGACTTTTGTCATGATAATCGAAGCCAATCACATGCCAGTTTTGCGACTGAAAAAAGACCGCCAATGCAGAGCCTAATGCACCCTCTGATCCAATAATGAGTACTGATTTCATATGAGATGCCCCAATATGTCACGCTTGGATTCTAGATAAGGTTTTAAATGGTCTTCTGTCGACACCAGAGGAATGACTTCCAAAACATCAATGTCATGAGATTCTAAAATATGTTTTTTCTTGGGATTGTTTGTCATTAAACGGACACGACGGATATCCAGATCTCGCAGAATTTTGAGGGTAGAATAAAAGCGACGGTCATCCGGTTCATGGTGCAATTTAATGCTGGCTTCCCACCGGTTGGCACCTTCACTTTCTAGGGCTTGCAAGACCTTTAACTTATGTGTGAAACCTAATGCTTTTCCCTCATGATGAAAATGATAAATAATAAGTCCAGGCTCTTCTTCTAATTTTTTCATCGCTTGTTGCAACTGCCAGCTACAATCACACCGCTGACATCCAAAAATATCGCTGGTATAACAAGCAGAATTAATTCTGAGTAAAATGGATTCTTTGGGAGACTGAATATTTCCAGAATAAATTATGGCATGTTCAACTTCATGGTGATTGTGACTGGTCTTGTAGGCGCCCATTTTCAAGGGACTTTTTTCTTTAAAACTTAGCCCTAATACTTTATCAATAATCTGGTACTCGTTTAAAATATCATCGCTCATGCAAAATCCTCATGATATCTTCATAAAGTAATTCGGGCGTCTCCCGATAGATGATACGCGCGTCAGAGTCTTTGTTGAAAAAACGAACTAAGGACTCGGCCTTGCTTGAAAATTTTCCTATGCCCGTTAGTACCCCCATTACTTTTCCCATGTCATACGCAATTGAAAATTCATTTAATGTCCCCCATCGACCACTAATAAAAAGTGCCACATCACAAAACGCTAGAGATGATACGTTGCGATATTTTTTACACACGGACAAACGATCATAATATTGATAGTCCTTAGGGATACATTCTAAGCGATCGTAATGGGATAAGGGGGTTCCCATTTCTTTTTCATGTGCCTCTGGAGATGTCACAGCCGTAAAGCCAATCGACATGCCTTTTTGAGATTTTACGCCTTTGACAGCTTCAAAAGGAACTCCTAGACAGGCTCCTGTGACGACAGCGTGTCCATCACGAGCAATCCATTCACCAAGACGTCTAGCCATTTCAAAAGCATCTGTTTCTGCGGGATCAGAGGATCCAAAAATACCAATATTCATAAGTTACTTTTCCAACTTTAGCATTTCAGAAATTAAAGCCATGCGAACAAACAATCCAAATTTCGCTTGATCAAAAAAATGGGCCGCCGGATGAGCATCTAAAGCAGGGCTAATTTCATTGACGCGAGGAAGTGGATGTAAAATTGAGAGAGTTGATTTACACCCTACGAGACTTTCGGGGGTCAATAAAAAATGGTCCTTTACTTCAAGATACTCTTTTTCATTTACGAATCTCTCTTTCTGTACGCGTGTCATGTAGACCACGTCTAATTCTGGCAATAGATCGTTCATATTATCCATTTCAATAACGGTGTGACCTGAATTTTTTAAAGTTGCGACAAGGTCAGGAGACACTCTCAAGGTCGGGTGCGAAATACAATAAAATGTGATGCCTGAAAAAAGGGATAATAGCTGCATTAGAGAATTGACTGTCCGTCCAAATTTCAAATCCCCGACAAAACCAATGGTAAGATGGTCTATTTTTTTTTGAAAAAACTTAATGGTATAAGCATCTAATAAAGATTGAGAGGGATGTTGATTGGGGCCATCTCCCGCATTGATCACAGGCACTGTGGCATGCTGGGCAAATTCTTTGATACTGTAGGGAATAGCATGCCGCATGGTTACAATGTCACAATATCCGCTCATGATACGTCCCATGTCTGACAAGGTTTCTCCCTTTTGTATGGATGACGCTAAGCTTGATTCCATAGTGACCACATGTCCGCCTAATCGGTACATGGCAGCTTCGAAAGAGAAGCGGGTTCTGGTACTTGGCTCAAAAAAAAGAGAGGCTAGAATTTTGCCTTTTGCCACCTCTGAAATCTGATGGGACGTTTCATGAAACTGTGTCGCACGTTTCAAAATAACGTCTACATCAGCTCGGCTCAATTCGTTGACAGAAAGTAAGTTCTGAAATGAGAGCATTGGAAAGTTCAACGAATAGAATTCGTTACCACCTCTTGAATTGCTTCCTTAACATTTTTATTTTCTTTTAAAACAGCATTAACAATGCGCGACGTTTCTTGTTGTGCAGTTTTAATTCTGGTTTTGTCTTGATTCATCTGAGCAATAAATTGCGCATTTTGTTTTTGCATTTGTGTAATCATGCGGGAGACTTCTTTGGGGGCAACGCCTCCTTGAGATGTGTATTCGTAAATGACAGATGACGGGGTTAATACTTTGTCATAATCTTCATCACTGATTTCAATATTTTTTTCAGCTAGCAATTCTTTGGTACGGGCTTTGTCTGTAAAGTTTTTACCTTCTTCTACGAGTTGTCCAACAACATACCCTACAATACGATGACATAAGCGGAAGGGAATGTCGTTTTTACGAACCAAGTAATTGGCTAATTCTGTTGCTGTTGCAAAATTTTGATCCACCAAATATTTCATGCGTTCCGGTTTAATCACCAAGGTGCGCATGACGCCTCGCATAACTGCAATGGAATCATGGGTAAGATTTAAAGACTCTACCAGGGTTGTTTTTTCTTCGTGATAATCCCGATTGTAGCCAGATGGAAGGCCTTTCATTGTTGTGAGCATATGCATTAAAATGCCGTACATTTTTCCGGTGCGTCCACGGACCAATTCAAGAACACCAGGATTTTTTTTCTGTGGCATCATAGAGCTGCCCATCGAAAACCCATCGTCCAAAACCATCGTATTATATTCATATGTAATGCCGTAAATAATTTCATCGGCAAGCCGTGATAAACTTGAAAAGAAAATTGAGAAAGCACTTAAAATTTCCAGGTTATAATCTTTGGCACCCACTGCGTCTAACGCATGGTCTTGGACTGCTTGGAATCCTAGAAGCCGTGTTGTTAAGTGGCGGTCAATTGGAAAAGAAGTTCCTGTTAAAGCACCTGCTCCAAGTGGATTTAAATCGGTAACATCGTAGGCCGCTAAAATGCGTTTAACATCTCGCAAAAAAACAGCTGCATAATGAGTGAGCCAGTAGGCATACGTCATTGGTTGTGCGTGTTGCGTGTGGGTGTATCCTGGCATGAGTGTTTCTGTGTGTAGTGTAGAGAGTTCTAGCAACTCTTGAATGAAACTTGTTAGTTGTTCAACAACTGAAAGTAAATGATCACGAACATAAAGGCGCGTGTCTAAAACAACCTGGTCATTTCGTGAACGCGTGGTGTGCATTCTGCCACCATTTTCGATGCCAACGCCATTAATGACATAACGCTCAACATTCATTTGGACGTCTTCTTCTTGAAGAGAAAGGTCCCATTTTTTTTCAGAAAAATCGGCCTTTAATTGTTGAAGAGATTTTAGGATTTCACGGCAATGCTCATCCCGAATAATGTCTTTACTTGCTAGCATAATAACGTGGGCTTCATTACCCCATACATTATGATCCACCATCAGACGATCGATGGTAACAGACTCGCTATATGCCTTTGCAATAGGATCCGTTTCTTTTTTAAATCGACTTGCCCACAGTTGCTGTTCCCCTACTGCTTCTTTTACTGTTGCCATATCGAAATACTCCTAAAAATAAATTTTGAACGGCCCTTGGAATAATCCAAAAGACATAATAAGATAAACATCGAAACATACAATAAATGAGGGAGGAAATTATGGCAAGTCTTGCAGAGTATATATGGATGGATGGCACAACCCCTTCGGCGCGTCTAAGAAGTAAGGGGAGGGTCGTTGATACAACCCCCGGAAAAGAAAGTTTGGCCGATTTTCCAGAGTGGGGATTTGATGGCTCATCAACCTATCAAGCCCCTGGGAATAATTCGGACCTTTCCTTAAGGCCTGTCTATTTTTTAAAAGATCCTGTTAGAGGCGCTGATAATTATCTCGTGTTATGTGAAGTTGAAAATCCAGATGGAACACCTCACGAAACCAACTCTCGCGCGCTCTTTAGAGAGGTTCTTGCCGCCGGCGGATCTCAACTTGAAGCCTGTGGTGGGTTTGAACAAGAATATACGTTTTTTCAGAATGGGTTTCCTCTTGGATTTACAAATCAAAAAGAACCTGAGCCACAAGGCCCCTATTATTGTTCTGTTGGAAGCCAATTTTCTCATGGCAGAGCTATTGTTGAAAAACATGCTCAGGCCTGTATTGATGCAGGGCTCAACATCTATGGTATTAACGCAGAAGTAATGCCTGGACAATGGGAATATCAAATCGGATACAGAGGGTTTGAAGGCGATCAAAATGATATTCTGACGCTGTGCGATCAACGTCTTATTGCCAATTGGTTGTTAGAAAGAATTGCGGAAGATTTTAACGTGGACGTGAACTTTGAGAATAAACCTCAGAAGGGAGATTGGAATGGCGCGGGATGTCATACCAATTTTTCAACGAAGGCAATCAGAAATAAAGAGACTGGGAAAAAAGCTATTGAAGATGCGCTAGAAGCACTTAAAAATAACCATGACAAACATATCCAAGTCTACGGTGCAAATAACGATCAACGCTTAACAGGAAAACATGAGACCTGCTCTATCTATCAATTTAGAAGCGGCACGTCTGACAGAGGGGCATCGATTCGCATACCTCTGAGTGTTGCCCAAAAAGGATATGGCTATATAGAAGATAGACGTCCGGGTGCTAATTCTGATCCGTATGTTGTGTGTGCACGAATCGTTGCAACGGTTGCGAAAATTACGCAATTGGATGACAAATTTAAACCGTTTATTAATTTGGTATTGGAAATGCAAACGGCTTAGACTTCTAGAGAGGAGAGAGTTTACCCTATCGCGTCCGGGCCTCTCTCCTCAGTTCTAATACGGACACACTCTTCCAGATTCATTACAAAGATTTTTCCATCCCCTACTTCACCACTTTTAGCGCCTTTAGTTATGGCATCAATGACGGCATCAACATACGTATCATTGACTGCAAGATCTAGACGAAGTTTGCGTAATAAGTTTCCCATTTCTTTAATGCCTCGATAAATTTCAGTAACGCCTTTTTGACGGCCATGGCCCATCACTTCTGTGACGGTAATTAGATTGACGTTAATGTGATAGAGTTCGTTTAATACGTGTTCTAATCGATGGGGTTGGATAATGGCTGTAATCATTTTCATTTGGCAAATTCTCCTTGGATTATTCGAGTACGGTGTAGGCCGCTTCGTGGTGCTCTGTGAGATCTAGACCCAGGGCTTCCTCTTTTTCAGAGACTCTCATGCCTATCGCCATGTCTATCACTTTGGGGCTGTTGCAAAACAGCGTAAAATGGGAGTCGTAAACTAAATTCTCGAAAAACTCTTAAAAAGCAGTAAAGTTATCCACAGATTTGATTAAATTCTCACATTTTTTGTGAGAATTGAGAGAGTAAGGCGTAGATTCCCCTTCGGGGCACTATGCCCCTTGAAAAAGTGGTGGGGCATTTATGGTAACTAGACGTTTAACGTTCCAAACGATGGCATCCATAAATAATTGCATCTGAACTTTGACAAGGCCGCGATATCTAGCCCGTTTTTCAAACTTGGGACTGTTGCGAAATAGAAGTTTAAGCAGAAAATAAAAAACCCGCGTGAGCGGGTTTAATAATTCCTCTATAGTGTTGGTAATGAGACTAACACGGAGGAATCAAATGGCATTTTACGACATCGATTTAAAAGATCAAGTGGCGG
>SICP01000013.1 GCA_009691415.1 Candidatus Margulisiibacteriota bacterium
GGCTCCTTTTTTAGGCATCTAATATCAACAACAAAGTGTGAAAGCCTATGAGAAGGCTTCTTATAGAGTTATCGTAAAAAAAGTAAAAAAAATTTCACAAAAATTTTTACTTATAAGGATGTAGGCAACATACTCCGAGACTTATACGTTTCAAATGCAGCCTCTAGCTTATCTAGTGTAAGTGACTTAATCCCATCTACACTAAAACCCTGCACCGTATGTGACGACACCAAAATGCCATAAATCACTGCCCGTCGAAACGCCAACTCATCCCAAACCGGTACCGTCGACAAATACCCACTAAAGGCACCCGCAAATGTATCGCCCGCACCCGTTGGATCAACCAATTCTGTGATCGGAACAGCAGGGCACATAAAATAATCTGAACCGTTATACATCAACGCGCCGTGCTCGCCTTTTTTGACTACAATGCGTTTCGGGCCCAGGGCAATCGCTTCCGGCAAGGCCTTGATCACATTATCCACGCCCGTTAACAAGCGCAATTCTTGATCATTTAAAATCAAGACGTCAGCCAATGCCAACATTGCGCGCACATCATCGATGCTATTTTCAATCCAAAAATTCATAGTATCTACAACAACTAGTTCTGGTTTTTTGAATTGCAAAATGGCTTTTTTCTGAAGTGCAGGATCAAAGTTTCCCATAAGAACAACACGGCTATTGTGTGCAGCTGTTGGGACAAGTGGATCAAATTCTAAAAGCACGTTCAAATCGGTAGCAAGCGTATGCGCTTGACCCATATCTTTTTCGTAAAATCCACTCCAATGAAACGTCAATCCATCCGACCGTTTAATGCCCGACAAATCAATTTTGCGCGAGGTTAAAAATGCAAGATAATCGGGGTTAAAATCTTGTCCGATAATACTTACCAAATACGGCTGTGCAAACAAGCTCGCCGCTACAGACGCAAACATGCCAGATCCACCTAATAATTTGGAATGAGATCCTAACGGGGTACGAATACTATCAAACGCAACGGTTCCTGAAATAGTTAACATGAAATGGCCTCCTGGCATCTATCGCAAATAGCGTTAGTAAGAGGCAGGAATTTCCAACACCGCTCACATTTTTCTCCGAGAATTTTTTCTGCACGAACTGTAATACTATCTCCCTGTACGACGGTGACTTGGCTTACAATTAAAAGTGACGCCCAATCGTCATACTGTATTGACGCGGGCAACGTAAGCGTCACAGCCACTTCTAAAAAGCTGCGAATCGTTTTATCGGCACGCATTTTTTCTAGGTATTGATACGCAATGTCCCGTACTTCTAATAACGTGGACCAACGTGCCAAAAGCGTAACATCTTCATGGCGTTCATGTGCCATAGGCAGACGTTCTAAATGCACGCTTTCTTTTTTCTTAAAGGGTTTGAAATGGCTATACGCATCTTCGGTTGTAAATACCAAAATAGGTGCCAATAGTTTTAACAACGCTTCCACAATGTCGTGCATAGCCGTTTGTGTGCTCCGTCTTCTGGGGCTATTGATCGCATCGCAATAGAGACGATCTTTTACACTGTCCAAATACGCAGAGCTCAATGTCACCGCACAAAAATCATGGATAGATTGCACAATGCCGTGAAATTCAAAACGCGCATACGACTCTTTTGTTTCTCTAATCAGAAGCTGAAGTTTCGCAACGACCCATTGGTCTAGTTCGTCCATTTTCTCATAAGGCACGACATGTTCTTCAGAAAAGTCATTCAGATTGCTTAGGCAAAATCGAAGTGTATTACGCACTTTAGAAAACGTATCGCGACTCTGATCCAAAATAGATTTGGACACACTAATGTCATTTCGGAAGTCAGAACTCGCCACCCACCACCGCAAAATATCAGCGCCATAGTCTTTTACAACCGATTGTGGGGAGATGACATTGCCCAAAGACTTGCTCATCTTTTTGCCCTTATCATCCACCAAAAATCCGTGCGTTAATACGGATTTATACGGCACTTTTCCGGTTGCCCCAAGACCAATTAAAAGAGACGATTGAAACCAGCCGCGATGTTGATCCGATCCTTCCAAATACAAATCCGCCTGGCCTTTAATTACCGATCCAAAACTAGAGCCAGACTCAAACCAAACGTCTAAAATATTGGCATCTTTTTCAAAATCCCGTTTGCCACATTGACTGCATTTAAGATCTGACGGCAAAATCTCATGCGCCGATTTTGAAAACCATCCCAGCGTTCCTTCGGCTTTGACGAGATCAACAACGGCTTTATTAAAGGCGCCTTTCATCTCATGATTTCCGCAAGACTGACACGTAAATACCGGAATCGGAATACCCCAAAAGCGTTGACGAGAAATACACCAGTCTGGACGATTTAGAATCATAGGCGTAATGCGTTTTTCACCCCAAGCCGGATACCATCCTGTTTTTGAAATTCCAGAAAGTGCCTTTTGACGCAACGTCTCAATCGGCTCAGATCCATCTAAAATAGGTCTGTCCATACCAATAAACCACTGCTCGGTTGCCCTAAAAATAACAGGCGTTTTAGACCGCCAACAAAACGGATAAGAGTGCGTAATAAATTGTAATTTAAGTAGCGCACCTTTGGCTTGTAACGCTTCGCCAATGGGTTTGTTGGCATCAAAGACCATCAGGCCTTTCCACTCAGGAACGTCGTTTGTAAAACGACCGTCATCGTCCACAGGCATGATCATGGGCAAGTCATATTTTAGACCCACTTGATAATCGTCCTGACCATGTCCGGGCGCAATATGCACAATGCCCGTGCCATCTTCTGCCGTAACATACTCTGCTGTGACCACTGGTGAAGGACGTTCATATAACGGGTGCTGTGTTTCGGTACCAAACAATTCAGCCCCTGTTAACGTGCCCAAAACATCTTTAGAAGTCCACTCAAAAAGGGTGCTTAATTTTTCGGACAGGCCTTTAGCATAGATAAAAATACCGTGCGAGGTTTTGGCTACTTCATAAAATAGTGTTGGGTTTGTGGCCAGAGCGACATTGGCTGGAAGTGTCCAAGGTGTGGTTGTCCAAACGATTAATTTTGCAGGTTCTGAAGTCAGTAACGCAGAAAGATGTGGTGACGGTTTAGTGACAGAAAACGTAATATAGATAGAGGGTGAACGATGATCGTGGTACTCCAATTCTGCCTCAGCAAGCGCAGTTTTACATCCAATGGACCAATGAATCGGTTTGCGTCCACGATAGACCAAATCGTTGTCCGCCATTTTGCCAAATAGCGCAATCGTTTCGGCTTCGTAAGCAGGGTTCATTGTTAAATACGGGTGATCCCAATCTCCCAAAATGCCCAAGCGTTTAAACTCTTCTTTTTGCTCTTCTACATAACCTATAGCAAACGTTTTGCACCGATCTCTAAACCAGGTAATATCATTTTTTTTATCTTCTTCACCTGTTTTTTGCAGCTCTTTTAAAACCTGAGTTTCGATAGGAAGTCCATGACAATCCCATCCCGGAGTATAGGTGCTTTTGAACCCGGACATCTGATGAAATCGAATAATAAAATCTTTTAGAATTTTATTAAGCGCGTGACCCAAATGAATCGAGCCGTTAGGGTAGGGAGGGCCATCATGCAGCGTGAATGTTTTTTCGCCGTCCGATAAGTCGTTAAGGCGTTTTTCATATAAATTAGAGTGATCCCAACGCGCCAATAACTCAGGCTCTTTATCGGCAAGCCCGGCACGAATAGGAAACTCTGTTTTGGGTAAATTAACCGTATCTTTTAATGCTTTCTTTTCTTCGTCTGTCATCTTTCTACACCACATTCCGAGCAGACAGCCGATTTTCACGATACCAGTCTACCGTTTTTTTAAGTCCATCTATCACTGTCGTAGAAGCAGAAAATCCTAGCTTAGATTTGGCCAATGACATATCAAAAACCCGACGTGATTGACCTTCTGGTCGGGACGTATTCCAAACAATTTCGCCACGATATCCCGTCACGTTGACAAGCGCTTCCACAACCGCACGAATACTTGTTTCTTCACCGCGAGCCATGTTCATAAACACCGGCGTGTCCAACTGTTCTGCCGCAGCAATCATACCCGCAGCCACATCACCCGCGTACACAAAATCCCGTGTCGGTGCGCCACTTCCCCATACTTCCAGAGACGGCTTTTGATCATCCGTCGCTTCCACAAATTTTCTTACCAATGCAGGAATTACATGTGCTGCTTCCAAATCATAATTATCATGAGGGCCATAAATATTACCTGGCACTAAAATCAAAATCGGAAATTTATACTGCTTCCAATACGCAATCGATTGTGTGTGTAACATGCGCTTCGCAAGCGAATAAGGCGCGCTGGCTTCTTGCGGATATCCATTCCAAAAATCAGATTCTTTTAATGGCAACGGCGCATGTTCTGGATACCCACATCCCGCACCTGCAGCGACCACTTTTTCTACTCCCGCCCGACGCGCATACTCAATCGTCAGCGTATTCATCATCAAATTCTGATAGAAAAAATCACCAGGTAACGCGTCATTAGCACCAATGCCGCCGACATATCCCGCCAAATGTATCACGACATCCACCGGATGCTCATCATACATGCGCTTCACTTCGGATTCGGTCGTCAAATCATAATCACGCTTACGAATCACGACAATTTCTTTACAGTTTTTTGCTTTTAATTGTTCTACAACATGGCTGCCCAAAAATCCGCCACCACCTGTTACCAAAACGCGTTTTTCCATCCAATTAAACATCATCTATTCCTTTGATTCTGAATATAAATAACATGCGACTTCACGATTTAATTCAAGAGATTGTAACACAGGTTCCACCCCGCTGCATTTCGGCATAACATACGGACAACGGGTATGAAATCGGCATCCCGTTGGCACATTCATGGGGCTTGGAATATCCCCTGTGAGTAAAATTGGAGAATGCTTTTTATGAGGATCCGTACTCGGAATGGCCGAAATTAATGCCTGAGTATACGGGTGTTTTGGTGAGCCAAAAATCTGCTCCGGTGTTCCTTTTTCCACCAATTTCCCCAAATACATAATCACGATATAGTCACAGTATTGCGCGACAATACCCAAGTCATGCGAAATCAATAACACCGACATTTCACGTTCACGCTGAATTTCTTTCAAAAGCGCCAAAATCTGAGCCTGAATCGTTACATCCAACGACGCCGTTGGCTCATCCGCAATCAATAACTTGGGATCCATCGCCAGCGTCAACGCAATCATAATCCGCTGACACATACCCAACGAAAACTGATGTGGATAATCGTCCAAACGTGTTTCGGGATCTGGAATATTTACCTGTTTCAACAACGCCACGGCACGCTCACGCGCTATTTTTTTATCTACGTTATGATGCAAACAAATCGTTTCAATAAACTGATTTCCAATCGAAAACACCGGATTCAAAGCGGCCAACGGATTCTGAAAAATGAGTCCGATCTCTTTGCCTCTAATCTGACGCCGTTGATTTTCTGGCATCGTTAATACATCAGCCCCATTCCACAAAACTTCACCAGACGTCACCCGCGCATTCGACGCCAAAAGCCCCATAATAGACAAGGCCGTCACGCTTTTTCCCGAACCTGATTCGCCAACAATACCAACGATTGAATTAGAGGGGACTTCGAAAGAAACCCCGTCCACAGCCCTGACCGTTTTTTGTCCTACTTTAAACTCAGTTTTTAGATTTTTTACGCTCAGCATAATTGCCTCCAAATGTGATGGTTCAGCATACCAAAACCATGTAAATACGGCAAAGTAATTGCCGCTTTTGCTATTATTTTATAATTCTCGAGAGGAGGCGTTTAAATAAACATATATGGGGTGCTAAAAAAATGATGTGAATTTGAAATCTACCGCTCCGGCCCCCAAAATTCCCGCAACCCATCTCCCAAAAAGTTCAAAGCCAACACCGTAATCGTAATAAAAATCCCAGGCACCCACGTCATCCAGGGCGCGTCCAACATATAGGACAAACTATTCTGCAACATATTCCCCCAAGACGCAAAAGGAGGTTGAACGCCCATGCCCAAAAAGCTCAGCACCGATTCCGTCAAAATCGCATGGCCCATGCCAATCATCGCAGAAATAATAATCACGGGGGCCGTATGGGGCAAAATATGCCGGATTAAAATCCAAAAAGGCGATATTCCACGCGCACGTGCAGCCGTCACAAACACACGTTCTTTTAAACTCAAAACTTCGGCCCTAACCAAGCGTGCCACGCCCATCCAACTCGTCAATCCAATCACCACCATAACCGTCACAATACTCGGCTTTAACATCACCTGAATCGTCAAAATTAAAAATAAAGTTGGTATCGCCAAAAACACATCCACAAGACGCATTAACACCTCATCCAACAGCCCCCCCTTAAATCCAGAAAGAGCACCCAATAACACCCCGACAATAATCGAAATACTCACCGAAATCACACCCACCATTAACGACACCCGCGCACCGTCAATCGCACGAATCAGCAAATCTCTAC
This sequence comes from Candidatus Margulisiibacteriota bacterium, assembly GCA_009691415.1. Classification (GTDB taxonomy): domain Bacteria; phylum Margulisbacteria; class Marinamargulisbacteria; order SXXA01; family SICP01; genus SICP01. The sequence continues at coordinate 6,484 of SICP01000013.1, forward strand.
CCAAATCATCTGTGCCAAACCAATGCGTCAAAGAAGGTGAAAGAGGCTCGCTCACCCCGCTGGCATTAAAACTATTAGGGTCCCAATGGAGTAACGTCGGTAGACAAAGTGAGGCTAATAAAAGACCCACCAAAAAAACAATAGAAATAACAGCGCGTTTTGGTAAACGTCCGAATAGACTCATGCCGCGTCCATCCCAATTCTAGGATCCGCGTAACGATACAACACATCTGCAGCCAAATTTCCGATAATAATCAGTAAAGACGACATCACAATCGTGCCCATCAAAATCGGATAATCCCGTGAAAATATAGCGGCGATTCCCAATTGCCCCATGCCAGGCCATGCAAAAATATACTCAATCACAAACGACCCCCCAATTAAATCCGGCAAACTCAAGCCCAAAAGCGTGACAATTGGAAGGGCAATATTTTTGCCCGCATGTTTATATAAAATGCGATTTTCTGACAGTCCCCGTGCCCGAGCCGCCCGAATAAAATCCTGATTCAACACATCAATCACACCAAACCGATTAAACCGAGTCAGCTTCGCCAAACTACCCAAAACAATCGTGACCAAAGGCAACGCCGCATGTGAAAGCATATTCAAAAGAACAGGGAAAAACCCATCTTCAGCCACACTAGCATCTATAAATCCCGACGTAGGTAACCAATTTAATTGCACAGAAAAAAATAGAATCAACATGAGCCCCAACCAAAACGTCGGCACCGCCATTCCTAAAAAAGAAAAAATGGTAATCACATTATCCCAAAATCCATCGCGTCTAGCACCAGAAAAAATCCCCAGAAAAAAGGTCAAAACCACAATCAAAAACAACGAACTCGCCGACAAAATCAACGTCGCCGGCATGCGCTCCATAATCGATTCCAAAACCGGCTTACCTGTCTGATACGAATACCCCAAATTCCCATGAAGCATCTGCCCCAACCACTTCACATACTGCACCGGAATCGGCTGATCCAAGCCCAAGTTCTGCCGCATCTGCGCCATATCTTTTGCACTCATCGTCGGATCCAAAAACATCTGCGTCGGATCCCCAGGCGCCAACTGCAAAATCGCAAACGACAAAAATGTCATCACCAGTAAAAGCGGAATCGCCCAGAGTAAACGTTTTAAAATGTAGCGGGTCATGGTAGGTATATTACATTAAAAAATGGAGTAAAAACATCATGAACTCAATAGAAAACTGGGCCTACAAGCCACAAAAACTAGATGCCTTATTAAACGATACCAAAACTTACCCCTTACTTTGGCACTTCTAAAAAAGGGCGGAATCTTTATTCTAGATGATACACTTCTTTCGCATTCATTCTTCCGGAGAAAAGATAGATATTTTAATTTCGCCACAGGAAAAGACACAGCTTGAGTCTTATTTATCTAGAGAGACAATGAATGAATTGTTGCTCGATGATCATGGGAGATTTGAGGCACTTGCTGCTTGAATGTGGGATTCACGGTATATGAGGACGCCATGTCGCTTGAGTTCTGGAACGATACAGCCTTGATCCGTAAATTGCTCAAGAGTGGATACTTTTTGACTTTTTGATAAATTTTTTGAAAAATATCGATGGCAACCAACGGGTGGTCAGACAAAATATGATCAGAAATAGCATCTAAGTCTTGTTCTGCAGTTTTTGGCCAAAATACAGAGCGTCTAGACATGTTTGGAGAGGCATTTTTTTAGCTTTTTAAAGACGTCATCCTGAGAGATCAGGAGATGATGCTTGATGTCTTTCTCTCCTTGAGTAACCAGTTTTAACAGGGCGATAGCCTCTCGTGTTTGTTGGTAACTTTTGGGGTCTTGTAAAACTCCTTTTACTTCTCCATTTTGGGTAATAATGATAGGCCAATATGTTTCATTGATAAAGTGAAGCATGTCAGCAGTGTGAGATTTTAACTAGCTAATAGGGTTTACATCTTCTTTTAAATTCATGAAAGTCACCTCCAGTCTGAATAAAGTGCCTTATTTAGACTAGATTAAACCAGCTACTTAACCACATACACCTTTTCAATCTCAGCCATCATGCCCGCAGGTCCAGGTTCAGATAATCCTTTCACGCGTTTATTAATCCCTACAACCGATTCGGGATAATATAAAAAGACATAGGGTGAATCCGCAGCGATTTTCGTGAAGAGTGACGCATAGACTTCTTTTCTACTGGCATTGGACGTGGCTTCTCTACCTTCTTGAAGCAATGTATCTACTTCAGGATTACTATAGCCAATTAAATTAAAGCCTTTAGGATATTCCTGAGTATGCCAAATCGATAGCGCGTCGGGATCAATGCCCAATTGCCAGGCCAACATGATGGCATCAAACGCTTTGGGATCTTTGGGATCATTTAGAACTTTGACGAAAGAACTCCATTCCATCACTTGAATGTTCATTTTAATGCCCACATCTGCCAAAAATTGTTGTATCATCTGCGCCACTTTTTCGCGCTCGGCATTTCCCTTATTGGTGATCATCGTAAATTCTACGGGCTTCCCTTTTTGCTCAAACCGCTTGAGCCGACCATTCCATAACAGCCCTGCCTCTTTTAATAACTGACGAGATTTCGCCGGATTAAAATCAAACTTCTTAATCTGATCGTCTGGTGGATACGCCCAAGAAATGGGAGAAGAGGGGAGGTCTGCCACTTTGCCATACCCCTTCAACACCCCTTTGACGATGGCAGGTTTATTAATCGCGTGGGCAATGGCTTCGCGTACTCGGCTATCAGAAAAGAGTGGTTTTTTTAGATTGAAACCCAAAAAATTGTACTGCAATGTTTGAAAATGGTAGATGCGGAATAGGGGATGTTTTTTGAGGTTTTCGACATCTTTGGCCGGAATATTGGTTTCGTCAATTTCACCTTTTTGCAACGCCAAAAGCGCTGTGTTTTGATCCGGAATAATCCGAAGCAAAATCTTGGCTAACTTAGGCTTGGTTCCAAAATAATTAGGATTTCGTTTCAAAAGGACATAGTCACCAGACCTCCACTTATCAAAAATAAAAGGTCCAGTTCCCAGAGGCTGACGATTAAATCGGGTTGTATTAATATCTTGATTAAACAAAATATGTGCAGGCAAAATCCCGGTTGTCATATGCACCAAAAAGGGAGCAAACGGTTTGGGTAACACCGCCTGAACGGTATACGGATCCAAGGCTCTAAATTGAATAGGTTTTCCCTCAATCACAAAATCGCTTCTTCGTACCGTGTTGGTTCTGGGGTCTAGAATCTTAGAGAAAGTGAAAATAACATCTGAGGCTGAAAAAGGATGCCCATCATGAAATTTCACATCTTTTCTTAAGAAAAATGTGTACACGCGACCATCGGCACTCACCGTATAACGGTGCGCCAAATCAGGGACCAATTCTAATTTTGAATTGACTTTCAAGAGGCCATTAAAGACCATGCCGATCACTTCAGAAGACGGAACATCACGCGCCAAAATAGGATTTAAATAACTAGGCTCGCCCCCAATATTAATCACCAATTGACCATCCGGATCCCAAGCGCCAGTGCCTATTTTTTTGGATTTTCCGCATGATTGCAAACACAAACAGGCCAGAAGGAGTAAGCTGATAATCTGAAATTTCTTTGTCATATTTGCCGCATCATAACATGTCTAAATAAAACTCGTAAATTTAGATTTTTACTCAATTTAGGTTTTTTTGATTTTACTATTCTAAAGTAGTGGTTTAGAATGGTCTTATGATGGACGTGAAAAGAATGTATGCCAAAAATCTAGAAAATGAGTTGGATAAGCCCTTTATTTCAATATTAGTAGGACCAAGACAAGTCGGAAAATCGACACTGATGCAACACTTGCAAGTGATTTGTAAAAAACAAAAAAAGAAAACCCTTTATCTTAATTTGGAAGATCCCAGAGATCTCCAGTTTTTTAATCATCCAGAAGAAGAAATTTTAGAAAAATTAGAAACAGCCGGAGATGTAATTTTTATTGATGAATTTCATTATTTAAAAAATGCGACCAAGTTATTTAAAATTTTATATGATTCTAAAAAGAAAATAAAAATTGTTGCATCAGGTTCTTCTGCAATTGAAATACATAAACATTTGCAAGAAAGCTTGGCAGGGCGATATCGAAAAACACAAATATTTCCATTAACATTGAAAGAGTATTTTTCTAAAAAAAATCCATTTAATCACTACCTTGTTTTTGGAGGAATGCCTGGATTGCTACATGAAGACAGTGATACAGAAAAAATGAATCTGCTCAATAATATTATTCAGGCTTACTTACTAAAAGATATTAAGTCGCTCATTAAAGAAGAAAACGTTAGGGCGTTTAATCATCTCTTGCAATTGTTGGCACAAAACCAAGGCAGTGTGGTGTCGGTTGCAAACTTGGCCAGAGAAATTGGGTTGAGTGAACCCACAATTCAAACACATCTAGAAATTATGTCACAAACATTTGTATGTTATCGGCTAAATAGTTATGCACGAAATTTAGCAAATGAAATTAAAAAATCTAAAAAATATTATTTATTTGATCTAGGAATTCGACATAGTCTTCTGGCAGATTTTTCGGAAATTTCACGCCGTCAGGATATAGGTATCATTTCAGAAACCCTCGTTTTGTTAGCAATATTACCGCAGCTAAAGCCCAACATGGATGTGAAATTTTGGAGGACACGCCAGGGTGAAGAAGTGGATTTCATCTTATTAAAAAATAGAATTCCGTACCCTGTTGAAGTAAAATACAATTTCACAGGGACAGTGATTCCCACAGGCCTCAAAATATTTTTAAGTAGATATCCCGAAGCCCCAGGAGCCCAAATAATTACTACAACTGCACAAAACTCTCTCTGGTTTGATGGACGAGAAATAAAAATAACGGCTCTAAAAGAATGTGACCAATTAGATTATCTAGAATAAAAGGACATGGACATGAAAAAACAACGGCTCGTCAGTGGCATTCAACCTACCGGAAAAATGCATCTCGGTAATTATTTAGGGGCTGTTTCCAATTGGGTGCAGTTGCAACATACATACGATGCCTACTTTCTCATCGTAGATTTACACGCACTCACCACTGTCTACGACAATCCCGCAAAACTACGCGAAGACAAACTCAATCTTGCGATAGATCTCTTGGCCGCCGGCATTGATCCAGAAGCCTGTTGTCTTTATTATCAATCGGACGTTCCAGAACACAGCGAACTCCATCTTATTTTATCCATGCTCACGCCTCTACCTTGGCTAGAACGGGTGCCCAGTTACAAAAGCAAACTTCAAGACCTTCAAGAAAAAGACCTCAATACCTATGGCTTTCTAGGTTATCCAGTATTGCAAGCTGCTGACATCATGTTATTCAATGCGCAACACGTGCCGGTTGGTGAAGACCAGCTTCCGCATTTAGAATTGGCTAGAGAAATCGCCCGTCGATTTAACCATCTCTACAAAACCGATTTCTTTTGCGAGCCCCAAGCCCAACTCACACATTTCCCTGTTTTACCCGGACTCGATGGACGCAAAATGTCCAAAAGTTATGGCAACACCATTCCCATCTCTGCGTCAGAAGAAGCCGTCACAAAATCCGTCATGAGTATGTTAACGGATCCCAATCGCAAGCGACGTTATGACCCAGGCAATCCAGATATTTGTCCTGTATTTGCCTATCACAAAATTTATAACACCAAAGATCGCATTTCTGTAATCAATCAAACGTGTAAAACGGCAGAGCTAGGCTGTGTGGACTGCAAAAAAGAATTGGCCGCAACACTCAATGCCACACTTGCCGAGTTTCGCATCAACAGAACCCGCATTGCTAACGACATCGGAGAAGTCCAGAATATCCTCAAAAAAGGTGCGCAAAAAGCCAGAAACGAAGCAGCTAAAACACTTCAGAATGTTAGGATTTTAATTGGTCTTTGACGTGGCCTAACGTTTGGACTGACACCGAAACATCATCCGCTTTACTAGAAAAAATAACGGATAACGCAGCAAGCGTATCGGACAATTCTTTGTCAGTTAATTTGCAGCGAATCAATGCATTAGTTAAGGCCCAAAAAAGAGGCAAGTCGTTAAAATCAAGTTGTCTTTTACACCCATGCTGGTCCATATAGACCACCATGGGTGTACAGGTGATGTCAAAGAAGCCGTCAGAGCCCGTGATCACTTTGCTTCCAGAAAATACTGTAAGTGATGAAACAGAACAGACACTTTTGGTGTCATGATTATGAAATCCCTCACTGCCGACATAGCCATTAGGGTTAGACATATCTCGCACACAATTATGCGAAGGTTGGCCTATGCATTTTGGATTTAAAACGGCGATAGCCTCTCCTGGAATGCCGACGTAATTTTCAGGTGCGTTCATCATGATGCATTCCCCATCAGGATCTACAACCATGGTTTGTGAATCTCCAATCGAAAGTGTAACTACCTGAAAATGATCTCCCTCTGGGATCACAAGAGAGACTTCAAGTGTCGTGAGAGAATAGCTTTCAAGATCATGAGAATCAGGAAAAGTTTTGCAAATCTTTTCTATTTTCATCAAGAATTGAGAACGAAGAAACTTTAAATCTTCAGGGTTTGACGGATTAAAATTGGGTTTCAAAATTAGCTCGGCTTCAAAAAAATGTTTAAGTGATTCGGAGACATGTTTTGCCGCAAATTTACCTGTTGTCTTAAAAATATTATCTTCATCAGGACAGAAAGAAACGCCATCACAGACAATTGTAAATGTACCCTTATTTTCAAACAACGTACCCGTATGTACGTGGTCGTGATTTTTATCAGAATGTTCAGAAGAAGGGAGGGATATGTAACTAGGGTGATCTAGTAATTCAGGGGGAGTTGTAGCATCAAATTGTTTGGGATTAAAATCTTTTACAGTATAACAATCCTTAAGTTCTATGCGGCAAAATTCTGTGATCAAGGACATGACCTCCTCGCCAAGTTTTTCCCGAATAGAAGGACGTGTCAAAATATCAACTGCGGCATGAAAAACCCTAGGATCATCGTTGCTTTCCTCATGATTGAGGCCATTTCTACTATGGATATCTCCAAATCCGCACCCCTTTATTAATTGAAAAAGCGTCTCATGAAGCGACATTTCTTGCGAGTAGTCTGGATGAATACCATAGAAAATATTCGTATAGAGAGTCCCGAATTGTTGAACCGCGTGTACCCAATAACCAAACTGATCTGGTGATATTTTTGTATTCTCAAAATTCTGAAGATATCCATGAACGTTTAAAAATCCAGTAGAACCCTCTGCTTTTGCCGCCTTTAAAAAAGCATCAGGATCATGCGCGATATATTCGGGGGTGTTCAAAAACGATAAGACATTTGCCAGCAAATCTAATTCCGAGATATGTGCAGAAATAATTTTATACATCACGGTTAAACTCCAACCGTTTTAACAAGCAAAGTGATATCATCTAGTTTCCCAGAGACTAAAACAGCAATAGCTGATAGTAATTCTGCTGTTTGGGGATCGGGTAAATTAAGAGCAAGAATTGATTTTGTGATAGCCTGGAGACGCGGAAGATCATTAAAATCGATATCTTCACTAATAGATACGGTAGTCATGTCAAAAAATCCGTCTGAACCTACAAAATACGTACTTCCAGGATTTAATTGTTTCACAGACACACCGCAAGACTGATTGTCTAATGTATGGTTATAAAAATTATATTGTCGGACGCTTCCCGTCCATTCTGGCGTCAATGTAATAGATCCACCAGGATTAGTCATATTTCTCACTAAATCAATGGGATGTTTCAAAAAATCAGTGGCTTCATCAAGATTAATAATCTCATTTCCAATAAAGCCAGAATAGTATTGGCAGATATTCATCATATGAAATGTTCCCGCAGGATCAAGCACCATCGTCTGTGAATCTCCACAGGTGAGCGTCACTAGATACGTGTGTTCTCCAAATGGAATTTCCAAAGCCACTTCCAAAGTTGTAGCTGATCTGGGATGTTGTAAATAGAAAGACATTTTCTTTTTAAGAAAGTGATTGAAATCCACTTGTAACTTGGTGAGGTGAGATTTGTCTGTAGGATTAAAATCCGGCGGAAAAGTATATTTTGCAAGAAAGCCTTGGAGATTTACAGATATATTAATTGCAGCCGATCGTCCAGTAATAGGCTTGCCTTCACGATCTCTACCACAGTTAGAAACGCCATCGCAAACAACAGTAAAACTTCCCTTCGGAATAGTGAGAGCGCCGACTACGATACGATCCTGATTGTCGCCAGAATGTGTTGCTGAGGGAATAGAGGCATGGTTAGTGCCGTTGGATATTTCTATGGCATGAAGATAAGCGGAACTCTTTGGAGTACCACAATACGTTTCTAGATTAAGAATAAAGGGTTGTCCCAATTGGGGCTCAAATTTCCGAATAGTTTCTAGTGCGTATATCAGAATTCTCAGGTCATCTCCGATGTCTTGTCCTATCCCGTTACGATCTAATATAGAGTCAAAGTGATAGCCTGCGAAAAATTGCTCCAAGTGTTCAAGTAGAGAAGGAGGCGTTTCTTGCTTAGAATTTTCTGCGACAATGTGCGTATAGATAGCGCCCCATTTAGAAATCATGTCTTTCCATGCTGGACAAGAAATTCCCGAAGCCTTTTCGCAAGTCTCAAAAGAAGAAACAGAATAATGATCCCCCAAAAAACCAATAGACTTAGCTGCAATCAAAAATGAATCTAAAGCATCCAGAGAAGGCTTGTCCAAAAACTCTAAAACGGTTTTGATTTCAGGTCTGTCAGTGTGTGCCATTATAGGGGGCCCTTTCGTTTCTGGGAGATCTGGGATAACGCCAAGGGCGTGCGGGGGAGAGGAAAATGTAAAAAGTGTGTTCTGTTCTATAGGGCAATAACGCTTTGATTTTTCACAGAGAGCCTCCCAAAATTTAGCATCTACACCCTGAGGGGGTATACGATTAAGAGCACCCTCTTTAGTCATTAATCCAATCAACTTAGCATGAACAGCATACTCTTTTGTATTGAGTTTCGGGGACATCAAAATAGTAAGTACGTATCGAAACGAACTATCTCGCACATAGCGCTTCAAATCCTCGTGACTTAAATGGTCCAAATTAAAAAACGCCTGAAACGTTTTAATTAAAAGACCAATCTCCGACTCAGTAGGAGAAGCTGGAGGAGAGGAATTAGATCTCAACAGGAGATTCATCTCTGATGCAATAACTTTATTCATACTCAAAATTTACCTTTTCTATGATTACAACAAACGTTCGATAATAAAGTATCGAAAAAAACGCCCAAAAAATTTCACATCCATTGCCTTCACTCTTTAAACCCATTAAAATCTATACAATCATGACCCCCGCAATTTCAATGTTCTATGGTGTGCTATCTATTCCAGATGGAAACCTTCTTGAAGGGAGTCTTCCTGCTAAAAAACTAAGATTGGCTCAGGCATGGATAACCATTCATGAGGAAGAATTAATAGCTGATTGGAACTTAGACGTTAAGGGTGAAAATGTTTTTAAAATCGAGCCATTAAAATAATGAATCCACGAGTACAATCTGTCGTTCCAAAAGAAGATTTTACATTAGAACTTCTCTTTAGTAATGGCGAAGTAAAGCATTTTGATATGCACGCTTATTTAGAAATAGGTGTATTTAGAGAACTTAAAAACCTAGCTTTATTTAAGACTGCAAAAGCAGACCATGGAACCGTCCAATGGGTCCATGAGCAAGAATTATGCCCCGATACACTCTATCTAAAAAGTAAAAAATAAAACGCTATAGGAGCGCCTCATGACCCCAAGATACACCTATCTCAAAGATACTGAAGTTTCCCAAGCACTAGATCTAGAACTACAACGCCAACGCGACAAAATCGAACTCATCGCCTCTGAAAATTTCACCTCTCTTGCCGTCATGGAAACGCAAGGATCTTGGCTCACCAATAAATACGCAGAAGGCCTTCCCAAAAAACGGTACTATGGCGGATGCGAATACGTCGACATCGTAGAACAACTCGCCATCGATCGTGTCTGCCAACTCTTTGGCGCCAAATTCGCCAACGTCCAACCGCACTCTGGGGCTTCAGCCAACAACGCCGTTTACTTCGCACTTCTCACGCCTGGCGACACCATCATGGGCATGAATCTTGCACACGGCGGACACCTCTCTCACGGATCACCCGTTAATATTTCTGGAAAATATTTCAAAGTCATTCCCTACGGTGTTTCTGGCGAAACCGAAACAATAGACTACGACGAAATGGAACGCCTTGCTCTAGAACACAAACCCAAACTCATCGTCGCAGGTGCCTCTGCCTACGCCAGAATAATCAACTTCGAACGCATTAGCCAAATCGCCAAAAAAATCGGCGCGCTTTTCTTCGTAGACATGGCGCACATTGCAGGATTAGTAGCCGCAGGATTACACCCCAGTCCCATGCCCTATGCAGATGTTGTTTCGTCCACAACACACAAAACATTAAGAGGCCCACGCGGCGGTATTATCCTCACTAACAATGCAGAAATTGCCGTAAAAATTAACAAAGCCGTTTTCCCAGGCACGCAAGGGGGTCCGCTCATGCATGTGATTGCAGCCAAAGCCGTCTGCTTCCAAGAAGCGTTGCAACCAGACTTTAAAACCTACCAAGCCCAAGTCATCAAAAATGCCCAGGCGATGGCCAAAACATTTATGGCGCGCGGCATCAAACTAGTATCCGGCGGCACCGACAACCACCTCACACTGCTCAATCTCACCGATAAAAATCTCACCGGAAAAGCTGTTGAAGAAGCACTCGACCACGTCGGAATCACTACCAACAAAAACACCGTGCCCAACGAAACCCAAAGCCCATTCGTCACATCAGGCATCAGAATCGGCACCCCAGCTATGACAAGCCGCGGTCTCAAAGAAGCCGATATGGCTCACGTCGCCACGCTCATTGCAGACATCATCGACAACTTAACCGATGCCGCCGTACACGCAAGCGTCGCCAAAGAAGTCCTCGTGCTCACCCAAAAGTTTCCTCTCTATCCGGAGCTTGGATGACCATCGGGTACCTCGGCCCAGCCGGCACATTTACCGAACGCGCATTCAAGAAATTCTGTAGCCTAAATAAGCTTCCAGAAGAAGGCGTTCAGGCATCCTCTATATGGGATCTCTTCGAACTGTTTAACCAAAAAAAATGTGACATTATTATCGTACCCATCGAAAATTCAATCGAAGGGTCTGTGAGTACAACGATGGATCTTATCTCCTCAACAGAAAGTATTTATATTCAGCAAGAAATAGTGCTGCCCATTAAACACTGTTTATTTGGCAAGAAAAAAATGGCGCTTTCTGAAATAGAAAGTGTAGTTTCACACCCTCAAGCCCTATCTCAATGCCAACATTATTTGCGCCAAAATCTTTCAAAAGCCCAAGCGATACCAGCCACTTCAACAGCACATGCCGCAGAATTATTGGATGAGAACGAATCTATAATAGGTAGCAAAGAGCTAGGTAGCCTGTACAATTTAGAGTTGTTGGCCGAAGGCATCAACGACCAAAAAAACAACCAAACCCGATTCGTAGCCATCGGAAGAACATCTACCGAACCTACAGGAAATGACAAAACGTCTATTATTATTTCTTCTATTAAAGACAAACCCGGTGGCCTCGTTGATATGCTCACCGCCTTTGCCAAAAGAAATATTAATCTCACCCGAATAGAATCCAGGCCCACACGAAACGTGCTCGGCGAATATCTGTTTTACATCGATTGCGAAGGCCACGAAAAAGACCCTCTCGTTATGGAAGCCTTAACTGAAATCAAAAAAGAAGCCTCTTACTTTAAAAAGCTAGGATCATATAAAAAGGACACAACTCATGCTTGATCCCAAAATTGTTCGTGAAGAATACGCCCATGTAAAAGACGCCATGAACAGCCGAAATTATCCGCTCAATTTTTTAGAGAAATATGCGCAAGCTGACCAAGACTGGAGACAGCTACAGCAAGAAGTAGATCGCCTCAAAAATGAACAAAAATTACTCACGCCCAAAGGCAAACCCGATCCAGAAATTCTAGAAACACTTAAGAAAAAATCAGATGAAATCAAAGAAAAAAATGACACACTTCTCATCCTAGAAGACGCCGTCAAAACGGCCGCACTCTACATCCCCAATATTCCAAAACCAGAAACGCCACTCGGAAAAAGCGAAGACGACAATCAAGTAGTCAGAATGGTAGGCGAAATCCCCGCCTTCTCATTTACCCCCAAACCCCACGAAGAAATTGGCGTCACCAGAGGCCTGCTAGAATTCGAAAAAGCCACGCAAATAACAGGTGCACGTTTTGCCATTTACAAAAATAATGGTGCCCGACTAGAACGTGCCCTCATCAACTTCATGTTAGACAAACAGCGCGAAAATGGATACACCGAAATCCTACCTCCCGTTATTGTCCGAAGCCAAAGCCTACAAGGCACCGGACAACTCCCCAAATTTGCAGACGACCTCTTTAAACTAGAAGGCACCGACTACTGGCTCAGCCCCACCGCCGAAGTCCAACTCACCAATCTCTATCAAGATTCGATCATTCCCGAAGACGAACTCCCCATCAAAATCACCGCCTATACCCCCTGTTTTCGCAAAGAAGCCGGTTCCCACGGAAAAGACATGAAAGGACTCATCCGATTACACCAATTCAATAAAGTCGAGCTCGTACAATTCGAAACTCCCGAAAATTCCGACGCAGGACTCGCCACCCTCTTAGCCTCTGCAGAATCTGTTCTTCAGGCACTCAAGCTGCCTTATCGCGTCGTCTCATTGTGCACAGGGGACATCGGATTTTCATCTGCCAAAACCTATGATTTGGAAGTCTGGTTTCCGTCTCAAAATAACTATCGAGAAATTTCTTCGTGCTCTCATTTCACAGATTTTCAATCCCGAAGGGCCATGATAAGATACAGACGTAACGCAGATGGAAAAGTAGCGTATTTACATACGCTCAACGGATCTGGAGTCGCGGTAGGACGTACATTCGCAGCCATTCTCGAAAATTACCAAAATCAAGATGGTTCGATTAATGTACCAGAAGTATTGCAACCCTATCTTAGGGAAACCCTCATTTAAGGAAGAAGACGTGGCAGAAAAAAATACACAATACATTAAATTTTTTCGGGCACTCGCCAATGAAGAGCGCATTGAAATTGTAAAATTGCTCAAAAAAAACAAAGAAATGTCTGCGCAAGAAGTCGAAAAAAACTTCTATCTTGAGCAATCCACAACCTCTCATCACCTCAATACACTCAAACGTGCAGGCGTGACAAAATCCAGAAAAGAAGGCCGCAATATTTATTATTCGGTAGACTTTGAGACGTTTGCTGAAATCTGGAAGAAATTTGAACGGATATTGTTCGAATAAAATCATGCAAGTTTTATCCTGAAACTGACGATATACTCATTAAGACAGCGTAAGGAGGGGGTAAAATGTGGAGTAAAGAAGAGCAAGAATTAGAATCGATGGAATCTTCACTGGCACTGAGCTTACTAGAAGATGACTTCGATTTTTTACCAACAGCATTTGAACGACGACAAAAATTCCAAGAAGTGCTCAAAAATATATTGCCTTACTTAGGCTCTGATGAGACCAAAATAATTTTGGCAGAAATTGTTATAGCCTTGAAATTAGAGGGTATAGTAGGTAAGACGCTCTCCGAAAGAGACGCCAAGATGATTCGCGTTCTAAATGAGGCCATCGTAGGCGAGCCCACCAAAAAGCAACAAGCCTTAAAATATGCTTACAAATTATTAAAGTAGGGAAAGCATGAGCAACATCAACTCCGACTATTTTAAAAGCCCCAAACAAAGCGATACCCCCATCGCAGACTCTCTCGCTGCCATGGCCAACAAACATTTCGAAAAATTAGGCATCGAAGACCGCGTTACCATAGACCCAGATACGTCCAGAAACACACCCGCCCCCCCCCCGTCTTCTCTCACAAAAGGACATCTTGTCTAGAGAAATCTATGGATATTAAACCCATACAAGTCCCCAAAAAATTAAATCAACAAGCTCAAAATAGTACGCAAAAAGAACGTGCCGAAGAAGGTCGATTCGGAAAGCTCTTCAAAGAAACCGTAGAGACCGTCTCCTACCAAGCCGTCATTGCCGCAGAAGAAACCGAAAAACAACGCCTCCGAAAAGAAAAAGCCAAACTAGAAGCCCTCCGAAAAAAAGGTGACGACGACGACGAACCCGTCCAAAACATCAAAGACAAAATCCACGCCCTAGCAGAACTAGAACGAAGGGCTAGAGGGTTGGGGCTGTAAATTAAAAGATAAACGTATTGCAATGTAATACGATCTTTAGGGAGGTGAAGAAAAATGAGCACTCATAGCATTAGAATTCCTGAGAAATTAGAGAAAGAAATTAATTTTTTTATTTCTCCAAATTTTTCAAAAAGCACGTTTATAAGAAAAGCGCTAACAGAGTACGTGAAAAGAGAAAGGTTTAAACAGTTACGACGGTCTGTACTTCCCTTCGCAGAGGCACAAGGATTACTGACTGATGAGGGTATCTTTGAGGAGATATCGTGAAGCTAGTCCGTGATACCAATGTTATTTTAGCTGCATTTGCAACGAGAGGACTTTGTGCTGAAATTTTTGAAATAGCCATCATTGATCATGAGATTTATTGTAGTGACTTTATATTAAAAGAGTCCGAATAAAATTTAAATTACCTGTGATAAAAATCAGGGAAATCATAGGGTATCTTAGTGATAACATCATTTTTGTTGATCCAGAAAAAATTAAAAACTGTGTGGTCGAAGATAAGAATGATTGGGCCATCATAGGCACTGCTTTAGCCGCGAAGGTAAAAATCATTGTGACAGGAGACAAAGGGATACTCAAACACAAAAAAGTGAATGGTATCGCCATTCTTTCCCCAAGAGAATTTTGGGAACGGTTATCTAAGCGTTAAACAAGTCTCGATTTCAAACGGGGTGCTTTCTCTAACTCTTTCACAAATCGAGCATTCAACGCATGTCCCGATTTCACCCCAATCACATGCCCCAAAATAGGCCGCCCCAACACCCACAAGTCCCCCATCAAATCCAACGTCTTATGCCGCGCCAACTCATCCGGAAATCGTAGCTCCGACAAATAACCCGTTTTGCCAATTACAACCGCATTGTCCAAACATCCCCCTTGCGCCAATCCTCGATCCAGAAGCGCCTGGATCTCCGCTTCAAAACCATATGTACGAGCAGGCGCAATATCCGACAAAAATTGAGATGTGCTAGTTGTAACGGTCTGTGAGCCGATAAACGTGTCTGGATAAGACAAGACATAGCTAAAATAAGAAACGGGGGAGGGGAGGGCCATGACGTACCGATCTCCGTCTTGCACAAGAATAGGTTTCGTAATGACAAGCGGCGTAACAGACGCAGACAAGTCTTGGATACCCGCCTCAAGAAATCCCATAGAAAATGCAAGCGCACTACCATCCATAATAGGTACTTCAGCATGATCGATCTCAATCACCATATTATCAATGTCAAGTCCTGCGCAAGCAGCCAAAAGATGTTCGGGTGTAAAAATATCCACACCATCCCAATGCAATTGCGTGCATCGATCAGCTAGTTTGAGAGACTTGGGATTAACAGCTACTTCTTTGCCGGCCAGGTCAAGACGCCTAAAAACAATCCCCGTATTGGCAGATGCAGGGAGACACGTCACCTGAACAAACTGCCCCGAGTGAATACCAATGCCCTGAAAAGAAAACGGTTTTTTTAAACTTTTTTGAACCATAAAAATGACATTGCCCCAAGTGCCAAGACAACGGCATATACGAGATAAAGCTGTTCTAGAGAAGAAAAAATTGTAAGGTATGCAATGGCGGGGCCTAAGATTCGGCCCATACTGCCAATCGATTCATACACACCCATAGATTTGCCTTCATTATTTCCCTTTACAGTTACCGAGACAAGCGACGGCAAATAGGTATTCACAATACCAATGCCAATAGAAAATACTGCGAGCGTTGCTAAAAGACCATAGAAAGAAGTGAGTTGAGAAAGCAACGCAAAACTAATCGCTGTGACCACAAAACCAGTGACAACCATGCCCGCAATAGACTTGCTAGACTTTCGACTAATAAAGCCCTGAACCAAAAGCCCCAAAATGCCAGAGTACATAAACAAAAGGCTATTTTGTTTGGGATCAAATCCAAACGTATGGTGTGTAAAGACAGAAAACGTGGTTTCAAATCCCGCAAAGACAATCATATAAGCCAGTTGAATCAAGAATAAATAACGAATAGCGGGCATATTTAATACCGATACAAAAGCCGCCCAGGAACGACGCTCACCCTTCGAACGATTAGGCGGTTCTTTGAGTAGAAAAATAGTAAATAAAAGGGCAATAAAAGATAAACCAGCAGCGACCAATGCGGCAGGCGTATGACCTTTTCCAAGCCCATAAAAAAATCCGCCCAATGCCGGCCCCAAAATAAATCCTGTGCCAAAGGCAATACCAATCACCGCCATGCCCTTTGGACGATTTTCAGGGGTTGTTACATCAGCAACATACGCTCTGGCTGCCGAAATATTCCCACCAGAGAACCCATCTAAAAGACGCGCTGCTAAAAACCACACATAAGAATGTGAAAAGGCCAGCATGATATAACCCGCACAAGATCCAATCTTACTCACAATCAAAATCGGTTTTCTGCCATACGTATCAGACAATCCTCCCAATATAGGTGCTGCAATAAACTGCGCCAGAGAATATGACGCCATTAAAAGACCAATATAAATGGGTTTAACTGCAAACTGAGATGCAAGCTGAGGAAGAATCGGGATAATAAGGCCAAATCCAATTAGTTCTGTGGCAACCACTAAAAACAAAGTTAATAAAGGTTTTTTGAGAGAAACTTCTATACTCATGACTTCTGATACTCCTTTAATTGGTTCATCATTTTTGACACCATGCCATTTTTGTTGAATGGATATGACAACGTAACGGTTTGTTGTGCGTACTGCTCATAGAGGGGTTTACGCTCATAATAGAGGGTTTCTAAAGAACTATTTTTGAGGCCAACAATGCCACGTTTATCAACATCCGAGACACGACTCTGAATATGTTTAAACGTATCTTGCAAAAAAATAATTAGAGAAAACGAAGCCAGGTGCGCCATGGCTTTTGGAGAATAAATCACACTGCCTCCAGTCGCAATCACACGAAAAGAAGGGCTTGAAAGAGAAAGAATAATAGATTCTTCCAGATCTTTAAAAGCGTCGTCTCCATTGGCTTCAATATAAGCTTGAAGGGGTTTCCCAATGCGATTTTGAATCAGCGCATCCGTATCCATAAAATCATAGTCCAAAACCTTGGCAAGCGCTTTACCTAGCGTACTTTTTCCTACACCAGACATGCCGATGAGTGTAATAGCAGAACCAAATGAAAATACAGGCTTATTGGGTGTCATAAGATCAGCAAGTTTACCAGAACACGATTAATAACTCACTCAAAATTCGCGTTGTTCAAATAATAAAGGGAGGTTTCAAAGCATAACAAATCCATTCTAGAACATGATATGATCAACACCCATGAATATTTCACAGCTAGGACTCAGAATTAAAACGCAACGTGAAAAAAATAGACTCACGCAGCAACAACTAGCCCACTCACTCACCATCTCTGCGCAAGCGATTTCAAAATGGGAACGCGGTGAAAACGCCCCCGATATTTCCATGTTAAAACCGCTTTCTCTCTTGCTTGGCGTCAGTATTGACTGGTTGCTCACCGGAGGCGATGAAAAATCAGATACGTTCGAAGCCACTATTTTATGTACTAGTCTACGGGATTTTGCAGAGAGATCTACAGTATTCTCATGTAAAGATGTTGCGCTTTATATGAATGCGTTATTTCAGGGTATTACCGATATTGTCTTGCTATTTGAAGGTGTGCCGATCAAATACGTGGGGGATGGGTTTCTTGCCTATTTTTCAGGGGGTGCTCATGCAAAGCGTGCCCACGAAGCCACCCAAAAAGCCATGCAAATCTTAAAAAATCCTACACTCTTAATGACACTCAATACGGGGGATATTTATTTAGGGACCATTGGACACACAGACTATTCTCGTCCCGATATTATTGGAGATGCGGTCAATGTCTCGTTTCTCCTCAATTCTTGGGCTACACGACACAGTAATGCCTCGGTCGTAGTCTCAGGAACAACCATGAGCCAGCTCACCGTTTCGGGGTATTTTAAGCAGGAAAACATCTCTTTAAGCGACACGCATCAACTCACACTATATAAAAATGTTTAGAATAATCTTTTAGTGGGCATAGCTATCCCGGTTCTAGAATTTACTAGAATTAAAAAAGGGAGATGTGACATGACACATGACAAAACGGTAGGTCTTATTGTGATGTTATATGGATTGATACATTTACTAGCATCGTTAGAAATAATAGCCCCAAAAATAGTCAGCTTTGTGATACCGGTTCTGGTGATACTGATAGGGCTGAAATTCTTTACAAAAGACTCAATATAAAGGTGCAAGACAATCAAGTCAGCTACGAAGGGGGAGCAGAAATGCTCCCCTTTTGGCTGTGCATTTTTTCACACAATTTTTACGGCAGAAAAGCCGCCATAAGGAGACTTAAAGTTGGTGACTTGCCCTTTAAAAAGACGCGCGCCCATTAATTCAATTTCACCATCATAGGTATAGACCCGCACATCATATTTATAGTCTTCTGGGCCAGAGTCGGTGGCAATAGCAATCGTTTTAGGAGTGACATACGTTTGGGCAAGTGAGTTCCCATCAACAATCTTTTGAAACGCAGTACGCGTAATACTAGCGCCTTTGTAGACGCCTTTGCTGCCATAAGCTTGGGCGGGTTTAAAGAAAAGTTGTTTACGTTTTTGCCATATATGATCGGCATTTTCGGCCGTTACAAGCTGTGTTTCTGGTATCATGTGGCGTACGGATTCTGGTAAAAATCCAGGCGTCGAAAAGTCAATCAAGCGCGATTTATCTGAGAGTAGAGCAAAGGCATTTGGAGAAGGCGAAAGACAGATTGTATGGGCTTGATAGGCCTGTTTAAGTCGCTGCGACAGGGGCTCAGACAGTAGAAAATCACAATATCGATTATAAATTAAATCGTATTTCTCCGGCTCACACGACACCACATCAACAATATTAGCCTGCCATCCCCAGCTCTCAAATAGAGCCTTGAAAATCAAAAACTCAAAATACGTTTTTTGTGTTTCAGGAGTCTCATCAATAATGGCTACTTTGACAGAAATAATCGATTTTCCAGAGTTTATAAGTTCGGCTTCAAAATGCAGACGAAGTCGGTCAAAATACTCCGTTTGGAAGTGTTCCTCATGATAAGACTGCAATAGCGACACAATAGGCCCTGCAGCAGCATTGGTATTAATCTCAAGCAGCCTAGGACCCTCATCTGTAATATAAAAATCAAAGGCAGTGACGGCACTGTACGCTTCGTCTAAACGGCCATTCCAAGCCGGATTCTCAGCTAAGCATTTTTCCCGATACGTACGTTGTGATGTAGCAGTATAAATTGCACGAACACAGTCTTGCATAGCATTAAAATCGGTTTGAGAAATGGAGACAATAGAATTGGAAATAAATAACTCTGGAATCAGTGCGATACCTGGTTCCGAGAGAGGAAAAGAAGTTGAAACGAAGCCTTTGAAATGATCTGAAAAACAAGTTCTGTCGGGATGACGCATAAAAAGTAAACTACTATTCTTTCGCTATTCTTTCAATTTTCTTTCAGTCCGCTCTGCTGTATCTATACAATCAGGCATAACCTTGGCAATATCGAAAACTCAACACGTTTTGCATCCCCCATAAACGTGCTAAGACGCGTTGTCTGCACCACAGTTAAAACAGAAACCAAAATGAAAATACACGCTTTGACTTTATGTTTTTTTGCCAACCCATTGAAATCTATGGGTAAGTGAGAAACGGCCCAAATCATCAACGTTGAAACAAAGAGGGCGAGAGAAATAAGCGCGGAAGCGATAATCAATGTAGCCTGCACATTGTTTCCTAATAAAATAGCTATGCCCACACCTACCGATGAGGCGCTAAGAAAACATCGTAAATGCACATGCTTATTAAATAAATTTAAAGAAAAGAGGGCGCCCATAGTAACCAAAAGCGAAGACAGGCTGATAAAAAAAGAATCAACTTTTATCTTTAAGATCCATGCGAAAAATGGCCACAGGGACTGTAAAAATATGGGGGCCAATGTCAACGAAATAAGCGCTGAAAATACTATGCGTTCAAATGATTTTGAGGGATTCATAAATTTTTCTAATTCGGTACCGCTTGCCTTTCCAAAAAAAGTTATACCCAAACGCCGTAAGCCCCAAGGCTTGGCCTGGGAGTTCAACTTTCCCGCCATAAAGAGAATCTCCCAAAATAGGCGATAAATATCGGGACGCGTGAAGGCGAATTTGATGACGTCGGCCTGTAAAAATCATCACCCCGTACGTCACAATCGTATCCGAAACATCACGTAAAATAAATAAACTATGCGCTATTTTCCCCTCATCTTCGATATAAGCTTTGTCCCTAAACGTCACTGTGTCCCGTATCCGAAGGCAGGTAGCTGGTTTTTCTATTTTCTCTACTTTTGCAACATAATATTTTCCAATCTTGCGATCCGCCATCAGTTTAAAAAGATCTTTTTCGGCCTGTTTGTGTTTAGGGAAAAGCACGAGGCCGTTCACCATAAAATCCAAACGCGTAATGGCAACCGGTACATAGGTGTTCCCAAGCGATTTATAATATTGGCCGACGCCATAACTCAAATTATTTTGCGTGTGAGACCGATCTGCAACCGTCGTAATACCAGCGGGTTTATCTACCACCATCCAATCGTCTGTTTCTTCGACAATCTGAGAAGGGGAAAATCGATAGGTTTTGTGTTGTGTAGCGCTGATATAGACAATAAGTGTTTGGCCTTTTATGACAGGGTGTATTGCATCCGTAATACGTTTTTTCTCTAACCACACACCACCAGATTCCAACGCTTTTAGTGCGCCTTCATCAAGATGTTGAGAGAGAAGTTCGTTTACAGTGGTATCTGTTTTGGCGGTGATAAAATATTTTCTGGCATTTCTAAACGCCATCTAAGAAGTAATTTCGGCAATATGAAAAAGGGCATCGCCTTTAGAAACGAGAGGGAGTTCGGTTTGTCCAATAATAAGGCCAGATGCTTTGGCATGCACAGCATGATTGTGTACGCCGAAAGGATCAGTAATGTGACCTAATAAATCACCATATACCACCCAATCTCCCAATTTTTTTTCGACATTTAAGATGCCGCTTTGCGGTGCGCGTGTCCAATTGCTCCCGACCGAAATAATCGGAGCACTAGGTTTTTTTCTGGGGAGGTGCGAAATCATCCCATAGGTAGACATGACAGACAAGATGCCTTCTAGACCCTGCTGAATAGACGTTTCGTCAAAACGCAATGCCTCACCCGCCTCATACACCAAAAGCGGAATGCCAAGCTTGTAGCATGTCTGTCGTAATGACCCGCGAATTAAGTCAGAATTAATAACCAACGGTGATCCAAATGACAAGGCCAATTTTTTTATTTCGGCATTATCCAGACATGCGCGTATTTGAGGAATATTGTTTCTATGGACTGCTGCTGTATGGAGATCAATGACCATGTCACATTTTTTGACAATTTCATTGGTAAATAGATAGGCCAACTTTGCGGCAAGAGACCCTTTTTTAGAACCAGGAAAGCTTCGGTTGAGTTCTCGTCGGTCCATAAAATAGCGTGACCGGTTATTAAATCCAAAGACATTTACAATAGGAACGGCAATCAGTGTGCCATGAATGGTTTTATGTTTTAGGTGCACAAGCAGGCGTTTGATAATGTCTATGCCATTGAGCTCATCCCCATGAACAGCTGCCGATACCAATAGGGTAGGTCCCTCTTTCTTGCCCCTGATGACTTCAACCGGAATATTCATATCCGTGTAGTCATACAACTTGGCTATCTTAAGCTGTATGATTTTTCGTTCACCCGGGGCAATTTCTGTACCGCTAATTTTTAAGAGGGACGCCATAAGTTGAAACTAAAACGCTACTTTAGGGGTTTCTTTTGCTTCTTTTTGCATTTCAAAGCGGTCTTTTTTCTCTAAATGCATCAGACCCGCAACAAAACTATTTGGGAACACACGAAGTTGCTTATTGTAACCAGTGACCAAGTCATTGAAGCGCATACGTTCTACTGACAGTCTATTCTCAGTACCGGCCAATTCGTCCATCAATCGGTTAAAACTTTCACTAGATTTAAGTTGAGGATATTGTTCAACAACGACTAACAACCTAGAAAGCGCAGACTCCATTTGAGTGGAGGCCTTAATTTTTTGGTCTACTGATTTAGCGCCAGCCATTTTGGCACGTGCCTCAGCAATACCTAAAAAGACTTTTTGTTCCTGACCTGCAATCCCTTTCACCGTATTGATCAAGTTAGGAATTAAGTCATACCGACGTTGTAGTTGGTTTTCGACTTGTGCCCAAGCGTTATCAATATTTTCTTGAGTGCGGACAAAATCATTACGAGATTTAACGCCCCAGTAAAGAACTAAAACAACCAAGCCAATTACTACATGCCACTTATATTTACTCATAAATTCGTTCATAGTGTTGCTCCTTTTAAATAAAAAATAAGTTTACCAACTACCGCTCGATCCACCACCACCTGACGATCCACCCCCGAATCCTCCAAAACCACCAGAGCCTCCGAAATGACCACCATCAGAACCTCTGCCACCACCGAAAGTATTGGCTAAAAGCATAAAAAATACAAGCTGCCGAAACCCAGGACTCACAATCATCGCAACAATAATCAGGCCTAATAAAATAGCTGCACCAATAGGTGACCCTCGTTTTCCAGGAACCCTCTGCTGCTGCACACCGGCATCGCCAATATCTAGTGAAAGATGGTTAGCATCGGCAATAATTTTGGCAATACTAAGATGCCCCGCCGCAATTCCCTGAGACGCATTTCCTGCTTTAAAATAGGGCACAATTTGTTGCCTAATAATATCACCCACGCGACCATCCGGAAGCGTACCTTCTAAGCCATAACCTACTTCAATACGTACTTTTTTTTCTTTCATCGCCAAAATCAAAAGCACGCCGTTATCTTTTCCCTTCTGACCAATGCCCCATTGTTTAAACGTAGCTATAGCCGCTTCTTCAATACTACTATCCCCAATACTAGGGACTACCAGCGTTGCAATTTGAATGCCCGATTGATCCTGAATTTTTTTAGAAACAGCTTCGCATAGGGCACGGTTTTCGGCAGACATGATATGGGCGACATCAGTCACATACCCTTGATTACTGGGGGCTTGAAATCCACATAATATAAAAAAAGAAGCCGCGCAGACCACCCATTTTTTAAGCATCATATGCGATCAATAACCTCCACTAAAGAGGCTAATTCGATCAGATAATCCGAGATAGATCCCGACGCTGCCCGAACTGTAGGAAGCGATAGGGAGAATTCTTTCGACACTTTATCTACAAGCGCACCGTTGTCGGCGGGGACTTCAATAGACTGAAGATGTAAAAGCCCTGATAAAAGAGTCATAACACTTGAAATAGACTCGGGAATCAAGCTTTTCTGAGGCTGAGATTCTAGTAAATAAGCTGATCGCAATTTCAATAATGTGCTTCTCAAAACAAACTCGCATTCATGACGCAGATGCGCCGTAGCAAGTACAACATCTTTTAGTGCGTCTGGGCCAAACAATAAAACACGGGTGCGTTTCATGTCCAAAAATTCCATTGGAAACACATCCAAAGACGCCATGATTTCGTACATGCTAAACAACGTATATTGCACCCCAAATGAAAGTTTTGGTGGAGTAAATCTTTGAGGCTTTAACACTTGCGGCGAAATATCTTTCAAAATAATGAGTAACCGCAAAGAAGCTTTATCTAGAGACGCGCCATATTGATAGACAGATATTAAATTTTCTTTATAAAATTCTTGAAGAGCCTGGATTAATTTAGAGGTCATAGAAACTCCTTTAGTTGAGTGCTGATTTAAGATTGTTTTGCGTTAAAATTTGGGGCAAAATAACAGGCTCTTTTCCAGGTGCATAATACACGTAAAGTGGAACCCCGCTACGATTTAAGGACTGTAAATATTGCGTGATTTCTTTATCTTGATTTGTCCAATCCGCCACAAGATAAGCAATCCCTTTCTCTTTTAAAAGGTTCTGAACTGCAGGCGTTTTTAAAACCAGTCGCTCATTGACCTGACAAGTGAGACACCACGCTGCTGTCACATCCACTAGAACAGGTTGATTCGAGGCACGTAAAGTAGCCAGAGTCGCAGAAGAAAAAGGTGTAACGGTAGAAACGGATACATTTAATTGCATCACCAATACCCATATCAACCATACGGAACTTAAGTACATCGGAACCGCCAATATTTTCTTGAAAGTCACCATCCACATGCCAGGCTTTGGAATCCATTTTAAAGTAGCAGGTATAAAGCTCAAGGCAAGATAAGGGGCCGCAATACCCAACCCTAAACTCATAAAAATGACCAACGCCGTAAACGGTGACTGAGACAAAGCTACCCCAATAGCCGTAGCCATAAAAGGAGCCGTACAAGGCGTCGCAACCAATGTTGCAACTAAGCCCGTCATAAAACTACCCAAAAGGCTTTCGGATTGAAGCCATGGCTTCATTGACTTTGACGACGTTTTAACCAGCCAATTGCGTCCAGGCATTTGTAGTACATCCGAAAACATGAGTCCAATCAAAAGCATCAGCACTGCCATACAGCCTACAAAAATAGGGGACTGCATTTGAAATCCCCAGCCAATATAGTGACCACTCTTTTTCAAAAGAATAAGCGTCCCAGAAAGTGCTAACATACTGACTAGAATCCCCATCGTATAAGCAATGCCATGCAAGCGAACAATCAAAGGCCGTTCGTTTTTTTGTTTTGCTAGAGATAATGTTTTAAGCGATAAAACAGGCAGGACACACGGCATCAAGTTAAGAAAAATGCCTCCCAGAAATGCAAATGCAATCGTAAGCGCAATTTTGCGTGCATGTTGAAAACTAGCCCCAGGAATAGCAATGGCCTGCGTTGTTGGGGTAACCGAAATCCAAAATGTCGAAATGTCCCCGTCGCGATACGTCAATTTTAGAAGTCCCTTAAAGGGCACTCTATTCGACTGCTGAGAACCAGCACTCCACAACACCAGCTTGTCTGATTTAAGGTTCCAATGCCACACTTCTGTGACAGGGATAGAAACCCCCGATTCTGGAAAAAAATCAGCCTCTCTCAGTTTGTCAGTATCCAGTTTTTCGACAGGAAAAGACAGCATAATATAACGCCCATCTTCGTAAATATTTCCAGTAGACTTCAATGCTTTAGGAAGCTGTTTTTGTGTTTTTTCAAGAGAAGCTAATTCTACGTGTTTCTCTTTTCCGGGAAGTACCAAATGTATCCGGCCCTTGAGATTTGCAGATTGCGGAATACAGCTCTCCTGACAAATGAGCCACTTGGCTTCAGCCCCTAGATTCAACGAGTCTCCCACGGTAAGCGTCGGACTTAAATGAATCCGCGCCATCGCAATCACTTCATCTGTATAGCCATAATTTAAAAACGTCCCTGTTCTAAAAGAAGTTGGGGCAGGCCACAATACCGCATCCACCGTGACACCTTTTGGTAAAGTCCAGTTTATTTTGACTGGCAGACCATTATCCCCTGGATTTTGCCAATACGTATGCCACCCTTTTTCTAACGTCAATCGAATGCCAATCCAAGCGGTTTGTCCCGGAGACATCTGCGAAAACTCCGTTACAATTTCAGCGGTGCTTTTGGGCACGACAGGAAGATCTGCATAACTAAAAGAATAAAAGAAAAACGAAAAAAGCAGTGCGCCTAAAATACGTTTAATTAGCATAGAAAAATAGTCTAGCACAGCCAAAAAATACTGGCCACTCAACACACTATTACGGCATAATAAGACATGCATATTATCTCGGGCCGTTACAAAGGCCTGTCTCTATCGTATCCCACCAACCAGAAGTTTAGGCCCACGCAAAATCGTGTTCGCGAAGCCCTCATGAGTATACTCAGACCTGTCCTTCAAGAAGCAGCTGTTCTGGATCTTTGTTGTGGGACAGGGGG
The DNA here is from genome assembly GCA_009691415.1 of Candidatus Margulisiibacteriota bacterium. Lineage (GTDB taxonomy): Bacteria > Margulisbacteria > Marinamargulisbacteria > SXXA01 > SICP01 > SICP01. The sequence continues at coordinate 32,675 of SICP01000013.1, forward strand.
GCTTGGTTTAGAAGCCCTTTCACAAGGCGCAGCAACGGTCATATTCGTCGATCAAGACATTCAATATGCAAAAGAAAATATACAAAAAATCATCTCAAAATATCCGGATGCAAAACACACGATTACCGTTGTAAAAGCCAGTCTCTCCGTTTTTTTTGATAGACACAAAACCCCCGTCGATATCATCCTACTAGATCCACCCTGGCAGAAGACAGATCTTTACCACCTTGCGTTGAAGCACATAGATCAATTTGATATACTCTCACCCAATGGCGTTCTGGTGTGTGAACACCATAAATCAACGCCGATGATACCCACATTACGATTACATATTTTGTCTGTTCATACCTATGGTGACACCGCGATAACCATCTTAAAAAGAAACGAGACCCCATGAAAAAAGCCATTTATCCAGGAAGTTTTGACCCCATCACCAATGGCCATATTGACGTATTAAGACGCGCCAGTCGGGTGTTTGATGAAGTCCATATTGCCGTCATTCAAAATCCAGAGAAAAATTCATTTTTCACCATAGAAGAACGCATCGAGCACCTTCAAGAATTATTTCGAAGTGAGCCAGAAATTCAAATCGAAGGCTTCAAAGGTCTCTTGGTAGATTATGCAAAAAAGAAAGATATCTACACCATTATAAGAGGGCTTCGCGCCGTATCGGATTTTGATTTCGAATTCCAAATGGCACTCACAAACCGCAACCTAGAATCTAAAATAGATACTGTTTTTCTCATGACTGACGAAAAATATTCTTATCTCAGTTCTAGCCTCGTGCGGCAATTGGCAAAATTAAACGGCCCCATCGGACAATTTGTACCCGATTTAATCGAACAAGCCCTGCGCGAAAAGTGCAAGGCACAAAAAGGACACTAATATGGACGAAATCTTTGGCCTTATCGACTCATTAGAAGCGACGATCTTAGAAGGGAAAAAACTTCCCTTCTCAGACAAAGTCATTCTAGAAGAACATAAAATTTTAGAGTTGGTAGATAAAATTAGACTCATCATTAAAACCAATGGCAGTATCGTCAAACGATCTGTCGATCTCACCAAACGCTCAGAATCCGAAAGTATTGCCCAAGAAATGATCGAGCCAAAAGTAGTGATTCCCCAAACACCCACAGCCCGCGCGCAGTCAGACAAAGATCTCCAAGAAGCCAAACAAGAAGCCGAAAAAATAAAAGCCGGTGCCCACGAATACGCAGACTACGTCATGGCCAATCTCCAGCTACTCGTCACCAAGATGCAAACCAATCTCGTCAAAGCAGAAAAAACAATTACAGACAGCCGAGCACTCCTAGAAAGAAATCCCAAATCACCCAACGAAGGTCGCCAATCATGAGAAACGACGGTAGAGCATATACCCAAAAACGCCCCCTAGACATCATACAAGGCTTCACAAAAAATGCCCTTTCATCCGTACTGATTTCAACAGGAGATACCAAAGTCCTCTGCACCGTGTCGTTCGAAAACAAAGTCCCCCATTTTCTCAAAGGCACTGGAACAGGCTGGGTCACCGCAGAATATTCTTTACTCCCAGGATCCACAAACCCCCGTGCCAATCGCGAAGTCTCCAAAGGAAAAGCCAGCGGCAGAACCAGTGAAATCCAACGCCTCATCGGACGATCTCTACGCGCCATTATCGACATGGATATCCTGGGCGAACGCACCCTCCAAATAGACGCCGACGTCCTCCAAGCCGATGGCGGCACACGCACCGCAGCCATCACAGGTAGCATGCTAGCCCTCTCCGACGCCGTCAAAAAACTCATGGAACAAGGCATCTTAAAACGAAACCCCATCAAAGAATATTTGGCCGCAATCAGCGTAGGCATCGTCAACAATCAAGCCATGACCGATCTCTGTTACGAAGAAGATTCCAAAGCAGACGTAGACATGAACATCGTTATGACAGAATCGGGTCGATTCGTAGAAATACAAGGTACAGCCGAAAACACCCCCTTTACACAAACCCACATGCTAGAAATGTTAGATCTCGCGAACGGGTCAATTTCAGAATTAATACAGGAGATAAAAGCCCATTGAGTACCGTTTTTCAAATCACAAAACGCCACTACGACATCATCACCAAACAAGCGGCGGATAATTTCCCCACAGAATCAGGTGGTTTTCTCGGCGGCAAAGACTTCGTCATCAAAGCCATTCTACCCATCTTTAATCAACACTTAGCAAACAAGACAGATACGTTTGCATTTACCGCCGAAGACGTCGACCGTGCTCACCAATTTTTCGCCAAACACAATCTCGATTACTATGGCCTCTACCACACCCATCCCAGCGGCATTCCCGAACCCTCACAAACAGACATAGCCACCGGACACAAATATCATTTTATCATTGGCATCCCAGGAAAAGACCCAGCCAAAGCGGTCTTGCGTGCCTTCGAAGTCCAAAGAAAAACCGTCATCCCCCTCGCCATGAATATCCTTCTACAAGACGTCAAATCCGTCGATCTACAAACGGCCTCACCCACTAGTCCCTCTCTCCCGCAAAATACGCTCATGTCCGAAGCCCAAGCCCTAGGCGAGCTCCTAGAAAATATCAAAAACGAAAAACCCCACTACAAAAAAGACGCCCCCATTAACACCTATAAATCAGACTTTAGTGCGCTGGCTTAGTACTCATCCCCCAGTCCTCTTTTCTGTCCCAAAGACGGGGGAATTTGGCTCTGATTTTGTAAGCCCCTCTTTAGAATAGAGAGGGGTTGGGGTGAGTATTAGGTTTTTAGCGTGCTGTCTTAATAGCTAAAGTAATAGCTACTTAGTGACAAAAGAGTAAAATGTAGCTAACATGTAATCTATGCTATTTAAAACGCCTATCGAACTCATGCAAGACATCGCACAGCGCACGCGTACCAGGCGGCTCTCTCTCAATCTTTCTCAGTTCGGACTTGCTGCACAATCAGGCGTGAGCTTGGGAAGTCTCAAACGATTCGAAAATACAGGCCAAATAGCACTCAAATCTCTCCTTAAAATGGCACTCGTACTAGACTGCCTCTCTGAATTTGAAAACCTCATTCAACCCCTCCCTAATCCTACGACCATTAAAGATCTACTCACCCAAACAAAACACAGAAAAAAGGGCACACGACATGCCATATAATCCCATAAGTGCACTGATAGTATCTTTGGATTTTGGTGAAGAAAAAATAGAAGTGGGGCATCTGATACAGAAAAATCGGCGCATTTTCTTTAATTACACCCCTGATTTCTTGAAGCATCAACTCCAAATTTCTCCATTTAAATTACCGCTAGCCATGGCCCTAACTACCTGTGAAGTAAGCGGATTTGAAGGTCTTCATGGGGTTTTTAACGACAGTCTGCCAGATGGGTGGGGGAAGCTTTTGTTAGATCGATATATGCGAACACAAGGCGTCATGCCCCAGCAACTAACTCCCCTAGACCGGCTGTCTTTTGTGGGGAATAACGGAATGGGAGCGTTATGTTACACCCCACAATACGACTTAAAACACCATGCCTCAGAACCCGTAGATTTACCAAAATTAGAGTGCGAAACACATGCCCTCCTAGACGGTGATACCGATACATTTTTTGAAGAATTACTGAGACTTAATGGATCCTCTCATGGTGCAAGGCCCAAAATTCTTGCCGAAGTTTCTCATGATAAAACTAAAATTTTATCCAAAAGGAAAAAGACAGAAGAAACAGATTCCTGGCTTATTAAATTTAAGTCTGTCCAAGACCCAGATGATAATGGCGCAATCGAATACGCTTATAGCCTCATGGCAAAAGAAGCGGGGCTGCATATGCCAGAAACCTATCTTTTTAACAATCGTTATTTCGGTGTAAAACGCTTCGACTGCGACGTGAAGAAACGGCATCATATGCACACCCTTTCAGGGCTTCTTCATGCAGACTACAGAATTCCCAATTTAGACTATAAAGATGCATTAAAAGCAACACAGCTACTCACAAAATCGGCAAAAGACATTCAGTCCCATTTCAAATTAGCCGTATTCAACGTGCTAGCCCACAACCGGGATGATCACGGTAAAAATACAGCCTATTTGATGGATCAATCAGGCGTGTGGCATCTCGCGCCAGCGTATGATCTTACATTTTCATACGGCCCAGCTGGAGAGCAAAGTATGACTATCATGGGTGAAGGAAAAAATCCCGCAGAAACCCACCTCATCAAACTTGCACAGGCTTATGATATTCAAAATGCAAAAGAAATCATTGAAGTCGTTCAGGCGACTATCAACAAATGGCCCTCAATCGCAAAAAATGCAGGTGTGACCAAGACCTCTACAACCCTCATTAAAAATTCCCTGAAATTTTTCAAATAATTTTTCGATAACTCTAATAACGAGTCAAGAATAAAGGGAGTAAAACTTATGTCTTCAATACCTTCAAATACAAACACAATACCTAGCCTAACTTTTCGTATAGCGGGGAGGAGAATCTTAGTTGCAACAACAACAGATCGATATGGTAAAACTACTGTGGCCGAAAATGGTAAGCCGGATAGTGGTTGGGTAAAGAAAACAACTGAAAGTGCTCAGAGCAGATTAAATATAGAGGACGTTACCACGGATGCATCTTCTACAGATCAAAGTACTCAGCGCACTTTTAATATAGGGGGCGTTACCAAGAATGAATCTTCTACAGATACAGAAAGGCGTACTTGGGTTCAATCTTTAGGAGATAAGGCAAGGAATTTGTTTACAACACCTAATTTTAAAGAACAAGCTGGCCAAGCAACTCAAACAAGACGCGCTCAAGAAAGCGCCCATCCCGGAATTACACATGAAATACAAGGGGTAAAAGCAGGTTCTGCACTTGCTTTGCAGTTATTAGGGGCAACCCCAGTATCTGTAGTATCAAAATTAATGCAAGCTCTGGGTATGGATGAAACTACTTTTGGTCAGCTTGTTGCTCATTCTGTAGCTGTAGGGGTAACTTCTTTGGCAGTGACAACACCAACAGGATTATTTATCGCTGCTCTCTCGACCTTAGGCGGAGAAGCACTATGCGCTGGAGTCCAATGTATCACCTCAAAAGATAGTCAAGCACAAATACTATTAGATACGGTAGCCAAAGAATCGCTTGGGATCGCCATGCAGGTCGCCGTTGGTAATAATAGGGATAGCGCAGAAAAGCCTATGCCGACTATTTCCGAAGGCGCAGAAAATTATCAACAGCTAGGAAACACCGTTGTTTCCAAAGCACAAGATTTTTTTGCCTGTTATGGATTAGATACCACAGTAGTTGCCGTTAGTACTCTTGTCGGAGGACCTACAACAGGGGCCTTGGTGTTAGGGACAGTATTGGTTGTTAAGAATATAAACGTGGTGAATGCCGCCTCGATAGGGGAGCGCAGAGATGTAGGTAATCAAAGACAGAACTCAACCTTTACAGGACCTAGCGGTTTTGGAACAAAGGTGGTGCCCTTTGAAAGTAATAGTGGCAGCCAAATAATGGTCCTTGCTAATTCTGGAAATGGCACTGTTTTCATCCTTCCTACAGAAGGAGGGAGTCAACTTATTACAAACGCTTCACCTACAGGGGGAGCAAGAATATCGGGTGCGGATATAAAAATAGTATCTGCAGCGATAGTCGACTGGAATATGGATGGTAAGCCGGATGTTGCTGTTGCTTGTGTTGATGGGATGCGTATTGTTCCTGGGCCCGTGTATGGGGAAGTAAATTTAGCTACAGTCATCCCTTTACCTAATACCGCCGGGCAAGGGGCGATTATCACACCGGTAGTCGTAGCAAATGAACCGAATTGTGTGGCGTTGAGTAGTCCGGATGGGCGAGTTTTTATCCACTCTCCATCAGGAGTAAAATTCGAAATTCCTCCAGGGAAGTCTTCCTTAATAACCGGGATTTCTCAGGCTGGACATTACATAGGTATAGGCAATAGAGTTAGTGGTAACTTTAGCGGCGAGTTTAGTATTTATAGTATAGAAGGTGGCATCTCCACTCTTGTAGCTAGTATCACAGGTACGGGACCTGTCAGACTGGGGGCTTCTGTAAGTGCCCATAATGATATATTTGGTGTAGGCTCGACTACTTTTGGTACAGGCGGTGGGTTCATTCTATTTGATACTACAGGAGTTGAGGTGGATAGGATAAACGGGCCGATCGCGGGGGGGCAGTTTGGTGGAAGTTCGGCAAACGGACCTAATGGATTTTTTGTTGCAGATATAAGAAATGGAGCTGTTTATGAGCTCCCTCTAGATGCTAATGGAAAGTTTCCTACTTCATTAGGTGCGCCAAGTTCCAATGGAACAAAAGCAAGTTATGGTGCATCAATAGCATCGGGAGAAAATGCTTTCTTTATAGGCGATCCTCTAAGTGGAAAAGTTCATAAAGTCCCATATCCTTCTGGTTCCAATCCTACTTCTGACTCTTCAAGTAGTAGCAAGCAAGCGGTAATCTTAGCTTCCATTTTTGGGGGAGGGGCCAGTTTATTGGGGATTGCAAAGCTAGTGCACTATTTTCGGAATCGCCCTGCGAATCAGGCTGCTGTTGAGTATGAAGAACGCATGAATCGTGTCCCAATGGAAAACGTTCAAGACTTAATGAATCACTTTGCGAATCAGAATAATGTTGAGTATGAAGAACGCATGAATCGTGTCCCAATGGAAAACGTTTCAGACTTAAATAATCCGCTTGCGAATCATGCTACAGTGAAGGAAACTTCCTTTGGTCAAAGAGAGGATGGGTATGCAAATCCCAGAGCATTGACGCTTGCGTCTGCCTCTAATCTTGATAACACTTTGTATGAAGCGACAGGACCGAGTGATTTCTATGCTGCTTTTACAGGGATTAGTAAAAATCCCGAAACAGGGACTGAATCGCCTGCAGATACTCTTCGACGGGGCAACCAATCCTCAAATTTAGTGGTCGCAGCTTCCGAAACAGTGAAGGAAACTTCCTTTGGTCAAAGAGAGGATGGGTATGCAAATCCCAGAGCATTGACGCTTGCGTCTGCCTCTAATCTTGATAACACTTTGTATGAAGCGACAGGACCGAATGGTTTCTATGCTACGGGGAATTTCGAAACACCGACTGAGCAGTTTGGAGGTACTCTTCGACGGGGCAACCAATCCACGTATGGAACGACAGGACCGAATGGTTTCTATGCTGTTGTTAGAGGGGGGGATGAGTATGAAAGGCCCGAAAAATTGACGAGTGAGTATGCCGATATTCTTAACCGGCGAGGAGAATGTCCGGATGGGTATACTTTGCTTAATTTACCAAACGAAGTGTCCCCATATGCAAATCCAGCATAGTTTGCTTCCTCTTGATAGTAAAACAATCCTCAAATCCAGTGGCCACGGATAAAGCTTCCGAAATAGGGACGTATTATGAAACGCTAACACAGCAATAGTATCTAATCTTTAACAGGGACTGGTAAAGATTCCAAAACACTGACTGAGCAGTCTGCAGATACTCTTCGACGGCGCGAATAATCCGAAAATCCAGTATTGTATTAGTCATGAACCTAAGGTATAAATTATAAATTTATACAACGCATAAGTATAAAGGAGATACCCTATGAAATTAAAATGGCAAGTACCAATTATTAAAGTTATTAGCATTGAAGATACACAACTCGGAGGCATTCATCAGTCAGATACTGGGTCGCCAGCCAGCTAAGAGAAGAAATAGGAAAATAGGTGCCTGCGAGGGAAATAGGTACCTGGACACTAAGCGACAGAAGGGGACAGGTTAAAAAACTGTCAGAATTGGAATTTATTGGATGAAAGGATTAGTGGGATTGAAAAACGAATGCTTGCTATTCATCCTATTAATCCATAAACCCCACTAATCGCAATTCAA
>SICP01000014.1 GCA_009691415.1 Candidatus Margulisiibacteriota bacterium
GCAGAATTTGGCGGGTTTAGTGATGCGGTAGAAAACAATACAACTTTGGCGGAAATCACACGGGAAAAAACCATTACAATTTACTCGCATGTCCATAATGCGCCACAAATGGGCGTTGTGCATTAGCACCTTCAATATGCCCAAAATGGCAAAAAAAATTGCCAAATCCATACTTATAATAGTCCTGCTTACACTCTGCGCCATCTTCTTCGCCAAACCCACAGACATCGTCAATGCCGACCTTGGACGCCACATCATCAACGGTCAAGTTTTCTTCGAAAACGACTGGCCTATCACCACCAATTACTATTCCTACACTAAAACAAATTTCCCCGTCATCAATCACCATTGGGCCAGTGGCATCGTGTTCTATCTCATCTATCAAGCCGTTGATTTTCAAGGCTTAGCACTTTTCTATATCGCCATTATTCTCGCAACACTCGCGCTCATTATTCATACAAGTCGCAAACAAAATGGACTTCTCACAACCGCCATCGTCACACTCCTCGCACTTCCGCTTCTCTACTATCGAACCGACATTCGACCCGAAGGACTTAGCTATTTATTCATCGCCATCTATCTCTATTACTTAAATAAACTCACGCCCGAAAACCTCCAAAGAAAACATATTTTTATGTTCGCAGCACTACAAATTTTCTGGACAAATCTCCACATCTTCTTCGCATTTGGGCCACTACTCATCATCCTATGGCAACTCCACTACATACGATCATGGAAAAAAACCTGGGCACTGATTATCACAACGTGTTTCTCCTGCCTCATCAATCCCGCATTCATACAAGGCGCACTTGTCCCTTTAACTATTTTTCACAACTACGGCTACATGCTCGCAGAAAATCAAACTATCTTTTTTATGAGACTCCGTACACACAACCCTTTCTATACCTATACGCTCATCTACATGCTATTCACCGCCCTCAGCTTCCTACCCATACAACGGATCAAAAAACCCTTTTGGAATCTTAGCCAATTTTTAATTTTTGGAGGCCTAGCACTTTGTGCTGTCCGGAGTATCCCCATCTTTGGTCTGATTAGCATCTCAATCGTTTCACAAAATATTCACAAGCTAAAAACCAGACATCTCCAACTCATTCTAATCGGGCTCGCAATCATCACCTTAAGCATACCCATCCCTTACTTTTGTATTTGGAAACAACCCCGCCAAATAGGCATCACAACCCCACTCCAAGAAGCAGCCCAATTTTTCAAATACTACGACCTCAAAGGCCCTATCTTTAATAATTACGACAACGGCAGCTACCTCATCTTTCATCTCTACGGACAAGAAAAAGTCTTCGTCGACAATCGGCCAGAAGCGTATCCCACAGACTTCTTCAAAACCTACGAAACCCTCCAAAAAGATGAAGCCGCCTGGCAAACCGCTCTAAAAAAACACCAATTCAACACTATCTTCTTTGATCGACGGGACATGACAGAATGGGCACAACCCTTCCTCATTAAACGGCTTCAAGATCCAGAGTGGGCACCCGTCTACGTCGATACTGCCAGTATTATTTTGATCAGACGCACCCCACAAAATGAAGCCATCATTAAAAACCATGAACTGGCAAAATCGCTATTTATGACAACCAAAAGCTAAAATTTTTATCTCGACGGCACCATCGTTTTAAAAGATAATATCGACTAAGAATGAAACTTATTGAAACAGGAGTTCCAACATGACAACTGAAACACAAACCGCAACACAAAATGGTAGCGAAACCATCGTCTGGAACCTCTCAGATCTCTACTCAGGACTCACAGATCCCAAGCTCACTCAAGACATGGATGAGGCCAAGAAAAACGCCCAAAAATTCGTCGCTAATTACAAAGGCAAACTTAATACCCTAACGGGACAGCAACTCAAAAAAGCATACGTAGAAATCGAAGCACTCCTAACACCCCTCTACAAATTGGGCCAATATATACATCTTGTATACGCCATCGAAACGCAAGACGACACCATCAAAAACTGGGTCGATAAAATTGACGATTTTTGTTCTGAAATTTCCAACGACATCTTGTTTTTCGAATTGGAATTAGGCCTTACACCAACTCATCAACTAGAACTCTGGCAACAAGACGATAGCCTTTCCAACTACAAATATCTTCTCAAGCGCACCCAAGAAACAGCCAAATACAATCTCTCAGAAAAAGAAGAACAGCTCTCCAACCTCAAAGATCTTACCGGAGAAGATGCCTTTCAAAAACTCTACTCCGATCTTACGTCTTCTTATGAATATGAGTTTGAACTCGACGGAGAAATTCAAAAACTCAACGGCAGCCAACTTCGCAACCTACGTACCCACGCAGACAAAGATGTACGTCGTCGCGCGATGAAATGCTTCTACAAAAAATACGAAGAACACGAACTTGTCATCACCCACAGCTTCAACAACATCATTAAAAGCAAAGCCATCGAACGCAAGCTACGTGGATTTACTTCTGGAATTAACGCCAAAAATATTGGAAACGACCTTTCGGACGAATCGGTTCAAAGCCTACACGATGCCACAAAAGCATCTTATCCACTGGTCCAACGCTACTATAAACTAAAAGCAAACCTACTCAATCTCCCAGACATTAGCCTTGCAGACATCTACGCACCACTACCCAATTCTGAAAAAAAATACACCTATACCGAAGCCAAAGACATTGTCCTGACCGGATTCAAAGCGTTCGATCAAGAAATTTTCGAACTCGCCAATCTCATGTTCGAAGAAAATAGAATCCACGCACCTGTACTTCCCAAAAAGAGGGGCGGTGCTTTTTGCTCAGGCTCCAGCCCAGACGTTAAACCCTACGTCATGCTCAACTTTCTCGGAAAACCCCGTGACATCGCAACGATGGCCCATGAACTCGGCCATGCTATCCACGACATGCTCTGCGAAAAACAAACTCTGCTTAACTTCCATCCTATTTTGCCACTCGCCGAAACAGCGTCAGTTTTTGCCGAAATGCTCATTACCGATTTACTCCTCAAAAACGAAACAGATACAAGTGCCAAAATAAACATTCTGACAGACAAACTCGAAGATGTCTTTGCAACAAGCCATCGTCAAAACATGTTCTCCCGATTCGAAATGCAAGTCCATGCACACATCGAAAACGACCGTATGAGCAGCCAAGAATTATGTGACTTATACAAAAAAGAATTGGCTCTCATGTTCGGAAATTCTGTTCATCAGCCTGAAGAATACAAGTGGGAATGGTCATCGATTCCCCATATTTTCGAATCCCCTTTTTATGTCTACGCCTATAATTTCGGGAACTTGCTTGTCATGGCACTCTATCAACAGTATCTCGAAGAAGGCGCCAGCTTTATACCCAAATACAAAACTTTCTTGGCCTATGGAAGCGCCATGAGCCCAGCAGAAATCACAGCAACCGTCGGCGCAAATATAAATGATCCTGAATTCTGGAAAAAGGGCTTCAACTATATAGAATCGCTACTCAATCAACTCGAGACCCTTGTCAAAAGCTAAAAAAACAATCTTGCTTCTCGCCATGATGACCAGTGTCACAAGACCCATCATGGCAGCCCCCTTAGACAACATAAACCTCAAGACAGCATCATTATCTTTCACGACAACAATGACACCCTGCTAAAAGAACTTCCGGACACCATCGAAACCCTACTCAAACAAGGCTACCAATTTATCACCATTCCAGAGTTAATTCCCAAAGGAAAAAGTATCCCCTCACACCTCGTCCCATTGACAAAGAAGCCGCCTCAGCACTAGCCTTGAGAACATGAATAATAATAAATCTATTCAAGCCATTTTAAAGTCATACAAAGTCATCGGCGGAGCCAACCACACAGAAGGCCTCAACCTCCCTTCGAGACAAAGTGTTCATTATATTCTTGACCTCATCAGAACGATCCTGTTTCCTGGATTTTTTGAACCCCTCACCGGGCACCTAGAAAATATCATCACTCAAAAAGTTCTAGAACTCCAAGAAAAACTCACCTTAGAAATTACCAAAAGCCTCATGGCCGAAAGTGCCATTCACAAAGACCAAGCCCAACAAAAAGCAGAAGACATCAGCGCCCGTTTCATCAACCAAATACCCAGCATTCGTCGTATTTTAAAAACCGACATACAAGCCACATTCGATGGTGATCCGGCAGCAAAAAGTGAACAAGAAATCATTCTTTCTTATCCAGGCTTCCAAGCCATTTCCGTCTTTCGCACCGCCCATTTTTTCTATCAAGAAAACGTCCCCCTTATCCCACGTATCATGACCGAAATCGCCCATAGCGAAACCGGCATCGACATCAACCCCGGAGCTACCATCGGCGAACGATTTTGCATCGACCACGGCACAGGCATCGTCATCGGCGAAACCAGCCACATCGGCAACAACGTCAAACTCTATCAAGGCGTCACCCTCGGCGCACTCAGCGTCCAAAAAAGTTCCGCACAAACCAAGCGTCATCCGACGATTGAAGACAACGTCACCGTCTATGCCCATGCGACCATTTTGGGAGGCGACACCATAATAGGGGAGGGCAGCACAATCGGCGGAAACATTTGGCTGATCCAATCTATACCAGCACACTCTAAAACCTACATCTCAACGGCCCAGCAAAAAGTAACTGTCAGAAAATCAAACTCATGAAAACAGTTCTAGATAAAATCATTGCCGACAAAAAAAAATCTATTGAAGCCCTGTACGAAAATAATTTTTCGTTCTTAAAAAACCTGCAAAAGCCAGGCCTCTCTCTCATCGCAGAAATCAAAAAAGCATCCCCATCAAGGGGAGTTGTTCGGGCAGACTTCGATCCTACAGAACTAGCAAAACAGTTCACACATTCTGGCGCTTCAGCCCTCTCCATTCTTACAGAAGAAGACCATTTTCTAGGTAATCCAACTTATATTAAACAAGCACGGGCTGTAAGCTCCCTCCCAATTCTTAGAAAAGACTTCATCATTGATCCGATACAAGTCTATGAATCTAAATTCTTAGGAGCCAACGCTATCTTACTCATCAAGGCCATTCTTACTAAAGACCAATGCCAAACCCTGCTAAACCTTGCCAAAGACCTACAGCTAGATATACTTATTGAAGTTCACACAGAAGCAGAACTCAACGACGTGCTATTGCTCAAAAACGTCCAAGCTATAGGCATCAACAATCGAAATCTTCAGACGTTTGAAATAGACCTAAATCTAGCATTAACGCTTGCCAAACAAATTCCAGACGGTATACTCAGCGTCGCTGAAAGCGGGTATTCAACTCCCGAACAATTACACCAGTTAGAAAAAGCCGGCATTAACGCCGTACTTATCGGAGAAGGACTAGCAACCCATCCAGACCTACTCACATTTTGGAGAAACTCATGAAAGTAAAAATCTGCGGCATCACCAACAAATCTGACGCACTAGACGCTATAGCCTTGGGCGCAGACGCGTTAGGATTCATCTTCACAAAAGAAAGTCCACGCTATATTTCTCCAGATGTCGTCCAAGAAATTTCCGAACATGTGCCCCCCTTTGTCCAATTAGTTGGCGTCTTTTTAGACCAAGAAAAAACAGAAATCGATCAAATCATTAACCGATGCCGCATCGACCTTATCCAACTCCATGGGCACGAAACCCCCGAGTTTTGCCGCACCATGAAACGACGCGTTATCAAAGCCTTCCACGTCGCAGAACTCTCCGACATCGACACAATCTCCACCTATATCGGTAGCATTTCAGCCGCACTACTAGATACAAAAGTAGCCAACAAACATGGCGGAACCGGTGAATCGTTTGATTGGGGCATCGCCCTACAAGCCCAAGAAAACAACGACATCCCCATCATTCTTGCAGGCGGCGTCAACAAAACCAATATCCAAAAAGCCATACAACTCGTCAATCCCTATGCCGTAGACGTCTCATCAGGCGTAGAGGAATACCCAGGCAAAAAAGACTACAACAAACTAGAAGCCTTTATACAACTAGCAAAACTATAACCAAAAACTATCCCATCTATAAATCTTGTCCCCTCCCTTACGAAGGGGAGGGCGGGAGGGGTATTCTATCTAAAATTTCACGAAAATAACGTCTCTGCATCATATTCGCCAGAGTGATTAACATATCGTCCCTAAAAAACGGTTTCACCAAATAATAACGAGCCCCATTTTCAGACGCATCAATCACAACATCTAGTTCATAATAATCTACCACCACCGCAATATCAGCAGACGGACACGCAGATTTCATTGCACGTAACGTCTCGGCTTTATCTTTTCCTGGCAAATAAATATCCAGCATCACCATATCCGGTGCAGGGTGTTTCTTCAAATAGTCTGCCGCTGCCGCAACCGAACCCACATGGTGAAACTGATACAAAGGCATCAAAAACTGTGCCAAAACCTTTCTAAAGTCAGACTCATCTTCCACCATCAAAAGAGACGGTTTTTGATAAGACACTACCTCAGCAGAGAACAATGCAATAGCATCTTCTAAATAAAACACTTTCCCGCTAACACGATGCGCATTTACCGCATCCAAAACCTGGGATTTCCAATCAGAGTGAGATAAGATAGAGGCCATTTCTTTTTGAACAACTTCCAAGAATTTTCGGCGAAGAAAAACCCCAGACAACGCCTCTTCCAAAGCATGAATAAGCAACGATTCCACAAAAGGCTTAGGGATATAACCACAAATACCGGCCTGCATCAGCTCCAACGTTTCCTGCATGTCTTCTGGACGTACCGCGACAAAGATCTCTGTCGTAGAGCGCATACCACGCAACTTTTTCACAAGATCCAGAAAAGGAATCCCATCATCAGAAGAATGCAAAAACACCAAATCCAAAGTCTCGTTTAAACGCTCATAAGCAGTAAAAAGCTCCTCACAACTCTCTACATAAACACAACGATATTGATCACGAATCAAATCCTGCAAACGCAAAATATGAAACGGTTCTGGATCAAACACCAATAACACCGGACGCTCAGACATAACCACACCCCTTACAAAAGAACTTAATAAATAACCCCGCCCCCAACAACACGATCACCTTGATACAACACACACGACTGCCCCGTAGGCATAAATGATTGTGCACTCAACAATTCAACTCGGGCCTCACCATCAGCACACGAAATGACTTTTCCGGTAACCATCGCCATCTGAGAACGCATCTTAACCCCAAATTCTTTTCCAACAACATTTTCACTAGGATTCACAAGCGTCACGTGCTTTAAGGCCAAAGAGGCATGCCTCAAACCTTCCAAGGGCCCCACAACAACCGTATTATCAGCAGCATTAATTTTCAAAACATAAAGGGGGTCAGGACCACTAATATTGATCCCACGACGCTGTCCAATCGTATATTGATAAATACCTGCATGCGTCCCCAATTTCTCACCATTCAATCCTACAATATCGCCTGGCTTCAAATACTCAGGATCTGCTTGCTCTTGTATAAATGTCTTATAGGATTTTTGCGTCACGAAACAAATTTCCTGGCTGTCTTCTTTATCGGCATTAACCAATTTTAGCTCGCGAGCCATCTCTCTGATTTCTGATTTGTCATATCCACCCAAAGGAAACAAAACAGATTTCAACTGCTCAGACTGCATCATATACAAAAAGTAAGATTGATCTTTAATCGGATCTTTCGCACGACGAAGCTGATACGTACCGGTAGCGGGATGATAATATTTTTTGCAATAATGTCCTGTCGCAATATAGTCCGCGTCTAAGTCTTTGGCCTTGGCATACAACTCTTCAAATTTAATATGACGGTTGCATTCTACACACGGATTAGGGGTATGCCCTTGTAAATATTGAGACACAAAATGGTCTATTACTTTCTCTTGAAATGGCGCTCGAGAATTAATCGAATAATGAGGGATTCCCAACGCACTCGCCACTCGTTTGGCATCGTTTACAGAGCCTAAATTGCAACACGCAGAGTCCTTCTCGCTATCCGTTGGGAGCAACTGCATCGTGATTCCAATGACATCATACCCACGCTTTTTCAAAAGGGCAGCTGCCACCGAAGAATCCACACCACCACTCATTCCAACCAAAACACGTTTTTTCATAAGCTGTAAATAATACCTTGAAGCTAGACTAGCGACAACCTTGCCTTAACAAGAACCATAATTCTCTTGTTGGCATTTCGATTTTCAATTAAATGCGTAGAAAATTGCGCATACTGTTCCCATAAAATAGGAGAACCAATCAACTCCCCAATCTCCATAAAATTTTGAAAAACTCTGCTCGATCACGGCCCCCTTCGGATCCTGATAAGAGAAAACAACTTTGCTAATCCAACACTCTTAGATAGAAGCTCTTTAAAAAACTTTAGCACAGACGATAAATCACCACCTCCCCCTACAGGCTGGTTAAACTAACGGCGAAATGCCAGACTTCTGAAATACTCCTGTAGAATACAGAGGAGACAGAGACACTACTTTCTTTACAGTTCTCATTGGTATCACTCCTTTACTCATAATAGAAAATGTTGACCTCAACGGCATCAAATAACTCACTAATCACGCCTCTCCGCAAGAGATACCTGTAAATATGAAGTCAGTATAGCCAAAATATATTTATTGGCATTTCTCTCGTTTATTAAATAGTCTGAAAATTTTTGCCACTGCGACCAAACTTCAGGAAAACGTAGAATCTCACCAATCTGCAGTATAGATTCGCGAGCATTTCGAATACTCTCCACAGAAGAATCATCCCCCGCAACACCAGCCGGTATTTGATCACGATATCCAGAAGGCCGAACCCCAGAAGAGAGATAAGGAAGAAGCTTAATCCCGCCAAAGGGAACAAGTTTCACCAAAGACTCTAATAATTCAAAATACTTACTCAGCCCACTATTTTCTGGGTCACATTGCTTTGCCTCAACACAGAAATCAGCCCAAAGCTTTCTATTTTCCCATAAAACTTCATACAGGGGTAATTTACGGCTTGATATCGCGTCTGTAAAAGAATTAAGGCCTGTACATCCAGCTACGGCTATAGAGCTTTCAGATAAAGTAGCAAAATCTTGAGAAGACAAAGGAAAGGGATCAAGCAAATAAACTGTTTTCCCCGATATTGACACTTCAAATTCACGATCTTCTTGCCCAGGAGAAGAAAAGACCACTTTGCTTATTCCTAATCCAGATAAAATTTCTACATACCATGCAAGTTGATCAAAAAATTTCAAATCAAAATCATAACTCCGCAGTAAAGACATCGGAATTTGATCCTTGTCAGAATAATCATATGTTTTTAAAACAGCAGCTACATCCCTAGAATCTTTACTTAAAGCCGAAAGCATAACAAGTAATTCTCTAACCGAATTAAAGTGCAAATGATTATAGATAAACAAAAGAGCCTTAGAATTTACATCATCACTCAAACGGCTCTTCAACCACTCATTGTCCAGCTTCTCCAAATCAAAAGGCTGACTACGCAAAAAAGTCTCATGAGTAGGTGGCTCAGCATCACTAGGCTTAAAACAAAGGCCTATACTTTTACGCCCCCTAGCATCCATCCCAAAACCCAACGCCAACGCACCTTCCGGAAGAAAAAAATTATCACAATTCATCTGAATTGGCAGAATCGGAACACGAACACCGTATAATGAAGTTTTCTTGCAAATATGAGCCCACATACGCTCATTCTGAATAACAGGTAAACAGATAGCAAAGCATGGATTTTTACAAGAATCCGGAACAGTCTCATATGTAAAAATAGGTATATCAGAATAACTAGATTTTAGTTTAGACAATACATCTGTAACCGGATAATATAAATTTTGAGCAGAAAAAAAAGAAATAGAATTTTCAATCAAACACACCCTAAATCCATAAGACTGCAATATTTTTGTCGTAGACAAAGCAAGAGCCAAATCCCCCCCACCACCGACAGCACAAAACATGACATGAATCAGAGGCGAGGCTGATAAAGATACCACTTTCATTACAGTTCTCATATATAGTTGTCGGGTTTTTTTTGAAAAAAATTTCAGTTTTTTTTACAACCGCATTACCAATTTCTTCTCAGAGCAAGCCGCTTTAATTTCACCCACTGTCAGCACCCGATCATGTAATAACGACGCCAACAACGCCGCATCACACACAGCCAAAACATCTACAATATCCGCACAGGTTCCAGCGCCACCAGAGGCAATCACAGGCACACGAACCGACTCCGACACCGCACGAGTCAATTCCAAATCATAACCAGATTTTGTCCCATCACGATCCATCGAGGTCAATAAAATTTCACCCGCACCTAACTCAGTTAAATGTACCGCCCATTTCACGGCATCCAAACCTGCCGCATTGCGACCCCCATGCGTAAACACTTCAAACCGATCTCCAACTCTTCTGGCATCAATCGCCACAACAATAGCCTGCGAACCAAATTTAATTGCGCTTTCTCTGATTAATTCTGGATTCAAAACAGCCGCCGTATTGATAGACACTTTATCTGCACCCGCATTCAACAACACCCTAATCGTCTCAATGTCACTAATACCACCACCCACCGTCAACGGCATAAAGACTTCGTTTGCCGTCCGCTCAACCAGATCTTTCAGAATTTCACGCTTATCCGAACTAGCCGTAATATCCAAAAATACCAGTTCATCAGCGCCTTGCTCTTCATAGCGTTTGGCCAACTCAACAGGATCCCCCGCATCACGCAAATTAACAAAATTTGTACCTTTCACTACACGCCCCGCCGTAACATCCAAACACGGAATAATTCTTTTAGTTAACATACCGCACCATACCCTCGCACATAATCTCCATAAGACATTTCGCCTTTACCCTCAGGCTTCACCAAAACTGGCACAAATTTTCCATTCTCAACTTGAGCATCCAAAATCTTCACTCTAAGTCCGGAAGCAGTCACAACATAAGCACCAGGAAATGGCGAAAATGCCTTTACCTTTCGAACCAACAAAGACGCATCCAAAGACAAGTCTAACAACAAGTCTTCTTTCTGAATTTTTGTACAATACGTCGCCAATTTTTCATCCTGAATAATAGGGGCAGGGCAGTTTCCTTTCAAATAATTAATCATCACCTCAGCCGACAAAAGGCTTAAACGATCATGCAATTGCCCCAAGGTCTCATCCGCCAAAGACACTCTAGTCAGCCCTAAGATTTCACCCGCATCCATCCGCTCATTCATGCAAATCAACGTCACGCCCGATTCTGTATCACCCGCCAAAATAGTCGCCTGCATCGGAGACGCCCCCCTATACTTAGGCAATAAAGACCCATGCAAATTCACACAAAAATAATGATCAGTCACAGACTTAGGCAAAATCTTGCCATACGCAATCACCACCACCAAATCAGGCTGCAGCGTCTCTACGACAGACGCCACTTCTTCTTTAGACTCTGGCGTAAACACCATTAGCCCCAAAGAATGTGCAAATTGATGCACAGGGGTAGGGGATACCTCACGACCACGCCCTCTCGCTCTAACAGGCTGAGATACAACCCCTAGAATTTTTCTTATACCAAAAAAATCCACCAAACTTTTTAAAGTCGGCACCGCATATTCAGGAGAACCCATAAACAACACGCGATTAAACTTCATCTTCGAATCATAACTGGCTAGTGATTAGAAATAAAGAGATACAAATTCCGAAAAAATTTACTTTTATACCGACGCACATGTTCATTTAGCTGACGAATAGACGTAATATCATACTCAGACAACCATACCAAAAATGCTTTTTCCCCTAGCACCGAAATCGCTCTGGCAATAAGCGCACGTTTCTCAACAATCGTTAAAGAGGGCATGCCGTCTGGAGAACGAGAATACCGGGGCGTCTTTGTCATGAAAATACTATATTTCATGATAGACTATTTTTTCAATAACCCCTAAGTACTCACCCACAGAACAGAATCCAAAATGCAACTAAACTTAAACATACTTAGTCTGCTATGCTAAGCAACTATGAGCATACTCTCCGTACAAAATCTTAGCTGCACACAAGGCATCAAAACCCTCTTCGAAAACATCTCTTTTGGCATCGAACCCGGTGATAAAATTGCATTAATCGGCGTCAACGGCAGCGGAAAAACAACACTCCTCTCGCACATAACCACCTGCAATACAGACAAAAACCCCTCTATCGTCACCAAACAAAATTTAAAGATTACCCACCTCGCCCAACTCCCCACATTTAATCCAGAAGACACTATTCTCGACCACCTATTCAAATCCGAAACCCCCACCGCAAAAGCCATTCGCGCCTATCACCTGTGCATCGAAAAACTCGAAACAGAAACCAGCCCCGCTATCAATAAAGAATTTGAAGCCGCCACCGCGCAAATGGATCTCCATCAAGCCTGGGACTACGAATCCCGCGTCACATCCATCCTAAACGAGCTTAATATTCATCACCTAAGCCAAAAAATGGACACACTTTCTGGCGGCATGATCAAAAAAATAGGTCTAGCCCAAGTCTTCTTTGAAGAAACCGATCTATTGATTCTCGACGAACCTACCAACCATTTAGACATTGATACTATTAATTGGCTAGAAAACACCCTCAAACGCATGCAAGGCACACTCTTAATGGTCACACACGACCGGTACTTTCTCGATAAAATTTGCACAAAAATCATCGAAATCGACCAACAAAAACTCTTCACCTACAACGGGAACTACCAAGTCTTTTTAGAACAAAAAGACCTCAGATACGCCATCCAACAAAAAGAAGACCAAAGCCTACAATCTGTTTTACGCGTCGAATTAGAATGGCTTAAACGCGGCCCCAAAGCCAGATCCACCAAACAAAAAGCCAGAAAAGATCGTATCGCAGAGATGGTCAGCCGCAACACCTACACCGAAGATACCATCCTAGAGCTGGGCGTATCCGGTCGTCGCCTAGGCAAAAAAATTCTAGAGCTCAAAGACATCACCAAAAAATTTGACGACAAAACCGTCATCAGCAAATTCACATACACCTTTAAACAAGGCGAGAAAATCGGTATTTTAGGCCCAAATGGTGCAGGAAAGACAACCCTTCTCAACATTATTACAGAACGTATTCAGCCAGACTCCGGAACCGTAGATGTGGGCGTTAATACCGTCTTTGGCTACTTCGACCAACACAGCATCTCTTTCGATTTAAACATGAGTGTTTTAGAACATGTTAAACTCTTCGGCGAACACATCACCCTCCACGACGGCACGCTCCTATCAGCCGCAAAACTTCTCGAACGATTTCTATTTCCAAGTAGCAGCCTCAAAACAAAAATAGGCAAGCTATCAGGCGGAGAACGCCGACGCCTTCACATGGTCTGCATGCTTCTCTCCAACCCCAACTTCTTATTATTCGACGAACCCACCAACGATTTAGACATCACCACTCTCTCCGTACTAGAAGACTTTCTGCTTCATTTCGCAGGCTGCGTCATCGTCATCTCACACGATCGCTACTTCATGGACCGCGTGGTCGACCAACTCCTCATCTTCAAAGACCAGGGCCACGTCACCCATTTCTGGGGCGGCTACACCGACTACATCGACACATTAAAAGAAATGGCCAAAATCCCAACACAAAAATCACTACCGACTACCCCCAGAACTAGCCAGTCCAAAGACCCCAAAGAACTAAAAAAAATCGAAAAAGAAATCGAACAACTCGAAAAAGAAATCAAAACCCTCAACAACTACCTAGGTACCGGCGCCCACAGCCCCGAAGACTACGCCAAAACAGGCAAACAGCTCAAAGAACTCTCCAATCAACTAGAACAAAAATTTGCAAGATGGGAAGAACTGGCCTAATAGAAAGCCCCCCAACCCCCGAAGGGGGCGCAGATCACGAAGCATTAAATCTTCCGACTTTTGCACCCCCTTCGGGGGCCGGGGGGGCTTCTCTCATTGCCTCAAACACAAAGACATACTAAAGTAACCTCATGAAAAAACTACCCGAAGTCATTATTATCGGCAGACCCAACGTCGGCAAATCAACCCTCATTAACCGTATTCTTAAAAAGAATAAAGCCATCACGTACGACACACCCGGTGTGACGCGAGACTTACTGAGTTACCCCTATAAATGGAACGACAAAGCCTTTATGATCGTCGACAGTGGGGGAGTGCTTTTTCAAAATCAAGAATCAATCGATATGCAACCCCAAATCGAAGCCCTCGTCAGAAGCGGCATCGAAAAAGCCGATAAAATCATCTTTTTAGTAGATGGAAAAGATGGCCTCAATCCACTAGACGCCGTCATCGCAAAAGTACTTCGCCCCTATCAAGCCAAAACAATTGTAGCTGTTAACAAATTAGATGATCCCAACCAACCCAACCAAAGCCTCTCATTCTACAAATTAGGCCTAGGAGAACCTATCTGCATCTCAGGTATACACGGACATGGAGTCGCCAATTTACTCACCATCGCTACAGCAGATTTCTCAGAGCGTGAACTCTCCGAAGAATACAAAAAAGCCTATAAAGTCGCACTTGTCGGACGCCCCAATGTTGGCAAATCATCACTCGTCAACGCGATTATCAACGAGCCCCGCATCCTCGTAGACAACAAAGCCGGAACCACCAGAGACAGTATCGAAGTCTATTTCAACCAAGGTGACGATCAATATATTTTTATCGACACCGCAGGTCTACGAAGAAAATCTAAAGTAGACGAGTCCATAGAGTTTTATTCAACAGTAAGAACTGCAAAAGCGATAGATGAATCTGATCTCGTCGTGATCGTTCTAGACGCCAACGACTATCTCACAGACCAAGATAAAAAAATCATCAACCAAGCCCTCGATGCCAAGCGCAACATCATTATCTTCGTCAACAAATGGGACCTCTCAGAACGCTCCGACGACGCCAGAAAACACCTCGAAGTTATTGCGAAAGACGAACTCCCATTTTTAGAAAATTACCCCTTTATCTTTGGATCGGCCACCGAAAAATTAAACCTCGGCAAACTATTCCACCTCATACCAAGCATTATTAAAAACGGCGAAAAACGCATCACAACAGGCCCCCTCAATCAGTTCATCAAAAAATGTCTCGAGCGCCAACATCCACGCATCAAATCTGGCAAGCGGCTCAAAGTCTATTACGCCACACAAGCAGATACCAAGCCACCTACATTTATCTTCTTTATTAACCAACCCAAGCTCTTGGACGCCTCCTATATACGGTTTCTTGAAAACCAATTCAGAGAAGAATTCGGCGGTTTTTTCGGCAATCCCATTCAACTCCATTTCAAAGGCAAACCCAAAAAAGAAACCTAATGCCCAAACTCATTTGCTTTCTAGGAAATCCAGGCGAATCCTATAAACTCACGAGGCATAACGCAGGTTTTATAGTAGGGGAGGCCCTTATAAAAAAGCATGGCTTCTCTCCACTAGGAAAAAAATTCAAGTCCCTACTCTACCAAGGTCAAATCGGCACACAGAAGCTCTATCTCATCTTTCCACAAACATTCATGAATCTCTCAGGCGAAGCCGTCGTTGCTGCCTCAACATATTACAAAATACCAACCCAAGACAGTCTAATCGTGTACGACGATTTTGATATTCCATTCGGAACCGTACGATTTAGAGAAAAGGGGAGTGGGGGAACACACAACGGCATGAAGTCCATCATCCAACTTCTTGGTACCTCAGACTTCCCAAGACTTCGCATCGGTATAGGACCCAGATCAGACAATCAAACCATCTCAGACTTCGTTCTCAGCACTTTTTCAAAAACAGAACAAAAAGATTTACCCTCTATTCAAGATTTAGCCATCACAACGATAGAAAGCCTTTACGCCCTCAAATAATCGTCTTCTAGGCGTACAATATCGTCTTCACCAAAATAGGAGCCCATTTGCACCTCGATAATAACCACATCTTTTGTGCCGTCATTACCAATACGATGCTTAGCACCTAAGGGAATACGAATGACATCATGAGGCCCATAATCGAATCTAACATCATCCAAAATCACATATGGATTACCCGATATAACCGTCCATACCTCTTGTCGATATTGATGCGTTTGATAACTCAGACGATGCCCAGATTTCACTGTCATGCGCTTTACTTTACAATCGTTAGCTTCTAACAAAACTTCCCAACGTCCCCAGGGCGTATCTCTATAGTCTAATGACATTGAAAGTTCACTCCATTTTTAAAAAATAAGCCCCCTATCTTTACGTCGCATAATATATATTATGTAATAAATAGAGTGATTTAACGAATATTCCTTACAACACTTATCATAAACAAACTCATACATAATGAAACCGCTTGAGCTACAAACAATAAAAAAAACAACACAGGAAAAACATAACACAAGCACAAAAAAGACACATACATCGTACCATATATCATCAATTGCTCCTGACGCAGATCCCGCAACAAATAGAGCATATCGGCGATAACGTCGTCCAAACCAGAAAAATTCAAAGAACCACGCAAACGGTTTTTCAAATAAAACAAAAGCGCTAAATCCATTGAAAACAAAAGAATCGAACACCTAACAATTGAGACGTAATTTGCCACGACCCCATTTTAATGTAAAATAGCCAAAGATGAAACTGATTCTCTTTCTCTCCACCATAACGGGCATAGGTATTCTAGGATTGCTTCTATGGGCAAATTTCTCCTCTTTACCAAACAAAACCTACAAGCAAGGGCAATTATTCTACTTCCCCTCCCCCTCTAATAACGAGACCGTTTGGACTCCCGACACCCCCATCAAAACAATGACCTACAACCTCGGATTTGGTGCAGGAGAAGCAGGATTAAACGGCAGAACCTACACACAAAAAGACGTAGAAAAAAATCTTTCAGACATTAAAAACACCATTCTGGCCGAATCTCCAGACATCCTAGCAGTACAAGAAATTGATCTCCATTCCAAACGCTCCTATTTCATCGATGAAGTAAAATACATTGCAAGAACCTGCAAATACCCCTACGTTGCCATGGCCTACACCTGGGATAAAAATTGGGTCCCCTACCCTTTCTTTACAAACCCAAAATACCAATTCGGAAAAACACTAGCCGGGCAAGCAATTTTCTCAAAATACCCCATCACCAAGCAAGAAATCCTACGATTTAAAAAACCCTCCTCAAACAACGGCTTCTACAATCTCTTCTATTTAGATCGCGTTCTGCAAACCATTCAAGTCTCACTTTCTAAAACACAAAGCATTCGCATCTCCAACATCCACCTAGAAGCCTTCGACAAAAAAGAACGCGCAAAACAAGCCAAATACACGCTCAACTTTCTAGAAGATCCGCTACCCAAGATGCCGCAAATTCTCATGGGTGACTTTAATGCCGTCGACACACTACTGGTACCCTCTCTATCCGACTCAAAAGAACTGCATCACGAATATGAAAAAGACAAAACACTGAGCATACTTAGACAAGCCAAAACACTCAGAGAAATCTTAGACAAACTTCCCACAAAAACACAGAAAAACTACAGAACCTACCCAACTTCCAGACCAAAAGTAAGACTAGACTACATCTTCTACAGCCAAACCATAGTCCCCACCAATATCACCTTGCCTAAAGGCACGGGATCAGACCACAAAGCCATCAGCGCCACATTTAAATTATAAAAAAGTTAAAAAAAGGTTTGAACTAATATAATTAGGGGCACTTACTCTTGATATCCCAATCACAAAGGAGTATTCCCATGGTCAGCAATTGCTCATCTACAAACCCACATCACGCAGCATTATCAAACACAGCCGGTTCATGTGTAGACAAGAATAATAACGACGAACAAAAACTAGCTGAATTTGCAAAGCATATTCACATAGCCGCAGGCATTGCATCAACGACTTCATCAGGTTTTGCTAGTGCTTTTGGCAAAGAAATGCAAAACGCCTTTTCTGGAACAGGTATCACTGTATAGAAGCTTCTTCTTTCATTTTCTCCAATCTTTCTCTATGATTTAAACAATGTCTTCAGATAAATTCAAAATTGCAAACAGATCTTTTACGTCTCGCCTGTTCTTAGGAACAGGTAAGTTTGCGTCTCCACAACTCATGAAAGATGCTATTGAAGCCAGTGGCTCAGAAATGATCACAACCGCTGTACGACGTATCGATCTTACAAATCCAAACGATACGTTTATCGCTCATATCGATCCTAAAAAATATCTATTTTTACCCAATACTTCTGGCGCTAGAACAGCCGAAGAAGCCATTCGTATTGCAAGATTGGCTCGTGCAACTGGCGTTTCAGATTGGGTTAAATTAGAAGTAACGCCCGAACCCAATCATCTTTTACCCGATCCTATCGAAACATTAATTGCAGCAGAACAACTCGTTAAAGAAGGCTTTGTTGTCTTGCCCTATATCAATGCAGATCCCGTCTTGGCAAAAAGACTCGAAGAAATCGGCTGTGCTACAGTCATGCCTTTAGCCGCACCCATCGGATCCAACAAAGGACTTCATACCCGAGATCAGATACAACTCATCATCCAACAATCCAAAATCCCAGTCATAGTCGATGCAGGACTAGGGGCCCCCTCACATGCTGCAGAAGCCATGGAATTAGGTGCCGATGCGGTACTGGTCAATACCGCAATTGCAACAGCCTCAAACCCGATCGAAATGGCCACCGCATTCAAATGGGCAGTAATAGCAGGTAGACTTGGATATTTGGCCGGACTTCCGAGCACACAACAGATAGCCTCCGCATCTTCTCCACTCACAGGCTTTCTACACCTCACATAATGTTTTCTGAACAGTTTGATCCAACAACACTCAGCACCCACTCATACACCACAGCTGAAATCGAAAATGTGCTCAAAAAAAAAGAATTTGGGCCACAAGATTTTCCAATTTTAATCTCACCTGAAATCAGACCTTTCCTCGAAGAGCTTGCGCAGCGATCACATCTCCTCACACAACAACGTTTTGGAAACACCATGCAACTCTTCATTCCTCTCTATCTCTCCAATTTATGTTTCAACAAATGTACCTACTGTGGCTTTAGCATTGAGCACACATATCCACGCGTCACTCTAACTCGGGATGAAATTTTAAAAGAAGGTGAAATTTTGTATCAGAAAGGGTTTCAACATCTGTTGCTTCTAACAGGTGAAGCGCCTAAAGAAGTTGGCGTTGGCTACATTGCCGAAGCCATCAGACTTCTCAAGCCCCAGTTTTCTTCTATTGGCGTCGAAATACAACCCATGACCGAAAGCGACTATCGTATTCTCATTAAAGCAGGTGCAGACAGCATCACACTTTATCAAGAAACCTATCATCCAGAATCGTATAGCCAGTATCATCTTTCAGGAAAAAAGAAATTTTTCAAAAATAGACTGGATGCCGTTGATGAGGCGGGGAAAGCAGGATTTTATCGGCTCAACTTAGGCGCGCTATTAGGACTCTACGAATGGCGCTTCGAAGCCCTTGCATTAGCCCAACATCTTTCTTATCTACAAACCCACTACTGGAAGACAAAATACAGTGTTTCTTTCCCAAGAATTCGAGATATGATTGGCACCTTTCAACAAGCTTATCCGGTTACAGATACAGACATCGTCCAATTTATTTGTGCGTTTAGATTGGCATTTCCAGATGTAGGAATAACACTTTCAACCAGAGAATCTGCAGAGATAAGAGACCGGATCGTCAAATTGGGCATCACCAGCATGTCAGCAGAATCACATACAGAACCCGGCGGATACTCTGGAAAAGAAGCTGAAAAACAATTCGAAATATCAGACACGAGAAGTCTAGAGGAAGTCAAAAACATGCTTATTCATCAAGGATTTGAACCTGTCATGAAAGATTGGGAAGCCCCATGTCACATCTAATATTATTCGATCTCGATGGCACCCTCATCGACTCTTTGGACGATATCCATACGGCACTCACAAAAGCACAAGCAACGTTTGCCATCCCGCCACTGCATCGTGAAGTGGTTAAAAAATATGTAGGCCCCAGCATCGATGAACTCTTAATGAAAGCCACAGAAAACAGCACGATTTCTTTAGAAGAATTCCGAATCGCATACCGTGACATTTACCTCGATACCCATATTCACACGGCACTATATAAAGGCATTCCAGAATTACTCAAAAAAATAAAAAATAAAGATGTCTCTCTCTGCGTACTAACAAATAAACCAGAACAACCAGCAAAAAGACTTCTTAAAACATTTGAAATCAGTCATTATTTTGATCATATAATTGGGCCCGACACCTACGGTTTTTGCAAACCACATCCAGGCAGCATTTTTGAGCTCCTCAAACAGTATCCAGAGAAACCAAAAAATATCATCATGGTAGGAGACGGAGATGCAGACATCTTAGTCGCAAAAGCAGCAAGCATACAGTCTATAGGTGTTACATATGGCTACAGAACTAAAGAAAAACTAGCCGGTTTCAAGCCCACTTACTTGGTAGATACAGTAAGTGAACTTGAAACCCTTCTTAAAAAATTAACAAACTTTTAGCTAAGCGAGTACCAAGCGATAACAAGTGCTTCGACCAGAACCATGCGACGCAACATATCCACGTTTAACCAAATCTACTAATTCGATATGCGCCGTTTTGTGAGACACCTTAAATAAAGCGCGATATGTTTTGTTGCGGATACTAGACTCGTCTTCATCTTTGGACTGTCTTTCTAAATAGCGTAACGTTTCTTTCTGCCGAGACGTCAAGACATGACTAGAAGGAGTAACCAATACAATTTTAGATTCATCTACACCGACATGTTCTTCTTCAGGAACAGCAGAAACAACATCTTCATTTCGAACTTCCTCAGAGGTAGTAAAAACAGAAACTGGAATAACAGGAATTTCTTCTGGATATCGCAAATTACGTAATTCTGCCATAACAGAAACTTCTTCCGTAGTAGCTAATCTTGGATCTCCCTTATCCATGACATAGCACCGTTCTTGCACGTAGTAAGGCTTATGCACACCAGACGGAACAGTGATGCATAAAACATGCTTATCGTTTTTAACTACCATTTCGAGACCCACTTGAAACGCAGGTTTACAGATTTGATAGATAACATAATGAATCCACTCAGCTTGATGACGTGTACCTACCAAATGACAATTACGTAAATCCACCCCTAGAAATATCTTGCCTCCAACACTATTTGCCATCGCCACTAACAAAGGCGCAATATCTTCCTCTGTTTCTGCTTTTGTCAAAAACTTAATTGTCGCTGTTTCGCCTTCTTTAATATAAGAAAGCAGTCCTGGCCAGTCCAAATATGAGTCCCTCCCCTAATAAATTACAGATCAGTATACTTCCTTTTTTGTTCATATAAAAGACATGGTTTTTTCTTTTATCTTTAAGGGATAAGCCCTATAATCTAAAATCATGAATATATTAATTATAGGTTCCGGCGGACGCGAACACAGCTTAGGTCTTGCCCTCAAAAAAAGTAAAAATTGCGACTCGGTTTTCTTTGCACCTGGTAATACAGGCACCGCAAAACTTGGACAAAATCTTGCGATATCAGAAACAGATTTTAGTGCGCTAATAAAAGCCGTAAAAAGACACAGCATCGAACTTACTCTAGTAGGTCCAGAAGGCCCACTTGTAAACGGCATCGTCGATCACTTTGAATCACACAACCTAACCATCATGGGGCCCAACAAAATCGCCGCACAACTGGAAGGCTCCAAAGCCTGGGCAAAAGACAAAATGAAAAGTTACAATATCCCCACCGCAGCCTACGAAACATTCACAGAATTCAACGATGCTAAATCATATATCGAATCCAGAAACGTCTATCCCATCGTCATCAAAGCTGACGGACTCGCTGCAGGAAAAGGTGTTACCGTCGCAACAAGTTACGACATTGCACTAAACGCACTCACAGAGTGTTTCCTAGATCAAAAATTTTCACAAGCAGGACTCCAAGTCGTCATAGAGGATTTCCTTGTTGGGGAAGAGGCCTCCATACTGGCGTTTACTGATGGGGAAACGATTATTGCAATGCCGCCAGCACAAGATCACAAAGCGGTCTTCGATGCAGATAAAGGCCCCAACACAGGTGGCATGGGCGCCTACTGCCCAGCACCCATTGCCACACCTGAAATCCAAGAACAAGTCCTGGAAAAAGTTCTCAAGCCTCTCATTAACGGTTTTAAAAAAGACGGCATTTTATATAAGGGGATTGTTTACGCAGGCCTTATGATTGCGCCAAGCGGCCAAGCCTCCGTCGTAGAATTCAACGCACGTTTTGGGGACCCCGAAACAGAAGTCATTCTTCCCAAACTCAAAACCGATCTCATCGACATTTTTCTTGCGGTTATCAATGGCACTCTACATCACCTTAAGATCGAGTGGGATAACACGACCGTTGTCGGCGTCATTATGGCATCCGGTGGATATCCTGGAGATTTTGAAAAAGAAAAAGAAATTTCCGGCATTGAAGCTGCAGAAGAAATTAAAAACGTTTCTGTGATTCATGCTGGGACTAAAGAAAAAAACAACAGAATTGTCACCAATGGCGGCAGAGTTTTGTGTGTTTTAGGCCAAGGCAATACGATTCAAGATGCCATTAAGATTGCGTACACCGGAGTAGATAAAATCTCGTTTAAGAATCAACACTACAGAACTGATATTGGGAAAAAAGCAATTTAAGACAACTCAAAAACTCCACGATATGAATTACGTGAATCTCGCACACTAAACTGTTGCCACGGAGTCAAATAATAGTCACGCCAAAAATCAGGGTCTTCAATCTCATGTAACGGTGAAGCATCCAACGATTGCCTCATATACACCCACAAATCTTCTACATCCGTACTCACATATAGTCGCCCACCTGGCTTGATTTTTTGTGTTAACATTTTCAAAAAAGCAGGTTTAATTAAGCGGCGTTTATGATGACTTTTCTTAAACCAAGGGTCCGGGTGAAACACAAAGACACGGTCGATAGACTGATCGGGCAACATATCCTCAATACCAATTTCAGCCGTCCCATTATGTAAATAGACTCTAGATTTCATCTCATCAGGAATACGTTCTTGTAATAACGCAACCGCCGGCTGTCTAATCTCAAATCCCAACATAAAGCGATCCGGATGACCCGCCATATAATGTTGCATAAACCCGCCGGTTCCAAATCCACACTCCACATCAAGCGTCCCAGAAAACGTCGGAAAAATAGCCGTAAGATCTAAACGCTCTTCACGTTGATAATAATGAAACGGATTCGCATGGGTCCTTATGCGCAACGCTATCCCCTACCCTCACCCCAATAATTTGGGAGATCTTTTTTGGTTTCTTTATACAAAATGGTTTCATATATTTTTTGCATATATTCTTTTTGAGGTGTCCAAAACCACCGATCAATTTCGGAATATTCAACTAAAGCCACCTGCTTATGCTGCTGCTCTAACACCGTATTGATAAGGCGCGCCGATTTAACACTGCGATCTGCAGATTGATTGGCTAACATAATCATTATCGGAATCTTAAGTTTAGGCATCGCATGCATCAACCCCGGAAAAGAAAGCGCCCCCGTATTATGAATAGAACGGGGCATTAAGAGCGTAAGAGATTTCACCCCATCACCAGGCTGGACAGCCAAAAGAGACATAAACGCTCCTTCAGAAATACCAATCACATGAAGATTATTAGCATCTGCACGAGGAAGTGTCTTGGCATATCTGATTGCCCCTCGTATCGCATTGATCTGATGAAAACGATCCATCGGCACCACACAAATCGCACCCCAAGACGCAAATACTTTCATAAAAAGCGTCACATCATGCACATTTTGATACACACGAAATTGATTCCCACGGTCCAAGTCTTCGTGATAGTTATAAATAATGACCGGCATTTTTGCGGAAAGTTTATCAGGATACAAAACCAACGCTTTAAAATTACCCCCACAGGAATATTTAATTTCTTTGATATTAGCCGCAAAAAGACAACTACTTAGACACACCCAAATTAAAAACAAAGACTTAATTAATCGCATTATGTTAAGTTTATCGTTAAATTAGTTCTATGTATACGAACGGTTTGAAATCAAATTAAGCTGATTTTGAAGCAGGATACATCACATTAAATGCACTTAAAATATTTTGTCGGGAATGGCTATCATTTAATTTAATCACAACCAAAGTTTCTAGTTTCCCCTTAGATCCATCAGGAACTTCTTCCAGATGAACAATATTATTTTGAATCAACAATTTAAGTAAACCAAAAGACCACTGATATGGCACTAAACTATCTTTGGTAACAATCAAAACATCCTGCCCAGACTCCCCCATACTCACAAACAAAGATAATAAAATTCTATCCAGATCATACTGACTATTTAAAGATTCATATGTGCATCTTAGGGCAGGATATTGCAGTACATTAAGGGCGACAATTAAATTACAATCATGAGACGCAACAGGAAGAGCCGCAAAACTCTGGGGCGACTTTCCAGATCCATCTACTTTGAATTCTATAAGATTGTCATACAAATCTTTTGGAAACACTTTTACAGTTCTATATGGAAAATCAGCCGCCCCCTGTGTATGCCAAGCAATAAAGCTACCCATAACCTCTTCAGAAGACTCATTTCTTAAGTTATGTAAGAACAGATTCAACATATCGCTATACATATCCGAATCACTCAGCATAGTCGAGTGATGTACCCTTTCCACCAAATTGGGACGATCAACTACAATCACATCCGCATTTAAAAAAATACTAAAATAAAAAGGTAATGAATCAGCCCAAGTCAACACCTCTTTATGTGGATTTATTACTTCCACAAATTCTTTCTCCATAGAATTAGAAAAAAAGCGAGCCTTAATCGGACAGACCATACCTGCCTCTTCCTTAAAGCCTGATGGACGAGAAATCCATAACAATCCAGGGCCAATGAGTGTAATCTTATTGAAAGGTATAATAGAAAGTTTATGATATAGGACTAAAATCGCTGGGTATCTGGCAATTGATGTAGCAGAATGACCATATTCTCCACCTTCAGGCGTGGACACACCGAAACAAGTTAACGCCATTACAGCCGCACTATGAGAGTTTTCAGACGCCAATTGATAAGCAGTTTTCGAGGCACTGGAGTGACTATTAATATCAAATGGCACATTGTTTTTTTTGGCATAACTCAAAACTGCGTACAAGGCTTTATCTGCTCCTATAGAAGCTAGTTTTCGAATTAAAGTTTCCATGACATTTTTCTCCAAAGAAGCCTTAATATCATCCATAAAAGCACATTGTTTGGAAAACGAAAGCGTACCTACTTGTATATTTTCCACTAATAACAGGGCTATCCTCTGTGAAATCTCACCAAGCGTTTGAGCAATAATTTTTTTCATAAGCTTCTCCATAATATTTTAAAATTATCGTTTTAAAAGAAAAAAAAATTTCAAGCAAAAAACAAAGTCTGCTATCTTCTCTATTAATGGTCGACAAAATTCAAAAAAAACTGATTCAGAATTCAGTTCAAATAGAAGAGTGGCTACACAAACAAGAACAAAGTTGCTGTGTTCCCTTTTACTCTTCTGTAGATGTACGCAATGCAGGATTTAAGGCAGCCGTTGTCGACACCAATCTATTTCCGGCTGGCTTTAACAATATTCTAATTACCCCAAAAGTTATTCAAGCGTTACAAACAGCCATTAAAAATCGCGTACCCAACGCTAAAAATATTCTGTTCATAACCGAAGAACATACCCGTAACAAATGGTATCTAGAAAATGCATTGGTATTACAAAACTTGATGGAAAAAGCAGGGTTTTCGGTAACCGTCGCATCCTTTCTAGATCCCAAAAATGCGGTCTGCGACAATGAAAACACACCGTTTATTGATCTTGAAACAGAAACAAGAAAACATATACGACTCAACTGCCTACACCGTATATTAAAAGATGTCGAGAAAGACGAAAAACAATTTGACCTCATCATCTTAAACAATGATCTTTCTACAGGCATACCCGAGATTTTACAAAAAACATCGATACCCATTTACCCCTCGTTACAAGCAGGCTGGCATTCTCGTCTCAAATCACATCATTTCAAAGTCGCAAATGCACTACTCACCGACTTTGCGAAACTTATAGAGATAGACCCTTGGCTCTTATCTTGTCTATTCGAATCAACAGATCACATCGACATCAATTCCGAAGAAGACAGGCAAACACTCTTCGTGCAAACAGATCGACTATTAAAAGAAATTCAAAAAAAATATGACGAACACACCATCCAGGAAAAGCCCTTCGTATTCTTAAAATCAGATAACGGTACCTACGGCATGGGCATACACGTCTTCGAAAACGCAGAAGACATCCTCACTCTCAACAGAAAAGAACGCAACAAACTCCATGTCGGAAAAGGCTCACAAGTCATCGAGCGCTATATCCTACAAGAAGGCGTTCCCAGTATTGTACGCATCGAAAAAAATATCGGTGAAGCCTGCATCTATCAAATTGCCAACCAGTTTATGGGCGGATTTTATCGCATCAACAGCCAGAAAACAGACCGAGAAAATCTCAATTCGCAAGGCATGATCTTTACCCAAATCACAGACGATCCCCAACTAGAACTCTATCAAATATTAGCGAGAATTTCGGGCCTTGCTGCCAAACGAGAAATCTGTGAATTGGAACAATCAAAATTACCAGAGGCATTAAAAATACAATGTCAGTAGAATCTTCCCAAAAATTTGAAGGACGTAATCTTGAACTCTCAAGTGGACAAGCCTTAAGTGAATTTGAAATTGCTTATACAACCTACGGCACACTCAATCAAAACAAATCAAACGCCCTCTTAGTCTGTCACGCATTAAGTGGAGACGCCGATGCAGGCATCTGGTGGGAATCCCAAGTAGGCCCCGGGAAAAGCATCGATACGACACGCTATTTTGTCATTTGCTCCAACACCATTGGTAGCTGCTACGGATCAACAGGTCCAGCAAGTATCAACCCACAAACAGGCACCCCCTACAATCTTTCTTTCCCTGTCATCACCATCACCGACATGGTCAACGCCCAAAAAAAACTTATCGATTCGCTTGGTATTTCTAGTTTAGCCTCAGTGATTGGTGGCTCTATGGGCGGCATGCAAGCATTAGAATGGTCCGTTCTTTATCCCGAAAATATTAGAACCTGCATTGCTATTGCAACATCAGCAGAACTCGCACCACAAGCACTGGCCTTCAATGCAGTCGGCCGAGAAGCAATTATATCGGACCCCAATTTTCAACAAGGACACTATACAGAGGAAACTGTCCCACGCCATGGGCTTTCGATTGCACGTATGATTGGGCATATCACCTACCGATCTGACGAGTCTATGAGCGAAAAGTTTGGACGACGGCTCTTAAAAAAAGAAGACTATGGGTATGATTTTTCAACAGATTTTGAAATTGAAAGTTATCTCAAATATCAAGGTGATAAATTTGTTAACCGATTCGATGCCAACTGCTATTTATATCTAGCAAAAGCCATGAGCTATTTTGATCTCACCAAAAAATATGGCAGCTTAGAAGAAGCTTTTAAAAACACGCAAGCCAATTTCCTCATCCTATCTATTTCATCCGACTGGCTCTATCCTGCACGCGAAAGCAAACGCATCGTAAAAGCACTCATGAAACAAAACAAACCCGTCACTTATTGCGAAATCGAAGCATCACACGGACATGATTCTTTCTTAATGGAAAACGACCAATTATCAAAACTGATTCAAAGTTTTTTGGAAACTACACATGCCCAATAACAGCTATAACACTTACATACTCAATAACATACCCAACGGAGCAAGAGTCCTAGATCTTGGGTGCGGCGACGGCGATTTACTCGACCAATTACGCAGAGAAAAAAACTGCCAAGGCTATGGCATCGACATACAATACGATCATATTTTAGCCTGTACCAAACGAGGCATCTCCACATTCCATGGCAACATCGACGAAGGTCTCTCCGACTTTTCTGACCATGCATTTGACTACGTTATTCTCAGCCAAACCCTCCAACAAGTCACCCGCCCACTCTACGTTATCGAAGAAATGCTCCGCGTTGGACACAAAGCAATCATCACCTTCCCCAACTTCGGCTACTGGGAAATCCGCCTCCGACTCCTTCTCACCGGACAAGCACCCAAAACAAAAACATTGCCCTACGAGTGGTATGACACCCCTAATATCAGAGTCGTTTCCATCCGAAATTTTCGTCACCTATGCCACCAAAACAATATTAAAATTTTATTGGACAATCAGTCTAATTTGTTTTCAAAAAAAGGGTTGTTTATAGTGGAGTCTGGGAAATAACTTAACCCCGTCTCTTCCTAAAAAAAACTCTCAAAATTTCTTCGCACTTCTCCATCGGCACATACACAATTTCAGTCACATGATTAAACTGCTTCGGCACAAATAAATTCACTACACTGCCCGCGGCACCCCACTTCAAATCCCAAGCTCCAAACACCACCCGAGCAATCCGAGAATGCAAAATCACCCCCGCACACATCGGACACGGCTCAAGTGTTGTATACAACGTCGTTCCATTCAACCGCCAATCGCCCAGCACCCGACTCGCCTCCGAAATCACCTGAATCTCGGCATGCCCTAGCACATCTTTTAATCGTTCTTTCTGATTAAAACCACTTGCGACCACTACACCGGAGCGCACCAAAACAGCCCCAACAGGAACCTCTCCCATCGCAGCTGCTTTTTTTGCTTCGGCTAAAGCGAGAATTAAACCAAAAACATCATTCATAGTTTATCGTTTCGTCCACTTCCGAATCTAGGCCCCACCCCAGCCCTAAAAGGGAGTGAGTACAGATTAGGCATTTATAAAGTCCCCATTAGGGGGATTTAGGGGGCCTAAAGTATCGGTCATACTCTAATTAAAACTAAACTGAACCCCAGCCTGAGGATCTTCTGTAATCACCCCAAACTTAGATTCATACGTCGCTATGTTTTCTTGCATCATCGTCATCAAACGCTTTGCATTCCTTGGAGACAAAATTACTCTCGATCGTACTTGCCCCTTTGTACTTCCAGGCTGTAAAAAAACAAAATCGGTTACAAACTCTTCACGATTAAAATTACCTATCGCCAAATTAACATACATGCCCTGCGCAACAACGGGGTCTACATCCACCTGAATATTAACCACATCCTCTTGAGCGGCTTCCTTTGCCATGGTTATGCCCTCTCAATATACTCATCGGTTTCTGTGTTCACACGAATCACATCTCCCGACTTAATAAATCCAGGCGCATTCACTTCCATACCATTTTCCAACATCACCGGTCTCAACGAATTATTTGCTGTAGCACGCTTAATTTCTGGCGGTGCGTAATCCACTTTGAGTTCAATACTATTAGGCATAATAATCCCAACCGCAGTCCCCTGATAAAAATTAACAGGGTATACATGGCCTTCCTTTAAATATTTCTCGAAAGTTCCT
Source organism: Candidatus Margulisiibacteriota bacterium (assembly GCA_009691415.1). Classification (GTDB taxonomy): domain Bacteria; phylum Margulisbacteria; class Marinamargulisbacteria; order SXXA01; family SICP01; genus SICP01. The sequence goes on from SICP01000014.1 coordinate 29,387, forward strand.
AATAACTCAACCGACAAAGACTGCTGCTCATAACTTTCATTATCCATAAAAATATAACCCGTTGGCTCTTTATATAAAAACTGCATTTCACGCGTTTCAAACTCTGCTTTATCAACACGATCCGCAGAGCGAAACCGCATTTCCAAATTTTTAGACGTTACAATATTTTTAAGTTTTGTTTGTACACAAGCCACCCCTTTTCCAGGCGTTACATGCATCATGTACGTCACCCGATACAACTCGTTTTCTAAATTTATAATCATACCCGTACGCAATTGCGTTGCATTTATAATCATGTGTGAATTCTCCTATCTATAATTGATGTATTCTAAATGAAAGGGATAATTTTTTTCTTTAATCATGTGAATAACAGTTTGCAAGTCATCAATATTTTTACCAACAACGCGAATTTGATCGCCTTGAATATTCACTTGAACTTTCAATTTTGCATCCTTAATGTCTTTGGAAACAATTTTAGAATGCTCTTGAATCAACCCCTTTTGAATGACAATTTCTTGCCTGACCGTGCCCCCTGATGCACTCTCAACTTTACCCGCCTGAAGCGCTTTGACCGATACATTACGTTTCGCTAATTTTTGCGTCAAAATTTCATATAAGGCATTAAGTTTATAGTCATCCGAAGACGCCAACAAAATCTTACTATCTGCCTCTTTCAATTCAATCGTACTGTCAGAATCTTTCAAATCATAACGTGTCGCCACTTCTTTTTCAGTTTGTTGAACTGCGTTTAAAACTTCTTGTAAATTTACTTTAGAAACCACGTCAAACGAATGATCTGCCATACCTTTTCTCCTAAAAATCAAGATGTGCAAATTGTAACAGAATTATGATATTGTTAAAGTTATGATCCGATCCACATTCACAAAAATATTTAATACTACTTTTACGATTTTGTTATGTGCGCTGCTCATTGGTATCCCGCTTGTATTCACCCCACTCACGCGCTCTGTATTTGAAGTCAATAAAATGTTACTCATGAGACTAGTCACGCTATTCACTATTTTCCTGTGGATTTTTAAGGCAGTCATTGAGAAATCCAACACTATCGAAGAAACCGATCATCCAAGCGGGTACCTCACCTTACTAACACTCAAATGGCGAAAAACAGGGCTCGAATGGCCCATCCTAATCTGGACTATACTCACAATCATTTCAACAGTCTTTTCTCAAAACGTCTGGATCAGCATTATTGGAGCCTACGATCGTTGGGAAGGGATTATTACCGTCACCAATTACACATTATTATTTCTCATGTTCGCCAAACTCATCAAAAAAGAATCCCAACTCACCTGGATATTAGGTAGCCTACTCATCCCCACAGTCATTTCATCTGTCTATGGCGTCTTCCAAAGTTTCGGTCTCGACTTTATGAATTGGAGTGTAGATCCCACAGCTCGGGTCTTTGCCTGCATTAATAATCCCGTACATTTTTGCGCCTATGTTGCCATGACAGTACCCGTAAGCCTAGGTCTCACACTCTATTTAACTGAAAAATATAAAGACACAAACAATAAAAAAATAAGCTATTTAAAATGGGCTATTTTTGCAAGTACCAGCATCATATACTATGCACAATTCCTCTCTTTCTCACGCGCTGCTTGGCTAGGATTCGTAGCAGCCATGACACTATTTTATCTCTTAGCCATAAACTATTTTGACATGCGCACAAAAAAAACATTTATCCTAGATTTCATGCTTACATCTGTGGGTCTTGGCGCACTTTTCCTTGCAGCATTTTTTAAATTTCATCTTAAAAGCCCCGTGCATGCCATTCTTATTTTTGGTGTCATCATTGCGTATATTTTCTACGCACTCACCATTTCAAAATACCAAGAACCCAATCCCAAAAAATTAACATTAAAAGACTATGTCATTATTGCTTTCAATCTAGTAGTCATCACTGCAAATTTTTTCGTAGAATTCACAAATCTTCCCATCTGGGCCTACCTACCGATTCATATCCTACTCAGCGGTTATTTCATCTACGCATGTAAACATACTCTCGGCGCGCAAAGACATTTTTTGACACGCATGGTAATTATCGTTATTTTTATAAAACTCCAATACATTTCTATTTCACTTCTCTCCACCGGACTTTACGCACTTTTAATGTGGAGCTTCTACGAACTTATTTTCAAACATGAACCTGAGATGCTACACGAAAAAAAACAATGGCTTTTAGCCCATCTTATTTTATTCGCCGCCATTATATTGATACCTGTCATACCTGTTTATTACAATAGCCTTTTTCATTCCAATGTCGATAAATTACGCTCAACAACCAACGTTATTGGCCGCATTAACAGCTATGAAAAAGATGCCCTAAAAGGCACCGCACGAAGCTCAATGTGGAAAAGTTCTATTCCTTGGATCAAAGACTATTGGGTCATTGGCAGTGGGCTCGATACGATCAAATATATGTATCCCAAGTACCGCAGATCCGATTACGGCATCTTGGAAGGCGGACACAATTTTACACCAGACAGACTTCACAACGCCTATCTCAATACATTGGCAACATCGGGTGTCTTAGGATTTTTGGCCTACTATGTAGCATTCATTGGTGGATGGCTCTTTCTGATCTTAAGTGGATTATTTGAAAAACAAAAAAATCCCTATCGCTATCTCATTTCAGGAACAGCTTCAGGAGTTATCATTTATCTAGGACAAACCATCTTTAACTTTGGGGTTGTAGCCACCGTATTTTTATTCATCATACTCATGGGCCTTGCGCTTGCACTTACACAAGAAAAGGCATTTGAATAAAATGGCAAAAAAAGAAAAAGAACCCACTATTAATTTCGCACTCATAACCCCAGCACAATGGATAACACTCAGCATACTAGCTTTAGGACTCTTGATAGGCTCATGGCAAAGCTTCCTTCCACTATTAGCAGAACGACACTACAGAGACGGCTTCAACGCACTCGCCATGAAACGAAATGATGTCGGCGTCAGTGAATTAGAAAAAACCGTAGAAAACGCCCCCATGGAAACCCAATATCTAATGGAACTCTCAAAAGCATATGAGACCTATGCCTTAGAAAAAACAACACTCGAGGACAAGCTTTATTATCTAAATAAATCTAAAAAAACGGCATTCACAACAGAAACACTGGACGTGCTAAACCCATGGTTTAAAAATCGAATCGCCTCTATATACACAACGCTAGCAGAACAAGATCCAGCACATCAAATCACCTATATTAAAGAAGCAGAAAACTATCACAGACTAGCCGCAGAAACAGACGGACAAAATCCGCTCTTTCAACTCAATCTAGGTTATTTTTTAAACCGACTTGGGAAAACTAATGAAGCTGAAGCTTACTACAAAAAAAGTATCGCAATGGACAACGGACTTGCCGCTGCGCACTTCAATCTGGCAGAAATCTACATCCAACGCAAACAATACGAGTTGGCACTCAACGAATATCAAGTCATCTATAAACAAACCCCAAGCTATGGCGAAGTACTATTTGGAATAATCAACATCTACCTCATCAAACTAGACTACCCAAACGCCTTGCACTATATGGAAGAAGCCTACAAACAATATCCGGATAAACTTCAACTTCTACAAAATTTAGTCGCGCTGTATCAACGCTTTAACCAAACCGAAAAAGCGATCCCCGTCTACGAAATGCTCTTCAAGAGATTTCCCAAAGAAATGCCCACTTATCAAGCGGCCTATATTCAAGCCCTTCTCAAAACAAATCAACAAGAAAAAGCAAAGCGATTCATGACACTCTATCAAGAAATGTTTTCAAAAACGCCCAAGGCCAAGTGATATCCAACGACATCATTCATCCTATAACAATATTGGTTGGCATAGACACAAGTAACCATAACGCTTGGACTTGTTTGGAATCGCTAGCAGAATTAAAAGAACTCGCTAAAACAGCAGACCTTCAAACCGTTGATAGCCTCATACAAAAACGAGAAAAAGCACACTCAAGATACTATATTGGCACAGGAAAAATCGAAGAACTCAAAGCCCTAGTCGAAACACACAAAGCCACCCTCATCGTAACTGATGACGAACTCACACCAGGCCAACAAAAAAATCTCGAAGAATACCTCTCTATCAAAGTCACAGACCGCACAGGTCTCATCCTAGACATCTTTGCAAGACGCGCACAAACCCGTGAAGCCCAACTACAAGTAGAGCTCGCACAACTCACCTATATTCGCCCCAGACTCACCCGCATGTGGCAACACCTTTCACGATTGGGCGGTGGAATCGGCACCAGAGGACCTGGCGAAACACAACTAGAAACCGATAAACGCCAAGTGGATCAACGTATTATTTTAATCAAAACAAAAATAGAAAAAATAAAAACTCAGCGAGGTATCTTAAGAAAAAATAGAACGATACTACCCATCCTAACAGGGGCACTTGTGGGCTATACCAACGCCGGAAAATCAACGCTTCTTAACCAACTCACAGAAGCCGAAGTTTTTGTCGAAGACAAACTCTTTGCAACACTCGATCCGACCACCAGAAAACTACAACTCCCCAATCACGAAACAGTACTCTTAAGTGATACCGTAGGATTTATCCAAAAACTTCCTCACCAACTCGTCAATTCTTTTCGTACAACCATAGAAGAAATCACTCAAGCTAACTTTATTTTACACATCGTCGATATGTCCCACCCGAACTATGAAGGAATGCTCAACACTGCAGAAAAAACACTGAAAGAACTCGAGATAAAAGACGTCCCCATACTCATGGTCTTCAATAAAATAGACCGTTGCAAAGACATTACATTAGACAAAATTAGACTTACCGAACGTTTCCCTCATTCTGTTTTTATATCCGCAACAAAAAAAGGGAATCTAACCGACTTGCGTCTCGCACTCATACAGCTACTAGATAGTTATCGGGAAACCATCACCTTTAACATTCCCTATAGCCGCATGGACATCGTCAATCTTCTTCACCAATACGGCCATATTATTGAAGAAGCCTACGAAACAAACATCACCATTACAACTGCCATCAATCGCATTATAGGCAACAAAATTATGGGAATGCTGGGCTAATCTTATCGAGCCCCATTATCAAATAAAAGGCTCACCAATTTACTATGCCGATCCATCGAAGCTAACAATAATGGACGATCCCCAAATTTATCGCGCACATTCGGATGTGCATGATGCTCCAGCAACAATTTCACAATATCATAGAACCCTTTATGAGCCGCCCAATGCAACGGCGTTCTCTGGAAAGCATCTTTCACATTAACCTTTGCCCCATGCTCCAAAAGCAAAACTACCATCTGCAAACGACCATTGGTAGCCGCCCAGTGTAATAACGTCCGGCCATACAAATCCTGAACATTAACATTTGCGCCTAAATGCAACAAAAAAGAAACCATGTTTTGGTAACCAGAAAAAATAGCCCAATGCAAGGGAGAAACCCCTTCATTACTCAATACATTCACAGCTGCTTTATGCTCAATCAATAAATTAACAATAGGGATACTACCCTTAAAGGCAGCCCAATGTAACGGCGTTAATCCAGAACAATCTTTTGCAGACGCCTTGGCACCATGCTCCAACAATGATTTTGTAATTAAAAGATTTTGTCGATACACCGACCAATGCAAAACAGACCAATTTCCAGCGCCCAATACATTAATCTTAACGCCTTTCTCAATGAGAGAAATAGCAACTTCCGTATAATTTTTCTGAATAGCCATTAACAATAAACTGTCCCAAGAAACCTCATCAATAGAATCCAAAAAAGACAAATGCTGTACGTCATACAATCGACTCAACAACGCATAATGCCCAAATTGAATCGCCCACACAATAGACGCATCATGCGACAAACTTTCTAATACAAGCTCATTATCTTCATAGAATTGTTTCCAGTTTTTTCCGACAGGTTTATCCCCACCAAATTGACCCTGACACTGTTTTCGCCAATCCCCTTCAATAATATTATCTAACAAAACACATCTAATTTTTTGAAAAAAAGACGGAGAAAAAGCGCTGCCTGCCATACCAACAAGATTAGATTCAGGTATAGACTCCACACGATAGGGAACAGGATAAAGACAACACATTAAGTCCCAAGCCCGCGAAATCCCTTCTCTCGCGACACGATCATGAGGGCGAGCGTCTAAGGCCTGTTTAAAACACCGAATAGCTCCTTCATAATAAGAACGTGCCTCCAAAAAAAAATTCCGCAAATGGGATTCACTTCCCAATTCCAATAATTTCTGCCCCTTTTCGTCATAAGAAGTAATAACGTCTAAAGACTCAGGAGACACCACGTTCCCATGACGGCTTCACCCTAATTTCTTGCCCCTTAACCCCTTCAAAAAAATCCCCCTCGCGCCACACCAATTGACCATTCACAAATGTAGCCACAGGCCACCCCTCAATCATCTTGCCATTAAATACACTCCACCCAGCCTTACTATGTAACGATTTATTATCAATCGGACGTTTGGCTTTCAAATCCACCAAAACCAAATCCCCATCATACCCAATCTGTATACGGCCTTTACCTTGTACACCAAATAACTTAGCCGGTCGCTCACACAACCACATGACGACTTCTTCAAGTGTACATTTACCTTGATTCATTAAATTCAAAAATAATGGCAACGACGTCTCTACCCCAGGCATTCCTGAGGGAGCCATCGAAAAAGGCTGTTCCTTCTCTTGCACAGTATGAGGTGCATGATCTGTGCCGACACAATCAATCACACCAGATTTCAACGCAAGCCACAAAGCATTCCGATGACGAGACTGACGAATCGGCGGATTAATCTTGGCATAGTTCCCAAACAACGTATAAACACCAGGTGCTGCCAAAATTGCATGCTGCGGTGACACTTCGGTGCTAATAAATTCAGGATCTTTTTCTGTCGCTAAGAATTCGGCTTCTTCTTGTGTCGTTAAATGACAAATATGAAGACGGCGCCGATATTTTTTTGCCAATCTTACAAGCATCTGAGTAGATAATAATGCCGCTTCAGGAGGACGCATTTTAATATGATCCCGTATTTCTTCCGAACCAGAATACAAAAGTTTTTTCTCACGAATAATCTGCTCTAATTCCGAATGCACTGCAATCAAACGTTTCCCATTGGCAAATAAACGTTCAATATCACGCTCATTTTCCATCAATAATTCACCCGTAGAAGACCCTACAAACAACTTAATACCTGCAACATTTTCTATAGAATTACAAATCTCTAAATTCTCAGTCGTCGCACCAATAAAAAAATTATAATTCGCAAGAGACGTCTCAGCCGCAATCCGCTTCTTCTCAGCAATACTCTCATAGGTCGTCGCAGAAGGCTTCGTATTGGGCATATCAAAAAAACTTGTTACACCACCCGAAACCGCCGCCTTACTTCCCGAATACAGCGTCTCTTTCCACTCAGCTCCAGGCTCACGAAAATGTACATGAGGATCTAAAACACCTGGCATTAATAACAATCCAGGTTCATTTATCACCTGCTGAGCCGGCACATCCAAATGCCAATCCAAAGCAGAAATTTTACCATTTTTCACAAAAACATCGCCATCACGAATACCCGAAGGCGTCATAATTTTTACGGATTTAATAAGAAACGATTCAACCATGGACACCATTATTTCTTTTCATCTTCATAAAGGCAAGGACAGCTTCCGAAGCCCGAGACAAAACACCCTCTTCACCCAAAAGAGCACGCACAGATTTAATATCATCGCTTGTTTTTTGATATAACTTCGAATCTGTTAAAAGAGACAGGCCACACGCCATCACGTTATCTACAGTAAACTCATCCTGAAAAAACTCTGGCATCACACGTCGATCCAACAAAATATTGGGCAAACTCACATACTTAATTCGTTTTAATCTCTTACCCAATAAAAGCTTCGCAAGAAAAAAAGAGACTGCATTAAACCGATATCCAATCACCGCAGGTTTCCCCATAATCGCATGCTCCAACGTAATCGTTCCCGAAGGCGCAAACGACAAATCCGCCGCCGACATCAGATCATAAGAAGAGCCGTCATACAACCGAATATAATCAGGTAAAGGAGTAGGCAACTCAGCCACAATCGCATCACGAAACGCGGCTGCCGAAACCGACACAAAAATCACCACATTCCCCAATTCACACTGACATCGCAACGCAGCTTCCAACAAAATAGGATACACCAACTTAAGTTCTTGAGGCCGAGACCCCGCAAAAAGTGCGACAATCCGATCCGATTCACGCACCTGATACACACGACCAAACTCCGCACGAGACATTGCTCCAGACGTATAATCCAATAACGGATGCCC
>SICP01000002.1 GCA_009691415.1 Candidatus Margulisiibacteriota bacterium
TATCGAGGCTTAGCTAAAATTCAGATGCAGTTATTTCTCGATGCTATTGTTTGGAACGTCAAACGTCTTGTCGCCATCAATTCCCCACCGCTTTTTCAAGGGGCATAGTGCCCCATAGGGAAATCTACGCCTCTTTCTCTAAATTCTCATAAAAAAATATGAGAATTTAATCAAATCTGTGGATAACTCCACTGAGGTTTACAAATTATACGAAAATTTAAGAGGCACCTTACTTTTTATGCTGTTTTGCAACAGCCCCTTTTTACGGTTTTTATGGAAATTTAAGGAAATGTTCTCTTTTTAGTCTGTTTTGCAACAGCCCCTAAATAAGATTTAGAACCGCATTAATAGCAGCTTGAACGTCCACAGGTAACGCTTTCATCTGTATAGACGTAAGAGAGTTGTTCACTGATAGAGGCTCACTTTTCTGAATTTCACCACCTTTCCTATATCGCAAAATAGAAGTAATCTTCCCAGCTTCAGTCTTAATAGTAACACAAAACAAACTTTTGCGATCAGCCTCAAACTCTTTATTGGATGGACTTTTAAGTCCCATCAATGAGACAAACGTTTTTTCAGGAACTGGAGGGGGCCCACCGAGTCCTTTTCCTACTCTAGGATAGACAGGAACTGGGCCTGGATTTGGGTTAGTATAATGTGATTCTGGTCCTTGTCCCACCATATTTAGTGGTGGCCTGCTAGGAATTTTTAAGGATGAAACATTTACATAAAGTGGCGATGGATTAAGAGCCCCTGGAGGTATGGTCCCTCGAGTTGCATTAGAATAAACATCCACATCAGGACCCTCCGTTAATGTGCTATACTTACCCTCGCCACTTTCAACGTTGTCATACACATTGTTGGTGGGCGATGATATATTAAGATAACCCCCTAGAGTTTGCTTATTATTGTTCCCTCGATTTGCCTCAGCATACGGCTTCTCAACTAAACCTGAACTCGCCAATCCTTCTTTCATTGCAGTTTGAACATCGCCGGGAAATTCATTAAATCTACTTGTTTTAAACATTTTATTAAAATCATCACTCGTCTTTAATGCTCCTGGAAACTTATCAATCTGTATATAAGGTTTACCTTCTTTATTAATAGCTCGATAGGCTACTCTAGTTAGAGACGCATCATCTGTAGTTTTAGCCTCTGTGGGGTCGATGGTGTACAAAACGAATTTAAGAGACGGATCTGAATCTGAGAATAATGTTCGAGCCTGTAGCCCCGAAAAGTTCGGTCTAATATCCAAGGCTTTGATTGGAACTTCATAAGAATTTTCGAGTGATTTCAGTGCACTAGTTACGTTCGCAAGTGGCATAGCACCTGCCTTATTTATGGCGACAGCTACCTGGGTGCTCTTAGATAGACCAATTAAGCCTGGAAAATTTGCAGAAACGTACGGCCCCGTAACTCCAATGCCTGCCATAATAATTCCCCTATGTCCCTATCGACTTTATTTGTAATACGTTTTGCAAGAATGCAGCGGGGACGGTTCCTGGATGAGAACGTCTTTCTGCGTCTTGGGCTTCAATTCTTGCGACTTCAGCCTCTTTTTCTACACGAGCATTATGCCATTTTTTAAATTCTTTAAGCTCATCAGGTGACAATGCATCGATGTGCTTCTTGAGATCGGCAATATCTTTTTCTTTTTGAGTTAACATACCCCACGTATTCCCTCATACAATAAAAGCTAAACCTTAAAAAATAATTTACGACCCCTCTCCCTACTGCTACCCTATTTTTGGCCATTATGTCGTGAATACAATCGGCAACTACTCCGGCAGAGAAGGCCCAAAAACGAAAAAAGCCCTCTTAATATCAGAAGGCGTTTTGTTTTTAGAAAATGGGGAAATTAATCCAATTTGTTTTGTTAAGTAAAAAAGTGGTGATCCGGGCGAGAATCGAACTCGCGACCAATTGATTAAAAGTCAATTGCTCTACCGACTGAGCTACCGAATCACAAAGAATGTAAAACAGCCCAACATTTTATCCCATTTTTATGGGTATGACAATATTTTTTGTAGCTATTTCGCAGGATTTATTTTTACTGTACTCGCCAAAGGATTCCACTGGCTCTAATCCCGAGCCAGATATCCTTCCAAACTAAAATCATCCACCTGAATCGCATCTTTCCGTAACCGCTCAGCAGACTTCATTATTTCGACATCATGAGAAGAAATAATGCCAAGTGCAACCGCACGCTCTAGCATTGACGCACTCATAGACTTCTCAAGCTTACCGGCGTGCATCGCCTCTCGTAACGCACGAGCCACCGGAATCGCCGCATGAACCGCCAATAACGCTGCATCCAAACGTCCCATCGCATCCATCTCGTCACTTGGACAATAAATATCCTGCGTCAAACGATCCCGCTGCGCACCAGGTACCTGCACCAACGCAGCCACTTCACCCCCCAACGCATCTGAAGGCGCACATCCCACAGGATTTATCCGCAACAACCAGCCCATAGGTCGCAACAAGACCATATTGGCACAAATCCCAAGAAGCCCCGTTTGAATTTCAGAAAACGCATGCTGAACGCTCCAATGCACCAATGGCAAATCTTCTTTCAAACGACCTTCCGCCTCATATCGTCTCAATACCGCCGTTGCAATATACATCCAAGACAATACATCCGCAAAACGACCCGTCAATTTCTCTTTACATTTCAAATTAGCACCCAACGTAGCCAGCGCAACATCTGCAAAAATAGCAAAAACGGCAGACACCCAATTCAGTTTCTGAAAATACCGAGCCGTTGGCCCCATCACTGGCGCAGACACTCCGCGCCCTCTACTTAGAGTCAATACAATAGCCCGACATTTATTTCGTATCACATGTCCCACATGCCCAAAAAAAGCCACATCAAATGCCACAACATCCCGCGCCTCTATCGCTTTAATTTCGGGAATGACAAACGGATGACATCTAATCGCTCCTTGCCCAAAAATAATGAGCGTTCTGGTCAAAATATTGGCACCTTCTACAGTAATTCCGATAGGGGTTGCACGATAGGCTTCTGCCAGTAAATTGCGAGGTCCTTCCGAAATTCCGGCACCCCCCAAAATATCCATGCCGTCATTAATCACTTTGCGAAATAATTCTGTCGCATTATATTTTGCAATCGCCGTTACAACAGCAGGCTTACCTCCCATATCTAATGCCCCACACGTAAACGTACGCATCGCATCCAAAATATAGGTGTACCCCGCAATACGAGCGAGAGGCTCTTCAACCCCCTCAAACTTCCCGATAGACATCCCAAATTGCTGACGAACAGCCGCAAACGACCCAGCCACCCGACTCACCAACTTGGCACCTCCAGTAGAATTAGATGGCAGAGAAATACCACGTCCCGCAGATAACGATTCCATCAACATCCGCCAACCTTGTCCAGCCCATTCACGACCACCAATAATGTCATCAATTGGCAAAACCACATCATGCCCTTCTGTTGGACAATTGTAAAAAGGGATTCCCAACGGATCATGCCGACTCCCCAAAACAACCCCTGGCGTATCATGTTTTACAAGCGCACACGTAATCCCCAAAGACTCGCCATGACCCAATAAATTCTCGGGATCTTTAAGCTTAAAGGCTACACCCATTACTGTAGAAATAGCCGCCAACGTAATCCAGCGCTTTTTCCAATTTAAGCGCATATATAACGCCCCATCTTCACCTTTAAAAACAACACCGCTGGCTTGGATAGATCCTGCATCAGAACCCGCTTCTGGCTCGGTTAAAGCAAAACACGGAATATCTTCACCCACAGCCAATCTCGGCAAATAATATAACTTTTGGGCGCCTGTCCCATAATGAGTTAACAACTCACCCGGCCCCAAAGAATTGGGAACCATGACCGTAATCGCCAAACCAATAGAACGAGAAGCAAGCTTCGAAATCACCGCGCTATGTGCAAACGCAGAAAATTCTAACCCACCAAAAGACTTTGGAATCACCATACCAAAAAAACGCTCTTTTTTAAGAAACGCCCAAACTTCAGAAGAAAAATCCCGCTTCTGAGACACTTTCCAAGGATCCACCATCTGACACACCGTCTCGACAGGCCCTTCCAAAAACGCCCGCTCTTCTTCGGTTAAAACAGGATAGGACTCTTTTAATATGTGCTTAAAATCAGGCTTTCCAGAAAACAATTCTTTATCTACCCAAACCGTTCCCGCATCAATCGCCTCTTGCTCTGTAGACGAAATTTGAGGCAAGAATTTGCACTTAATCATCATATTCATAACCGGACCACTTACACAAAGTCGGCGTAATGCCGGTACGCAAAAAATAACCGCAAGCACCCCCCAAACCCCCCATCCAATCAAAGACGTAAGCCCAGCACCAAAAACCAATAACGAACTAACGACGACCCAAGCCCAAAACGGCGCGCCTACAAATCCAAGCCCAAGCAACACCATCACCCCAATTAAAAAACCCATTATAAACTCCCTTCAAAAAAACGCATTTTTTGCTCAGCCATTTTAACCAAAAGCGGAGCAGGACTAAACCGATCCCCAAAACGCGTTTGAAGCGCGCTCAATCGATCCACAATTTCTACAATACCCCGATCATCCGCATATCGCAAAACCCCGCCTCTAAAAGGAGGGAATCCTGTCCCTAAAATCATGGCCATGTCCAAATCCGCCGCACTTTCAACAACCGATTCTTCCAAACATCGTGCAGATTCATTCACTAATGTTAAAAATAATCGATCTAAAATATCCGCATCAGTCAGGCCCGAAACCCCAGATTCTTTAATCCATTCATACACCACTGGATTAGGATGCTTACGATGATGATACAAATAAAACCCAGAACCAGACTTACGTCCCAATAAATTTTTACACCGATGTAAACTTTCAAAACTTTCCGAGAGTTTCATACGATCGCCATAACCCTCTTCTAAATTTTTAGCGACTTTATATCCCACATCAAGGCCCACTTCATCCGCCAACATCAACGGACCCATCGGCATACCAAATGCCGTCGCAAGCGCATCAATTTGATCAATTTTCGCCCCATCTTGCAGCAAATAAATCGCCTCATTTACATAGGGAATCAAAATACGATTTACCAAAAACCCAGGACAATTCTTAACAACGATGGGCGTCTTTTTTAAAAGTTTCGACAATTGAACAATAGCCGCCACTGTCTCTTGCGACGTCTTTTCGCCAGGAACGACTTCTACCAAGGGCATCTTATTTACAGGATTAAAAAAATGCATGCCGCAAAACCGTTCAGGGTGCTTTAAAACCGTCGCCATTTCGGTTACAGACAACGCCGACGTATTGGTCGCAATAATCGCCCAATCCGAAATATTTTTCTCCAATTCTTGCAAAACAGATTTTTTAACCGTCATCTGTTCCACAACCGCCTCAATCACCACATCTTTGTTTTTAAATCCACTAAAGTCCAAAGACCCTGACAAACGACGCATACCCAACTCGACTTGATTTGGACGCACCTTACGCCTCTTCAACAACTGCGTATACATGCCATTGGCCGTCGCATATCCCTGCGCAATCGCTTCCCAAGTTAAATCTTTTAAACGAACCGTTCCCACCTGACTCAATAACCAGGCAATCCCACCACCCATAATACCCGCACCCAAAACACCACAATCCAAACAACGATTCGTCCACTGCCCTTCACCGTACTTTCGGCTTTCTTTTTTTAACGCTTCCTGTGTATAAAACAATTGAATTAAACGCTTTGAGACAACCGTCGGCACCAACTTCGCAAATTCCTGAGCCTCCAATCGAAGCCCCACTTGCAACGTTCGCAAAAATCCCGTTTTCACAACAAAAAGTGCCGCAAGCGGTGCCGGATAAAGACCGTGCGTTTTTGACAAAAGTGACCGCTCAGCCATCCGAAAAACAAGGGTACGACCAATAAAAGTACGATTCATAAACCAAGCCCGAAGCGACCCTAAACGCGCCCGATTTTCTTTTAATTCTTGCACTTTAGCAGGCACACGAAGTGACAACGCAAACGCCAGGAGTCGTTCTTCAAAAAAGACGACTGGATAACACGCATCCACCAGCTTCTTTTTAAAAGCCCTCATCCCATCCAAAGTCGAGCCGGACAAAATCATAGGAAGACCATCCTCTAAACCAATTAATCTGGGCAAACGTTGCGTGCCTCCAAAACCAGGTATAATCCCCAAATTCACTTCAGGAAGCCCCAGCTGAACCCGTTCATGATCACTCGCCACACGAAACGTACAGGCCAAAGCCAACTCCAAACCACCGCCCAAAGCAACCCCTTCGATAGCCGCAATCGTCGGATAAGGTAACGCCGCCAATTTATTAAAAATAGACTGACCCATTACTGATTTTTGTTCGCCTTGAGCCACATCATGAATCGTCTCAATTTCCGAAATATCTGCCCCTGCAATAAACATGCCAGGCTTACCACTTCTGACAATTAAGACTCTCATATTTGAATACCCTGATAATAACGACAACTGTTTATCCAATTGTCCCATCACGTCACTCGTCAACTTATTGACTTTCTCCCCTGGCATATCAAAAACCAAGGTTCCAATTCCCTCTTGCGATACCGAAAACGAAAATACATCCATGTGATCTACCATTACTCTCTCTCCAAAATCAGTGCCGCACCCTGTCCGCCACCTACACACACCGTCGCAAGACCACGATGTAATCCACGTCGTTTCAATTCTTTTAAGAGCGTAATCACCAATCGAGCACCCGTCATACCCACCGGATGTCCCAACGCAATCGACCCACCATTTACATTTAATTTATCCCGATCCACAATACCAATCGCTTTATCCAAACCAAGTTCTCGAATCGCAAATTCATCCGAAGCCATCGCTCGTTCGCACCCAATCACTTGGGCAGCAAACGCCTCATTCAATTCAATCAAGTCCATATCAGCCAAAGAAAATCCAGACTTCTGAAACACTTTCGCCGTCGCAAATACAGGTCCCAACCCCATCCTGTGCGCATCCAATCCCGCATACGCATACTCACGCAAATACCCCAAAGGCGCAATCCCGCGACGTTTCGCCTCAGATTCTGCCATGACCAAAACCGCTGCCGCCCCATCCGTTAGAGGACACGCATTTCCCACCGTAACCGTTCCATTTACACGATCAAAATAAGGCTTCAACTTGGCAAGAGCCGCCAACGTTTGCTCCCCTCTCAATAATTCATCTTCATAACGAACAGATTTATACTCTGGTAAAAGCGGCAACGGCACAATCTCTTCCGCAAAAACACCCGCCTTCATCGCCACTGCTGTTTTTTGATGGCTCCATAGCGCATACGCATCTTGCTCTTCGCGAGTGATATGAAATTCTTTCGCCAAATTCTCAGCCGTTAATCCCATAATCAACCCACAAACCGGATCCGTTAACCCTTCCACAACACCCACACGAGGCGACAAAAAATGAGGACGAAATTGCAAATAAATATTCAATTTTTGCTGCCACGTTTTGGCTTTGGCTAAATTACCAAAAAATTCCGTCATAGGCTTACTCACAATCAATGGGATATTGGACATAGACTCCGTCCCACCCGCAACAATTACCGTCGCTTCACCCGAAAATATTTTCGCAGCTGCAGTCGTAATCGACTCCATACCCGACGCGCAATTACGATGCACAGTCACGCCCGACACTTGTTTCGGAAGTCCCGACATCAGCCCCACAACCCGTGCAATATTAGCTGCATTTGAAGGCTGTGCCACATTGCCAAAAACAATTTCATCCACGTCCTGCGATAATACCGGACTACGCTCCATCAATTCACGTACAGCAATCGCACCCAATGTCTCGGCACCAAAAGATTTCAAAACACCCCCGGCTCTCCCCATAGGAGTCCGAACACCTTCAACAATCGCCAACCGTTCTTTCATCATTTCTCACGTCTCCTAGTCATATAAAGCATCTAAAATAGTCTGATACCGCGCAAGAATCACTTTCCGGCGCAGCTTCAACGACACCGTCAACTCGCCGTTTTCCGTCGAAAATTCTTCTTTAAGCACGATAAATTTCTTTACTGTTTCAAACGGTGCAAATACCCGCGATTTTTCTATAATTTCTTTTTCAAACAAAGTTTTAATAGCCGCTTCCGATGCCACACCCGCCTGTCGCAACGCATCAAAATTGGGCACAATTAACGCCGTCAAATAAGATCGTCTCTCCCCATGCACCATCACCTGCGAAATATATACACTCGTGCGAAGTTTCCCTTCAATAACCTGAGGCGCCACTTTTTTTCCATTCGACAATACAATCAATTCTTTTTTGCGATCCACAATAGAAATAAATCCATCCAAATCAATGCGCGCAATATCACCCGTATGAAGCCATCCCTCGGCATCCAACACTTCCGCCGTTTCTTTCGGCAAATGCCAATACCCCTTCATCACGTTAGGACCACGGACCAACAATTCTTGATCCTCACCCAACTTCACCTCTACGCTCGGAAACGCCAATCCCACGGTCCCAAACTTATAATTCCCAACGCGATTCGCCGCAATAATAGGTGCAGACTCTGTCATCCCATACCCTTCACAAATCAATAACCCCATCGCTTCAAAAAACTCTCCCAATTCTTTTCCAAGAGGTGCGCCTCCAGAAACAAAAAAACGCAAGCGTCCCCCTGTTTTTCCTCTCACTTTAGAGAAAACCAATTCGTCCGCAAAACCATATTGAACCCTCAATAAAAACGGAATAGCAACGCCCTGTCTAAGAAAAACGACATGCGCTTTTCCTATCAATAACGCCCACTTCAAAATCCACTTCTTAACGCCCCTTGCCTCAGACAAAATCTTCGCCTGAATTTTCTCATACAATCTCGGCACACTAATCAAAATCGTCGGGCGCACTTCCAATAAATTAGCCGCCACAGTTTCTATAGATTCTGCATAATAAATCGATCCAGAAACAGCCAAAATCATATAATACCCCGCAGTCCGTTCAAACACATGCGACAACGGCAAAAAAGACAAAACAACATCTTTTTCAGATATAGAAAACACAGACAAACCGTCCAAAACATTCGACAAAAAATTCCCATGAGACAACTGAACACCCTTAGGATTTCCCGTCGTCCCAGACGTATACACAATACTCGCCAAATCATCTGGCCCTGCCCCACCCCACGCCTCTGGCATCTCACCAGACGAGAAATCACAAACCAGATCAGCCAAACAAATCACAGTCGTTAAAGCAGAACAAGACGATCGAATTTCCTCCATACGAGAAACCCAATCTTGAGACTCCACAATCAAAACCACAGCCCCGCAATCATTTAAAATATAGGCAATTTCTGCCAAGCTCAACGTGGGATAAATAGGAACCACAACGCCCCCCAATCCCAAAACAGCCAAGTCTGCCATCACCCAATCCGGACTATTGTGACTAAGTAACGCCACTCTATCCGAAGGCCTCACCCCAACGCTCGACAAATAACGCGCAAACCCACGTACACGATCCGAAAGAACCCGATACGTAAGCGGCACATAAACCCCTTCCTTTTTAGCAGCCAAAGCCATCTTTTCCGGAAACTGTTTTACGCTCTCACTAAGCAGATCACACAGATTTACAAAGGGGTAGGACATATAGCTCACATTCTAACGCATTTTCCAAACAAACGCGCATAAAAATAATAGGTTTAACCCACAAAAAATATGGGCATAGTCACTATATATCACAAAGGGAGGCTACAAAAATGGAACCGAAAAATTTATTTGATCAAAGTCTTTTTAACACCCCACCACAGACAGGCATGGAATTACAAAACCTAGTCAACTACAGAAAAAATCCACTCTTCACCATCGTTATGGAATTTCAAATTCAAACACTTCACATCAATTTGAGTCTCAATTAAGGACGATCTCAACATGCCGTTGGGACTATTCTCTTAAAAATAAGAGAAACCCGCCGGGGGGAGGGTTACCAGAGCAACGGCATTTTTATATCGTTCTATAATAATATATATAAATAATAGTTGACGATTAAAAGAGATACCCGTAACCTTCTGCAACTATGCAGGCTATAAATAAAAACAGACACAGTGTCCGACTAAAAGGATACAACTACGCCCAAAAAGGCTACTACTTCATCACAATCTGCACACAAAACCGCCAACCCCTATTCGGCAAAATATCCAACGGAAAAATACACCTAAATAATGCAGGAACCCTAATCGAAAAATGGTGGGCCCAACTACCAAAAAAATTCCCCACCATCAAAATACACACCCACATCACCATGCCCGATCACATCCACGCCATCATCCAAATCACAGAAATCCCCGCAGAGGCATCAGCAGAGGCATCAGCCGTACGGGCAGACCCATGTGTCTGCCCTTCTCTTCCCACAGAAAAAACGAATATCGAAAAAACAAATGCGAATATTGGGTCTTTTGGATCTGGTTCTTCTGTACAAACGAGGGGCGAACACATGGGTTCGCCCCTACATGCCGTGGTGCAATGGTTTAAAACGATGTCGACGAATGATTTTATTCGGGGGGTGAAATTTGGGGGATTGGCACCGTTTGAAAAACGGGTGTGGCAGCGGAATTATTGGGAACGGGTTATTCGGGATGAGAGGGAATTGGATAATGTGAGGGCGTATATTCGAAATAATCCTGGAAAATGGCGGGGCGATTAATGTTTTGAAACGGTGCCTATTAGTCGGTCAATTTTGCGTAGCGATCCACCCCATTTTTCCCAGGCACCTTCTTTGGAATATTGTTTAAATAGGGCGTATTCTTGCACCAAATCGTGAATGGCTTTTTCTCTTTCTGAAGATAGGGCTATAGGCATGGCTTGTGAAGATAGGCGTGGTTGAAGCCCTTCTTGATCGCTGACGGCACCGGAAAATAATTTATTAATTGCTTGGCCTAGCGTTTCTTCCATTACCAATTGATCTCCGTAGGCAAATACCACACGCTTGAGTTCTGGAAGCTTTCCTTGTGTGGCTTGCAAATAAATGGGCTCTACATAAATGAGAGAATCTTCGATGGGAACGACGACTAGATTGCCCCGAATTACACGAGACCCGACTTGTCCCCAAAGCGTTAATTTTTGCGAGATTTCGGTGTCTTGATCTATGCGAGATTCTATCTGCATCGGGCCATAAATCGTGCGTTCTTTGGGGAACATGTACACTTTTATCTGACCATAATTCGCCAAGTCACATTTCGCACCAAGCCATGCAATCATGTTGCTTTTATTTGTCGGAGTGAAGGGCACCATTAAGATGAACGAGGGGTCTTTTTCTCCTGGCAAACGGGTGGTCATGTAATAGGGTTCCATAATTTTAGCCTCTTCACCCGAATTTTGATGCGGGAATTCCCAACCATCTTCTCGGTTATAAAAAACCTGCGGATCTACCATGTGGTACGTACGATACATTGACGCCTGCACACCGAATAGAAGCGCCGGATAGCGAATATGCTCTTGTAACGCGCGAGGCATTTCTGGAAAAGACTTAAATAGGCCGGGATATATTCGCTGATATGTTTTAATCATAGGATCTTTTTCGTCTGAGCAATAAAAATGGGCCTGGCCACTGTAGGCATCAACCGTTGCTTTTACTGAATTGCGAATATAGTTTAGGCCACCGGATGTGACTGGCTCCGAATAGGGGTATCGATCGGACACCATGTAACCATCTACCATCCAGATCAATCGCCCTTCATTAGAAACTACCAAATACGGATCTTGCTCAAACACTACAAAGGGCGCTACTTTTTGGACAATTTCTAGAACGGTCCGGTCATACAACAGTCGGCTTTGAGAAGAAATAAGCGAACTGATTAAGAACTTTATATCCGAAAACTTAAGTGCGTAGACCAATCGTTTGAAAAAGCTATCAAGCTTGACGCCGCCTTTGCCTTGGTAATGGGTATATACGTTCATATCGCCTTTGGGGTAATCGAATTCAGGCTGTCGTGTATTGACAATGGCATAGGGCATTTCTTTTTCGCCGAAATAAATTTCTGGTTGTTTTACAGTGATCGGAACGTGACTCACGGGTGGAATATCTTGTATATAAAAATGAGGCAAGCCTTCTGGCGTCACTTCGTTAACTGGCGTCATGACCAATCCAAATCCATGCGAATACACCAAATGACGGTTCACCCACGTTTGCGCTTGGGCAGGAAGCTGCGACATATCTAATTCGCGGGGAGACAGCATGACTTGTTTCAGCTCCGATCCAATACGATAACGGTCGACATCGATATTGGGGAATGCATAGTACAACCGTATTTCTTGCAGCTGACTAAAGGTTTGTTTGAGAGGCCCTGCATTCCAGAGACTGACGTTATGGATAGTCGATGCATTGTCACGTAAACTTTGGGAAGTAAGTGACGTTTTAGCAGGGAACGAAACCACCTCAAACCGATCTAGCCCATACGCCTTTCTCGTAAACTCAATATTGTGTTGGATATAAATCTTTTCTTTTTCAAATTCATTCGGTGTCACCACATACCGCTGTACCATATTGGGATAAACCCCTACACCCAAAAGCGTCGCACCACCTAAAACAACCAATGAAATAATCGGTATGCCCACAGAAACTCGAAATGCATAAAATACCAATAACGCCGCTTGTAACAACGACAAAACAACCATCACACGGTATGCAAATAATCTAACCATAACCGCAGTATATCCAGCCCCAACAACCACGCCATGCTTGCCGTATAAAAGCTGAAATGACTGTAATCCAAAATAAACAGCCACCCAAACCATCACCAAAGCCAACAACACAAAGACATGGATTTTAAGCCAACGATTTCGAACACCCGTGCCAAAAACATATACTAATAAATGACGCGATACATACACCCACCCCGCAACGCCTAAGCCCACTAAAAACCAAACCACCACTAAACCATAAATAGCTTCTACTGCAGGTATCGTAAAAAAATAAAATGCCAAATCATGGTGAAAGATAGGATCTGAAATACCAAATGGCACCTGACACACTCCTGCATACAAAACCTGCCATATATCCATTGAGAAAAAGGCAAGTAAAATCGCACTCCCAATAGAAACAGCAAGAGAAAGAACCCAAGACCAGCCTGAAATCGTCTTGCCTTCCGAAAGACTTGCCCAGTGATACAGACGTTTATTTAGGAAAGAAAACGGGGTTTGAAATCGTGAAACGCCCGTCACAGCCGTACGAGAAGCCACCCAATTGGCCAAACAAAAATTACCCAATATCCAACAAAAAGAAAGCCCAAATACGCAGCCGAAAACAGTCGCTTTTGCACTCACGACTCGGATCCATAACTCACCATATCCAAAAGAAGAGAACCATAAATAATCTGGATAAAAAGTTTTGAAAATTGAGATCAGAAAGAAACTAGCAAAGACACAAATAGCCAATAAAAAATAACGAGATAACGAACGAAAAATGCTAGGCATTAGGCCCCCCTATTCACTGATCAAATTTGGTAGCGGCGACTGGATTCGAACCAGTGACAACACGGGTATGAACCGTGTGCTCTAACCAACTGAGCTACGCCGCCAAATGGAGAAGCTCCACTCTATCGAAAAGCTGTCAAAACTGCAATACAGGTTATGACTTAGGCTCGGCCATCAAAACCGCCCGCTTCAAAACCATCACCTCACGTGGCGTCATCTTCTGAAATTTCCCGGATTCTAATTTACCCAACAAAATCGGCCCCACCGCTAAACGCTGCAACCCCGTCACTTCATACCCTAAAGACGCAAAACTTCTACGAACAATACGATTACGTCCTTCGTGAATCGACACCAGAACCGTTACATCGGACACACGCTCCACCTCAGAAAATTTTACGGGACCATCTTCTATAAAAAACCCATCTAATAACCGTCGGCAATCTGCATCTCGAATCTTATGATCAACCGTCACCCGATAGAGCTTTTCAAGCCCATGACTAGGATGCAAGATACGATTAGCCATCTCACCATCGGTGGTTAACAACAATAACCCCGTTGTTTGCCGATCCAAACGCCCCACAGGAAACAAATTTGGCGGCATATGCCGTACATATCGACTCAGATCCGGTCTGCCCGCAGCGTCCGATAAAGTGGTGATTACGTTTCTAGGCTTATGGAACTTATAATACAAAAATCCCGACGAAATCATCACGGGAACTCCATTAACCATAACCCGATCTTTCTGAGTGTCGATAGTGGCGGTTAGTGAATCGATAACTACGCCATTAAGCGTTACCTTTCCCGCCGTAATCAGAGGAACAATATCACGCCTGGAATAAGTCGTCTGCGATGTGATGAATTGGAGTAATTTCATTAGTGAAACCTTTCTGGCATAATTTCTGCCTGACTATGTTCCGAAACCATCAAGGTCTGAGAAGGCAAGTCTACTTTAAACATATCACCCTTCATAACCAGTCCGTCGGATTGAATTTTCACCAAACCCCTCCCTTCAAACTGCTGAGATCCCGCATGCCAATCCAACTGAGACGCCTCTAGCAATACCTGACGATCATTCACATGAAACACCGCCTTTGAATTTTCCAACGATAAATCTGACGCGTCCATATCTAAGTGACACAACGGAGACACGACACTTAAAACAATCACTTCTTTTTTGTAAAATACACCCGTAACATCTTTCAAAATAGCCCTATTGGCTTTTTTCTCAACAGTTGCTTTTTGAGCCACCATAGTCCAAACAACTTGCCCTAATTCTAACTGTGATAACCGAACCCCTTCAAATGCAAAATCGGCACGTTTTTCAGAAGTGCCAACAGGCAAAGGCAAATTGGGCTCAATCAGTGAAAAAAATATAATCGCCGAAAAACAAGAAAGTCCAACAACGTAAAATAACGATTGCTTACATCTTGTCTTCGAAATTAATACCACTGGCTTTCTCCTTTGTCTTAAGACGCCCTACAGTAAGCATCTCGGTAACAAATCCTAAATAATTTCCTGTCCGTCGATACCCTTCTGCCAGCAAAAAGTGAATCGCCATGGCATCTTTATCTACTTCTAATGCCCGTTTACACCAAATAACTCCTATTTCAGGATGCTGTTCATCACCTTCAATAAACGCAATAAATCCCATCGCCCAAACCTGTTGAGGATCACGCCCCAATACGCGACGGAAAGAAGCTTTTGCCGCAACTTTATCTCCCATAAAATAATACCCAAACCCCAATTTAAATGGGTAGATTGGCTCATTGGGATCGGCATCACTTAATGCTTTATACCGTGCCACCACTTCCGGCGCATAACTCTTGGGAACTTTTTTCAAAAGCTTCCAACCTTTTTCAATAAAACCATTATATCCATAGGCCATCGCCAATTCGAACTGATTTTCGGTTGTAGGATTGGCCTTATACGTACGAACAGACTCTTTTATTTCAGAAATAATCAAATCATTCGGCGAATAAAATCGGGCCCAAACCCTATCTCCAAAAAAACAGCTCAAAAAAACAAACAGTATCAAACATTTTTTCATAACCGATTCTCTTTTTTAATGCGCGATAAATAAATATCATTCGTAACATTAATCCATAAAACCTGTAAATAACCCCCGAACATATCTCTATTTCCAAATGACAACAAGAGTCGAACAAAAAGATCTAAACAAAGAACAACACGATACAAAACACCTGCAATAAATCCATAGTGTTTATACGCCAAATAAATCCCGCCTCGATACCCTTCAATTAACGATCCCACTTTACGATACTGTGTCGAAAGCCCACCAAAGTGAACCACTTTTGCTTCTGGAAAATACAAAATAGGATAGCCTCTATGTCGCAAAAAACGACACATATCGATATCATCATTATAAAAAAATAAATTCTCATCCATACCACCCATTTCATCCATCACAGATTTCCGCATCAAAAACGCAGCCCCCGCAATAAACGGCACAAATCGCACGCGATTTTGCTTAAATCTCCAATGCCCAAAGCTACTTCCCGGACACTGTAAACTACCATCCGCATTCAATAACTTTGGACAAATAACTCCCAAGTTAGGAGTGCGCTCATGCTCATGCATGAGTAACTGAATCGTATTTTTTTCCAATACAGTATCGTTATTTAAAATAAACAAGTATCGGCCACTACATGCACGAATCGCCTGGTTATTAGCATAAGAAAATCCGGTATTCTCTGTATTTACGATAAGGTTCAGACAATCTTTATAACCTGATAAAATCTCAAGAGAGTTGTCTGTTGACGCGTTATCAACCATCCAGACATCATAGGTATACGAAAGTTCAGATGCAAAAAGAGAGTCTAAACAAGCCTCAATAAATTTTGCACCATTAAAGTTGACAATAACAACACTAATATCAACCAAAAACATCAGCCGTATCTAAAAAAACAACCTCTTCGCACACAGGATTAACCAACAACCCTTTTTTTCGAGAAGTAGAAAATAAGACATTGGCCAAAACATCTTCTTTAGTCACAAACTTATCTACCAAAATCTCCCAAACAATCCATTTAAAAGTAGAATCCGACACTACTTTACACAAGAAAAGCTGCTCATCTTCACCAACTGAAACAGCCGGAAGTATGTCAACGAAATAACCTTCTTTATTGGGATTTAATACTTTAAATCCTTGTAGCGCATCATCCAAAGAACCAGACAATTCAAACAATTGGAACCGACGCAACCGTTTGAGCGGCGCATATTCCATCACTCCATGCAGCGCTTCAAAAGCAGACATGGCATGCAAATCGGTATTTTTTAAATACGTCCACAAACGAATCATGCCGCTTCCCTCATCGCTAAAAACAACTTCATCCAAGGGCCATCAACATCTTCAAATTTCTGAGCCGTCCAAGGGCTATCAATGGAAATCGGAATTTGTTTAGAAAACGCTGAACGTTCTGGGTGAGGCATCATCGCCAATACATTACCCTTTTGATTTGATAATCCGGCCAAATTCAAATAACTCCCATTAGGATTAGCCGCATCAGAAACCACCCCATGACTATCGCAAAAAACAAACGACGCATAATCTTCCACGTTTACTTCAGGCTTTAAGACAAACCGACCTTCACCATGATTTATAGGTATCGGCAACACATCCGATTCTAAAAAATAACGCATAAACAAACTTTTTTCTGGACGCTGAGGCTTCACGAAAATCCAATCACACATAAAGCCTAACAGCTGTCCATCGCGTACATTACGAGCGAGAGCAACCGACACCTCTTGATTTCCAGATAAATCCGGAATCAACCCCGCTTCGGCTAAAATTTGACAGCCGTTACAAATACCCAAAATTGGCTTCCCCTCATGAGCAGCCTCAGCCAAAACACCCACTACAGGCAACTTCGCAGAAATAGCCCCAGCGCGAACACGATCTTGATACGAAAAACCACCAGGCAAAATATACGCATCAAACTTGGCAAGCTCATCGGCAGGAAAATTCCAACGAACAATTTTGGCATCAAATCCAGCCTTTGAAGCTGCGCGAGCAGTCTCATACTCGCAATTACTACCTGGAAATTGTATGACTGCCAAACGCGCCATACCCCTACTCCAACTCTCGTCCAGCATTTACCGCCGCAATCATGCCATCCGAAACAGCCGTTGCAATTTGGCGGATTTGCTTCTCACGAATATCCCCTGCAGCATAAATACCTGGAACAGTGGTACGCATATACTCATCCGTCAAAATAAAGCCCTTTTCATCAACTTTAATAGAAAGCGTCAAAAGTTCTTTGGGCGGTATACGTCCAACATATACAAATAAACACTTAATATCCAACCAGGTATATTGCCCGGTACTGCGATTTAAAACTTTAATTTTTTCAAGCCGATCCACACCAAATGCATCTTCCACTTCTGAATTCCAAATAGGTCTAATTTTAGGATTTGCCAGCACCCGATCTTTCAACGTTTTAACTGCTTTTAATCCATCTGAACGATGAATTAAATACAGATGATCCACATATTGAGACAAATAATCAGCTGCATAACAGGCGCAATTACCACCGCCCACTACCGCCACATTTTTGCCGCGATACCAACTGGCGTCTCCCTGTGCATAATAAGAAACCCCACGCCCCATAAACTGACGCTCGAACAAAGTTCCCAATGGCTTGGGTTCTAAACCCATCGCCAAAATAATCGTTACCGCTTTATAAACTGTTCCTAGATTGGTATGAACCTGTTTTATTTTTGCGTGACTATCTTGAATCGAATCCACAGATGTACAAACAAATTCAACATCAACCCGTTTCAAATGGTCTTCCATCTTGGAGGCTAAATCTACGCCCAAAATACCATCCGGAAATCCCAAGAAATTATCCACAATATAAGCAGTAGAAGCTTCGCCGCCGGGCAAAGATTTATCAATCAATAGTGTCTTAAGTTTAGCGCGTCCGGCACAAAGTGCAGCAGACATACCAGCAGGCCCAGCACCAATAACAATCACATCATACGCGTCAGAACTTTGACGAATAGAAATATCTACCTGAAGCTTGCTTTCTTCAATCATATTTTGCCGAGTATATCAGACAACCTCACACGTGGTCGACCCGAATTCAGCACACCTTTCCGTGTTGTCGCACGAAATTTCTGATGGAATAAATCTACCGATACCCAATCCCCAAAAACAGCATCCTTCCCCTGCATAACCTGCGCATGTCCCGTAAGCGTAACCAACTCCTTAGTTAAGTCATAAGTAATCGAATCTGATTGGCCCTTCATCGTCGCAAAAACAAAGGTCGGTTTTTCAGAAGCCACGACCTTATTTTCGTTACCATAAACCGTCACTTCCCCACTCATCAATCTCATATTCCCACGCACCAATTTCACGGCATTATATAAAGTTACGACTTGCTTCACTTGGTCATACCGTCCCCGATTAGCCCGCACCGTCATATCTCGGCACTTGACCACAACGTTGCCAGAGGCCGACATCACATTTTGACGTGCATCAAACAGAAAAACATCGGCTGTGATATCGATTTTGTTAGACTCGGCTGTGAAAAGAAACGATCCCGTTAAGAAAAATCCACAGATTAGAAATAACTTAAAGCGCATCAATCTCATCGATAGAGAGTCCTGTCGCTTTACTAATTTGAATTGGATTGAGCTCCATTTCCTTTAAATTTCGCGCAACCTCAAGTCTACTCTCAAGCTTCCCTTCAATTTTTCCTTCAATTTTTCCTTCAATTTTTCCTTCAATTTTTCCTTCAATTTTTCCTTCAATTTTCCCTTCAGCAAGGCCGTCTATTCTACCGTCCTCTCTGCCCCCAATATAATGCGTTCGCACAAGACTTTTCTCGTCTCTTAAATTATCCATAAACCTATCATAGCGACGTCTTTCAACATCATCCAATCGCAGAAAATCCAATGTTTTAGCCGCCTGAGACAACCCCTTTGCACGGAACTCTGGTTTAATGGCACTTTCTTTCAAGAAGTACATCCACTCATCAAGTTTATTTTGAATTTTGCTTTTAAATTGAGGTACTTTTAAAACATAGTATTGTGGATACACATCCGATACACCCTGAATCGTTTCCGGATACATTTTCTTTTCATCTTCCCCAAGTTCAAGTCGATCGTGACAATGAATACCTTCAAAATGTGTTTGGCCTTTATAAATATAATCTTTACCATGACCTAGATCAAAATAGACAATATTAACGGAAATAACTTTGGGAATTTCTCCATACTCAGTCCCCTTCGCAAGATGCTCCACAACAACCCGTGAAACGCCATAAAGCATCCGACTCAAAAAATCCCATTGACGCACACACTGCACTTCAATAATCACTTTTTCGCCATCGCTCAGCTCAGCTTTCAAATCAACCCGAATGGTCTTATCTCTTTCTTGTTCTTGATTAGATTCACTTTCCAAAATTGCATCGATCTTGACATCCGTATGCAACAACTCCGACAGAAACCCTTCTAATATACTGAAGTTGGCCTTATTTCGAAGCAAATACTTAATCGCCCAATCAAATCTAACAAGCTTTTGCATAGTCATTTTAGTAAATCAGAGAAAAAAAATCATGTCAACTAGAATATAGATTACAACAAAACATGACGTTCTAAAATCTACACTTCTATATCATTCGAAATAGAAAGTCGATTTAACCGAGACACATATTGTTTCTCATCGCTTTTATTAAAATACGCCTTAAGCTGATCTAGACATTCTTGAGGATTTTTAGCCTGAATATAAAGAGAAACAAGTGTCCCATTTGCTATATTGTCCAAAATAGCTTTCCAAAGATCAGCTACTCCAAAACTCTGGTCTGGATCATACACTACAGACAAGGAATGAGCAGGCTTAATATCTCCTAAAACTTCTTTCTTATACTCACTTTGCTCTTTAAACTGTTCAGCAGTGGCAAAGTCCTTACACTTCCTACAATATTTAGAAATATCAAGTGTAACCACACCCACTTGCACGACCCCATCAGAACCAACACTAAACCGGGCATCTGCCTGTGACGATCTGAAATCTTTATTTGATTTGGAATCAAAAATAGCAAACGCCCGTTTAAATCGACTTTCCCGACGCATATCAGTATTTTGAAAGTCAGGATTAGTACGATCAGCTTTAAAAAAATGATCCACCTTTTCATTAGACGTAATAATAAACTTAATAGGCTGCCCGTTACGATTTTTGATACAAGCATCGCTATTAAGTAAATACGAAACCAACTGAGAATACTCCAAATTGAATCTTAACCCGTTAATATCATCGAACAAAATAACCGTGGCATCGCTCTCCCTAATCCCCGCCAAAGTTGGTGGAGAACTGGGTGAAACAGTGAGATAGGAAGTGCCAGAAAGCGCTTCTTTAATAACCGTCGTTTTACCAATACCAGGAGCCCCCGTCACAAAAATACCAATATTATGATCGTCTGGGGGAGAGGCCTGAAGTAGACTATGTGTCAGATTAAAAATACCGTGTTGGTCATCAGTCCAGCTTTTTCCGGAAGGCATAGCAATAGGGGTAGGAGCCGGAAGCTTAAACCACGCCGTCCTCATCCGATAATCCTCCCCCACCACATGATGCTTTGCAAAAAACCCAACAATCGGATCATTACTTCCCAAAAGAAAATCCACCTGAATATTAGAATTAACTAGCACTTGTTTATGCTCTTGTTGAGCAAATTTTATAATAGCCTTAGCAATATAAGCATGCTCTGAAATAGGCGCATTAATATCATCCAAATAAAATACATCCATCTTTGACCAACTTTCTTTAAAACGTTCAATAATGGCATCCAAAAGACCTTTTTCGTCATTGACATATTTAGAGAGCATCTTTATAAAATCAGGGAA
This sequence comes from Candidatus Margulisiibacteriota bacterium, assembly GCA_009691415.1. Lineage (GTDB taxonomy): Bacteria > Margulisbacteria > Marinamargulisbacteria > SXXA01 > SICP01 > SICP01. The sequence goes on from SICP01000002.1 coordinate 21,295, forward strand.
AACATCCGACGCATTGTGCATAGTTTGTTTATAAACAGATTTTCCAGCTCTCGATTTTCCAGCTCTCTCTAATTTATCAACAACCTGTTTACATAATTCTGTTTTTCCTGTCCCTGGATCTCCCCACAATAAAAGCCCCCCATACGTTTTCTGTTTACTGGGGTCCAAGCAATTTTGATGAAAGGTATAAAGAACCTCCATCATATCTTGCTGATGAAATGCCTCAGACTCAAAATTCCTAAAAAAGTCTTCAGTGTGAATTAAAGGCCTCGTCATATCAATAGAGAGCCAATTTACATTAGGCCGAACCACCTGCTTAAAATACGTTGGATTTGTACGATGGACTTCTCGAACACCCAAAGCAGGACTGGTCTTAAATTGATCTGGAACAACAAAACGAGTAGAGTCTGCCATAAGTTTATTAGGATCCCTCAAAATACCTATCGCCTCTATCTGGGATTGCGATGTTGGACATAAAGCCTCCCATATTTCTTTGTTCGTCAGCGGGGAGTATGGAACACACCCATTAGGATCACCGTTCATATTCGAATAAATTCGCCTCAAATCCCCAACCGTTATCGGCGCCACTAGTGTTTCTTGAAATAAGTCCATTAATTGTGGATAAGTAAACCCTTCTCGTATATCTGATCTAAAACCAAAAAACTGATGCTCACCTTCTGAATCTTTACCAACATATAGAACATTAAAGGCGTTTGTTTCTACTGTAGGTCGAAAGGCAAAGGCATAAGGAGTCCCCATAATAAAAACTTGATCCCCAGGTTGCAGATCAACTTGATTCGGAGTAATGGTAGAAATCGAATCAAACGTCTGATGATACATAGACATGTCGGTTAACGGGGGAGGGTCTCCCAAATTAATTTTTGAACCTTTAGTTGTTTTTTCAGTTGAAACATACCATTTTGATTGATTAAAATAATGTGAATCAATAGTATCCCGAAAAGCTAGCAATCTAGCCAAATTCAGTGCAGATTTACAATCCAAGATAAGCAACGGAAGTTTAAGTAATTTATCTAGCGCACCAGCAGGATCTTTGCCTTCATATATAGGATTATGAAGCTGCGCACGCTCGATTGAAAACCCAATATATTTTAGACTGTTAACATAGACACCATAATCAAAACGTGGAGTATCTTGGATGTATCGAATATTGGGGTTATCTGTTAGCCCCCTCAAATATAATTCTGTTTTCTGATTAAAAACGAAAGCTCTATCTGCTAACGGATTAAAGGCAACAAGCTTGCGTAGGTAGGTAGGTAGGTAGGTAGGTAGGTAGGTAGGTAGGTTTCATGAAAATCTCCTTTACTTTTCAAGGTCATACAAAATTATCGAAACTTTTGCGCAAAAATCTCAATCTATTTTTTATTACCCAAAAAAACAAAGGTTCAAACTTCCAGAGGAAATAGATATGTAAAGCCAGTCTGAATTGGGATTTGCAGGATAAAAACAGAAGCAAGACAATGTTTATGCAAATTTAAACTTGGACTTTAAATCTACATAGAAACACTCATTCACGACCCATAAATTTTCAGCTACACTCAACCCATGACATGGACCCCCATCATGACCAACTCCGCCTGGAAAAACGGCCCGAAAAACCAAACCGACGAAGCCTTATCTGAAGCCCTAGTCGAACTTGGAATTGAATTTGGTCACCACGCAAAAGCAGGCCAAGGTCATGTTGCTATTCAGACGAAAGACGAACCTTTAGACTTGGTCACGGAAGTGGATATCACCATCGAAAAACTGTTTCGGCAATGGCTTGGAAAGTTCTACCCCGAACATAAAATTATCGGTGAAGAAGGTGTAAAAGACACGCTTTCTCCCGACGATACTATTTGGTACATCGACCCTATCGACGGCACCAGCAATTTTATTGATGGCAACGACCAAGTGACGATGCATTTTGGATGTATTCGACAAGGGATTCCTGTCACAAGCTTTGTTGGTATTCCCATACAAAATCGCTATTTTCATATGGACACAATACCAACCCAAAAAACAACTAAACAAAATCTCATCATCGGTACAGAATACCTCAACTCTCGCGAACATGAAGCCGTTTGCTTTGATCATATTCTTAAAAAAACCGGTGCCACAGGACTTCGGGTTAAATCTATCGGCATTAATTTACTTAAATTATTAGAAGGCGAAAGCCACGTCTTTTATAAACCAGGCACAAAACTCTGGGATGTCATCGCCCCACTCATCTTAATTTATAAGCATCGGCCCGATCTAGAAATCGAACTCATTTATGCAACAGACGACCGTCCTCTCTGTCACGCAAACGCCAAAAGCGTTTCGCCCTTTTCAAACGATGCCAAATTAATAGCCCATCTTAATACCCGACATCAAACAAACTGCCGCGCCGGACTTATACTTGTCTACCCCAAAACAAACCCTGAATTAAAAACTCTAATTTTTGATACACTATATACCCAATGACCCCTATTCATATCCCCGTCTTGTTAGAAGAAACTCTCTCCGCACTCGATCTACAACCAACTGACATTGTCGTAGACGGAACCATTGGATACGGTGGACACAGTACAGCTATTCTGGAACACATTCCAAAGGGACACCTCATCGGCATCGACCAAGATCCCAACGCCATTAAACACTGCCAAGAAAAATTCAAAACCGTCCTAAACATCACGCTTTTTCATGGCAATTTCAGTCAATTAAAAGAAGCCGTCGGCGATAACAAACCCAATAAAATTTTACTCGATCTAGGCCTCTCCTCCTTTCACTTAGACAGCTCCGAAAGAGGGTTTAGTTTTTCCAGAAATGAAGTCCTGGATATGCGCATGAATCCCTCCCTCAACCAAAAAACTGCCGCAGACATTCTCAATAATTCTTACAAAGATGAACTCATAGACCTCTTCAAAACTTACGGAGATCTCCACAATGCCGAAAAATTCGTAGACAACATTATCTATGAACGCAAAAGAACCCCCCTCACCCACACAGATCCACTTTTAGCCCTCATCAAAAAAAGCTTCTATTTCAAAGACAAACGCGCCCTCATGATGCGAACCTACTCCCAAGTCTTTCAAGCATTACGCATCGTCGTGAACAACGAATTTCAAGTACTCACAGACTGCCTAGATCAAATGCTCGACATCATTAAACCCAATGGCAGAATCGCAGTGATTACGTTCCACTCAGGCGAAGATCGTCTCGTTAAAAATTGGGCCCGCGATCACAAAGCCCAAATCAAAAAAATCAACAAACATGTTATCCAAGCTAGCCAATCAGAAATTAGGGGAAATTCTCGAGCGAAGAGTGCAAAATTAAGAATTCTCGAAAAAAAACAACTAGACTAACTAGGTCGAATCACCAGCCGCCATTTCCCCCGTAATACACTCGACTCAAACTTTACTAATTTCGCCAAATAACCAAGGTTGTGACGAAGCTCATCAGACGTTACAATAATCGACGCAACTTTAAACCGCTAAGGAGTCAATCAATGAGCACCTTCAAAACGTATCTCAATTCTTCTATAGGAAAAAAACAAGTCGTCGCTGTATCTGGCGTAGCACTCGTTATATTTATAATTCTCCACCTAATCGGGAATTTACTCATTTTTAAAGGCCCCGAACTATTCAATACCTACGCACATGCACTTCACAGCATGGGCCGTCTTCTCCAAGTCATGGAAATCGGTCTCTTCCTCACTTTTAGCGTCCATATCATTTTCACCATTGCACTCATCATAGAAAACAAAAACGCCAGAGGTCGCGCTTATGCCGTCACAAAAAATAAAAACAGGTCTTTTGCAACACAAACCATGCGCTACACAGGCCCTCTCGTACTCTTCTTTCTTATTCTCCATTTATTAGATTTCACATGGTCTGCGCCATGGCCTAAAACCAGCATCGTAAACGGCCAAGATCTTGCCACCTACGGCATGGTGTTTAACGCATTATTAAATCCCATGAGAGCCGTCGTTTATATCGCAGCGGTATGCTCATTAGGCTTCCATCTATCACACGGCGTTCAAAGTGTATTTCAATCCTTTGGTGTTGTCAGCGCCAGCCGACCAGGCCCCATCAGAACCATCAGCAAAGGCCTCGGCTACATTATCGCCATTGGCTTTAGCAGCATCCCTCTTTATATCAACTACATCCATTATTCTGGTGCACTCTTGTGCCACCTACAGTAAAGGAGCTGCCCATGACAAAATCCCTTAATTCCAATATTCCAGAAGGCGCTATGCACGAAAAATGGACCCAACACAAATTCAATATGAAACTCGTCAACCCTGCCAACAAACGCAAACACACCGTGATCGTCGTAGGCTCAGGACTTGCAGGTGCATCAGCCGCAGCCTCTCTCTCTGAACTCGGATACAAAGTCAAATGCTTCTGCTTCCAAGACAGTCCGCGTCGCGCACACAGTATCGCTGCTCAAGGGGGGATCAACGCCTCAAAAAATTATCCTAATGATGGAGACAGCCCACGACGTTTATTTTACGACACTGTAAAAGGCGGCGATTTTCGTGCAAGAGAAGCCAACGTTCACAGACTCGCAGAAATCAGCAACAGCATCATCGACCAATGCGTCGCACAAGGCGTTCCGTTTGCCAGAGAATATGGTGGCACATTAGACAACCGCTCATTTGGAGGCGCACAGGTTTCCAGAACGTTTTATGCGAGAGGACAAACAGGACAACAACTTCTATTAGGTGCCTACAGCGCACTCGAAAAAGAAATCGCCAAAGGCAGCGTCGAAATGTTCAGCCGCACCGAAATGCTAGAACTCATTGTCATCGATGGCAAAGCACGCGGCATCGTTACCCGTAATTTAGTCACAGGAAAAATCGAGTCCCATATCGCAGACGCAGTCGTACTAGGAACCGGCGGTTACGGCAACGCCTACTTCCTCTCTACCAACGCCATGGGATGCAATGTAACAGCCACTTGGCGCGCGCACAAAAAAGGCGCTTATTTTGCCAACCCTTGCTACACACAAATCCACCCAACTTGCATTCCCGTCCACGGAGATTCACAATCCAAACTCACATTGATGAGTGAAAGCTTACGGAATGACGGACGCGTTTGGGTCCCTAAACAAGCCGACGATAAACGCCCCGCCAAACAAATCCCAGAAGACGAACGCGATTATTATCTAGAAAGAAAATACCCCAGTTTCGGGAATCTTGTTCCCCGAGATCTTGCATCTCGCAACGCCAAATATGTTTGCGACGAAGGCAGAGGCGTAGGTCCCTCCGGACTCGCGGTCTATTTAGATTTCGCTGACGCCATCAAACGCCTAGGCAAAGACACCATCAAAGCCCGCTACGGGAATTTATTCGACATGTACCAACGCATCAGTGCCTCTGATCCATACAAAGAGCCCATGATGATTTACCCCGCCATTCACTACACGATGGGTGGACTCTGGGTAGACTACAATTTAATGAGCAACTTACCCGGACTCTTCGTCATCGGAGAAGCGAATTTCTCAGACCACGGCGCCAACAGATTGGGAGCCAGTGCCCTCATGCAAGGACTCGCCGACGGCTATTTCATCTTGCCCTACACCATCGGAAATTATCTAGCCGGAACAAAAATCGATCCAATCACCGTATCTCATCCAGACGTAGCAACCGCAGAAAAAACAGTCATCAACAAAACCGAACAGCTTCTCTCCATCAAAGGCACCCGTACCGTCGACGATTTCCATCGCGAACTCGGTCTACTTCTATGGGACAAATGCGGCATGGCACGCGACGAATCCGGCCTCAAAGAAGCACTCAAACGTATTCCCGAAATAAGAGAAGCCTTCTGGAAAGACGTCAATGTACTAGGCTCACCTGGCGAATTTAACCAAACCCTAGAACGTGCCGGACGCGTAGCCGATTTCCTAGAATTTGGCGAACTCCTCGTCACCGACGCCCTCCACAGAAAAGAATCTTGTGGTGGCCATTTCCGAGAAGAATATCAAACAGACGAAGGCGAAGCACAACGCGATGATGAAAATTTCTGTTACGTTGCAGCCTGGGAATTTAACGGCGTAGGCGAAACACCCACCCTACACAAAGAAGCCCTGGCCTTTGAAGAAGTGCACTTGACGCAAAGGAGCTATAAATAACATGAGCGCAAAAACAATCAAGCTAACCCTCAAAGTTTGGCGTCAAAAAAATGCAAAATCAAAAGGCAAATTTGAAACCCACAAACTAGATCATGTCAGTCCTGACGCATCATTTCTAGAAATGCTCGACCAACTCAATGAAAATTTAACCCTCAAAAATAACGACCCCATCGCATTCGACCACGATTGCAGAGAAGGCATTTGCGGCATGTGCGGCGCAGTCGTCAACGGCGAAGCCCACGGCCCAGAAAAATCAACAACCCTCTGCCAACTTCATATGCGCCACTTCAAAAACGGCGACACCATCATCATCGAACCATTTAGAGCCAAAGGCTTCCCTGTCATTAAGGATTTGGCTATTGATCGCACCGCTTTCGACCGCGTTATCCAAGCAGGCGGATATATCTCCGTCCGCACAGGAAGCGCCCCCGATGCAAACGTCATTCTCATTCCAAAAGATGCTTCAGACAGTGCCATGGATGCAGCCCAATGTATCGGATGTGGTGCTTGTGTCGCAGCCTGCCCAAACGCCTCCGCCATGCTCTTCGTCTCAGCAAAAATAAACCACCTCAGCCTACTCCCACAAGGCCAACCAGAACGCTACTCACGCGCCAAAAACATGGTTCTCCAAATGGACAAAGAAGGTTTTGGGAACTGCTCGAACGAATACCAATGTGAAGCCGCATGCCCCAAGGACATTAGCGTCGAAAACATCGCCAGAATGAACAGAGATTACGTAAAAGCCAGCCTTTAAAAATTCACTCAGGCCCCTTTTAATAATTTTTCAACAAAAGGGTTCCTAACAGCATTTTATTGGACTTCTATCTAGTCTGTAGTATTACTAACCCTTACGATTTGACCGTTGGCGTTGTTGTATCCGGTTTAGATGGAATAGGTTTTATTGAGGGGTTTTACGGTGACGGTTTCTTGGGTGATTCTGCCTAGGGGGGACTGTTGCGAAATAGAAGTTTAAGCAGAAAATAAAAACCCCGCGTGAGTGGGGATACATAAAGGCACGAACCTTACGAATTTTCCCATTTGGGGCTCTTGGATAAACAATATTGTAATTTTTGAGAGAAGATCTCATCAATTTTCTTCTGTGTCACAACAGGATAACCTCCCGCCAAAGGATAGTCATTATCTAGCCCCACAACATGCTGTATCGATTCTTTATATTGATACGAAATCTTACTACCCAATGATGTAACTGTTTGTATAAGCAAACGTCCATCAAGAGCATTTCGATTAAAATCAACCATACTTCCTAAATACTTATTTTCCGAATAAGTGCCTCACCAAACACTCCACTTCACATGTTGATCATAAGCAGAAAAAATTCTAAAAGAAGGTTTATATGTCTGATAGGAATATGTTTTTTAGGCAATAACCCCAATTGAACAGACAAAATATTACCACTACTATCATAACTATACAGAATATTGGTATCTATCCCATTCGGATTCTTGTATTGAACCCCCGTCAATTGCTCTTTCTTGGTACCGTCATATCGAATCTATATCGTCCTGCCAAAACTATCCGTAATACGAAAAGACCTATTCAGATGCCGCCAGTACGCAGAAGTGTACTCCTTAAAATCCGGCTCACGCAACTTTACTGCCGCTTCTAAATAGTTCGAAAATCGATCTAAAATAGAATTTCTATTACTAGTGTATTCACGACACAATTGCTGGACTCCAGTATATTGCTCGTACGTATACGTCACATGGTTACCTCGCAGGTCCTGCACATCTGTCAAGTAATACCCCAGCGTCTTCACTAACGGCAGATACTCAGCCCAATTAAAATTACCCGTCGCTTCTGCTGCAAAATAACATCACTGGTTTCGATCATAATTTTCTATTATATTTTAAATAATTCTAAATTAACATTCCAGCGCTCACCTGCACCCAATACCGAAATTTTACGATACTCCGAAAAAGCCGGTAAATAGGAAAACTCTATCTTTAAAAAGTCTTCTGGGCGCAAACGACCTAAACGCTCAGGCCATTCAATAAAAACCACCGTTCTGGGATCAGATAAATAGGCCTCAATATCCAAACCCAAAAGTGATTGCTCCGATTCCAAACGATACAAATCCATATGCACCAAAGGCAAATCCGCTTCATACCGTTGAATCAGAGTAAATGTTGGTGATGTAACCAAAGAACGGCTATGCAAAAATTTGGCGACTTGCGCCACAAACGTCGTCTTTCCGGACCCCATATCACCAGACAACAACACCCGATCTCCTGGCCTGAGCTGTTGTGATACCCATTCTGAAAAACGAGAGAATTCATCTAGAGAATGAACATCAAATAACTTCATCATGAGGGTAACAACTGCTTTTCTAAACTTCGAATACGTGCACCCAATACAGGATGCACAAAATCAGGCGCGATCTCTGCAAGTGGCGTCAGCACAAATAAACGTTCGTGCAACAGCGGATGTGGAATCGTTAAGTTATCTGTACATACAATTTGATCGCCATAAAACAAAATATCCAAATCCAGTGTTCTGGGATCATAATTACCCTTACTCGCACGCCCCATTTTTTTTTCGATATCGCATAAAACCGTCAACAATTCATCCGGCGTTAAATACGTTTCCAGTCTTGCTGCCGCATTAATAAAATCGGGCTGCCTGACACGAGATACGGCTTTGGTTGGCAGGAATTTTGACACCGCCTTAACCCGAATACCCTCCGACGCATCCAACGCTTCTAATGCACGCCTAAGCCGCCCCTCTTTATCCCCAACATTAGAACCCAAACCGATATAGACTTCCGTTAAGAATGTCATGATAATCTAATCCCATCTGCCACCAATAAGGCGCCCTTTATTGCCTTCACGTCATGCACACGTACAAAGTGAGCCCCATGTTCAGCCGCAATCACAACAGAAGCCAGCGTTCCCTCTAATCGTTGATCCACATCTTCTCCCGTCAATGCTCCAATAAATCGTTTTCGTGATGTTCCCACTAAAATGGGGTAGGGCAATGAAGTCAATTGAGACAAGTCTCGTAATAAGCATAAGTTATGAGAGCCGTTTTTTCCAAATCCAATCCCAGGATCAATCATAATTGACGTAATACCGGCATCAACAGCAACACGTACTGCCTTCGACAAAAACAGCTTAACATCTGCGACAACATCCGCATAAACAGGTTCAGACTGCGAATGCATGACCACAACCGCCGCCCCCGCACGTGCAATCACCCTCGACATCTGAGAATCATACACCAATCCAGACACGTCATTAATCATACTCACCCCATAAGAAAGGCCCATTTCTGCAACAGAAGATTTCGTGGTATCAAGCGATAATGGCACAGAAAAAAATCGACAATATTGTTTCAAAAGAGGCTCTAAACGTTGGCATTCTTCGTCACCAGAAATGGATATTGCGCCTGGCCGTGTAGATTCTGCACCAATATCAATAATATCTGCCCCGTCAGAAATTAATTGCTCAATATGACGCAATGCGTGATCTACATCCAAGAACAAACCGGCATCAGAAAACGAATCAGGCGTCACATTCACAATGCCCATGATATATGTACGGGAAAAATCAAATATCTGATTACCTAAAACAAAAGGGGCTAAGCTCATCATAGTCCAGTATACCAAGGGTTGTAGAGATCTTCCCCCCATTGATATACTCACATCAGATTTAATCTCCTTTTTGCCGAGGTGGTGAAATTGGCAGACACGCTAGCTTGAGGGGCTAGTGGGGGCAACCCCGTGCAGGTTCAAGTCCTGTTCTCGGCACCAAACTTATGACAACTCACAAACCTATTCAATTTGGCACATCAGGACATCGCGGAATTATCGGCGATTCGTTTACGATTGCACAAGTAATCGCCATCGCTCATGCAGTTGCAGACATGCTTCTCAAAACAAAATCACCCCCAAAACTCATCGTAGGTTATGATCCTAGAACAGGAAACGATCCAAAACGCTCAGACGGAAGCTTTACACATGCCGTCACAGAGACACTCGCATCTCGAGGCGTCCAAGTATTTTTCTGCGAAACCTATACTGCAACCCCCGTTATTTCGTGGGCTATTCAGCACCTTAAGCTCGATGGAGGCCTTATTCTTACGGCGTCTCATAATCCCCCTGAGTATAACGGCATTAAATTCAACCCAGCCAATGGCGCACCGGCACCAAGTGACGTTACAAACCGACTCCAAGCGCGCGCCAATCAGCACCTCAACCATCCAGCAGCTCAAATAAACCATAAACTCCCCATTCAAATCATCACCCCCATGGCAAATTTCGCAAAAACCCTTCTTCAAAACCTGTCTACGTTCAATAGCACGCCTAATCGTCAGATTTCCGTCACCATAGATGCCAAACACGGTACAGCAGCCAGCGTCTGGAAAGAACTACTTCCACACCTACCAATCATCACCAGCCACATCTTTCACGAAGATCCTCGCTCAGATTTCGGAAACATCCCCACAAACCCTACTGATTACGCCCAATTAACAGAACTACGCTCAGCCCATACAGATATTTCTATCGCACACGACCCAGACAGCGACAGACACGCCATCTTAGACGAAAAGGGCGATCCTGTATCACCAGAAGAAATTTGCGTCCTACTAGCCGAATACGCCCTGCAAAAAGGGCTCCCCCTGACCAAACTCGTCACAACATTGGCCTCTTCAGGATTAATCAAAGCCGTAGCAAAAAAACATCAACTCACCTATACAGAAACCCCCGTCGGCTTTAAATACATTGCCCCAGAACTTGAAAAAGCCCGTAACAACAATCAAATTGCATTTGGGGTAGAATCATCTGGTGGATTCAGTGCCTCCTTTCATACACTAGAAAAATGTGGCTTCTTGCCAGCCGTTATGCTCATTCTTTACCTATCCGAAATCACCACCCCACTCTCTGAGTTACGAAATAGCCTTTATAGTCGATACGGAAATCGTCACTTCTGTGAAACCACGCACCCATTTAATCCTAGTCACAAAGAAAAAATCATAACCTCCTGCCAAACTGCCACATCAGAAAGTCTCCAACCCTTTTTCTCACAACCAATAGAAAGTCTAGATCAACGAGATGGCCTTAAAATAATCTTCTCTAGCTCAGACTGGGTGCTCATTCGTCTCTCAGGAACAGAACCCATCGCAAGAATCTATGCAGAATCGGGCGAAGAAATCATCAACGCCAAGCTCATTAAAGAACTTCAGAACTGGATATCAGGATGATCCTCTAAAAGATAGAAAGTACTTAAGCGATCACGATCCGCCAAATAATACATTTTGAGCCAAGCATTGTAAGTGAGTATCTCTGAAGACGCCAAAACCAACTCCTGCAACCGTAATTTTTGAATCCGTCGCACCTGCATCTCTTCAAATGCCTCTTCGTATAATTTCTTTTGCGAAAGAAAATAATCGGATATATCCAACAGACGCGACCGAACATACGCCACTTTACGACACGTATCTGGATCCTTAACACCAAAATAATGTTCTATACACATCTCTAGTTTCGACTGACACAATTTAATAGACTCTAATGTTTTGAAATAGACATCGAAAAAGCGTTGCTTAGACGCTTGCAATCGATCCGGCTGCTCCGAAAAAATGGAAAGTGAACTCATCTCCATCATGCCACCTGCAATATATTTCCGAACCCAATCTTCGTTTCCTTCCCAAAACAAAAACGAAACATCTATAGGATATAACTGCTTTTGGTAGAATAAATAATTCTCAAAATGACGATCCCCTCGTCCAAATACATCTCCCAGCGCAGCCTGTGCGGCTAACTGATCCAGTAACAATGACATATCGTCTGAAGCCTCTCGGCCCAACAATACGCGCTGCGCCGTCTCAGAGCCCAGATAACTCGAAATTTCCCAACACCCCCTATCATCAATCACATGCCCTTCGTGATGTACAGGAAACCCCATAATACGAAGCACCTGAGAAAAAAACGAATGTGACGGCCACTCCTCTTGTTTAATAACGACTGAAGACAACTGTCCATTTTTTCCTGCCAAATCAATACGATACACAGAATGCCCCATACCTATATCCAACACATCCTGAACTTGTAACGAGTCATCTTCAAATAAAATATGCAACTTAGGCAATACTTTAAAATACTTAAACTTTGGCGCCATAATCGACAAGCGCATCTCTTTTTCTAATCCATTGAGAAGAGAACGGCGAACATCTGTGTGGGAAACACTATACAAAATACCCCGACCTGGCGTTTTATTAAACTGGAAATTCCACCGTGTTTCATCCCCCAAATAGGCCATAACATCTTCCCTGGAAAAAGTGTCAAATCCAAACCCTTCTGGAAACGCTAACGGCCGAAACGATTCTAGAAACTGAGTAACATACGCCTCTAGCACCGTTGGATCAAAAGATCTTTGCCTAAAATAGACAACAGTTCTGGCAAATGAGGACCGGACGGATATCCAGAACAGGCAAGACGAATAGGCTTAAACACTTTGCCTTTTCCAAATCCCGTCTGTTCCAAAATGAGCTCTAAAATACGGTCAACATCCACTGGACTAAGTCCACCAGGCAACGTTCGTAAATGCTCTAAAAAAAGCGCCAAAACCTGACGATCTGACTCTGAAAACTCAAGTGCCAAGACTTTCTCTTTATACGTATCAGCAGAGTCTATATACACACTAATATACTGTTCAATATCTGTTAAAACATCCAAATTATCCCGCACAGAAAAAATAATATCTTCACATACATCAGGAGAATACCGTGCCGACAAAGAAGCTAGTGTGCCCTCAGAAATAAATGGTTTGACGGCATCCCACAAAGCCGTTTTATCCAATTTCCGAATATATTGGCCATTCATCCATTTTAATTTCACCACATCAAAAACGGCTCCCGATTTAGAGACTCGTTCCAATGTAAACAAAGCTTTAATTTCATCCCGCGTCATAATTTCGCGTGCATCGGGAGAAGACCATCCCAACAAAGACATATAGTTAAATAACGCCTCAGGCAAATACCCTGCTTCCCGATATTCTGTCACACTTGTCGCCCCATGCCGCTTTGAAAGCTTAGATTTATCAGGACCTAAGATCATAGGCAAATGGGCAAAGGCAGGAACCGTAACCCCTAAAGCGTCATACAAAACCAATTGTTTAGGTGTATTGGAAATATGATCTTCACCACGAATAACGTGTGTAATTTCCATAGCCGAATCATCGACAGCACATGCAAAATTATAAGAAGGGGTGCCATCTGATTTCAACAAAACAAAATCAGAAATCAAAGCCGAATCAAAAGAAATATCGCCTCTAATAACATCGTGAAACGTAATTATCTGATTCGCGGGCATTTTAAACCGAATAACATACGGCTCACCGGCAGCCAATTTAGCAGCAATTTCTTCTTCACTTAATTCTAGCGCCTTACGTGAATACACATACGGACGGCCTTCCGTCTCAGCCAACGCGCGTTCTGCCGCCAACTCTTCGGTTGTACAAAAACAATAATAAGCCATTTTTTTTTCGAGTAACTGATCAGCGGCCGCTTGGTAAAGACCCAATGCAGCACGCTCCGATTGCCGATACGGTGCATAAACGCCATCCAACTCGGGACCTTCCTCAACATCCAAGCCCAACCAAGCCAAGCCCTCAAAAATAGAGTGCTCATAATACGACTCTGAACGTTGTAAATCGGTATCTTCAATCCGCAACACAAAAACACCCTGATGATGCTGTGCATAAAGCCAACTAAAAAGCGCCGTCCGAAGTGTTCCCAAATGTAAATTTCCCGTCGGCGAAGGTGCAAATCTAACCCGTACTGAAGCCATAAAAATCTCCTTCCAAAAAAGAGTCACTCTATATCAAGATAGCCTAAAAAAAAAGGGCTCCCCTCAAAAAAATCATTGAAATCAAAACATAGATACAATAAACTGAACTTTAAAGAGAGACCTTTTAAAAAGCTAAAAAAAAACTTCCATTAACAAGTTAACATTTTGTCACAACAAGGAACTTCACTGATGCAAGTCCACAGAAGTTATCAAACACCGGCTCACGCCAAAAATCTTCAGGCCAAAGAAGAACTTATTCTCTTTATAGTTTCAACCTTATCACACGAAGATGCCTGCCAAAATCCCGAGACGCTATCCTACATAAAGCACACATTCGCAACACACCCTTCTCTCGAAGACGCAAAAAAAAAAACCACCACACTCATTAACCAACTGAAAGAACAAGAAGAACAACCCGATCTTGCCTTTTTTATTTGGAAAACAGAAGCCGATAAATGGAATTTTTTCGCAGAAGATAAATTGTTAGCGTCTGAAGTGACCCGACAACTCAAAGCTGTAGGCATCAAAGACCAATGGCGGTTTAATCAAAAAACCAACCTCTTCATCCCTATTCCACTAAACTATTCTGTTCACCAAGAAACATTGTCTGCAACAACTTTTGGCAGCCTCATCGCACCTACCTACGTACCCACCATCGTGACCCTACAAGAACAAACCCCTCCCGATCCAGATGCCCTCAAAATTCTAGAAAAAGTAGCCCTCAATAAACGCTTCAGCCCCCACATCACATGCCCCCTCTCACACAAACCCTACCAAAACGCAGTCATCACCCCCTACGGCTACTCTTACAATAAATTTCATCTCGACCAACACCTAGAAAAATACGCAACCGATCCACTCGCAAAACGGCCGCTCTCTAAAAATGACTATATCGAAAATAAAACATTGATGACGATCCTCTTTCATTTCAAAGAAATGTTCAAAGGCAATCGCCAATGGCTACTTTGTCCTATGACTCGGCTACCCATTCGAAAACCCGTCCTACTCAACCCACGCTCAGCCAATGCAAAAGAACTTTTAAAACACGACCCCTCAACGCCTCTATTTGAAGAAGGCGTTTCTTACAGCAAATACGTCTTTTTACCCTACGAAAAACAAGATCCTCTCGGACCCATCCATCCCCTAATCCTAGATGCAGACCTCATTCCAAACATTGTCCTAGAAAAACTCCTTTTGACATTTGAAAGCAGCAAACAAGAACAACTAGAACGCGAACTGCTTCACACCCTAAAACCGACTATCCCTTCATATTAACAAAATTTAAGGCCGATCCCGCCTTAAACCAGTCGATCTGCGCTTGGTTATAGGTATGTGTTAGTGGCACCGTGTCTAGGCGGCCATCGGCATGATGCACAACCAAACTCAACTTAGACTCTGGATTAAAGAGGGTTAATCCCAACAAATCTAACGTGTCATCTTCCTGAATTTTTTCATAATCATCTGCATTCTCAAACGTTAGCGCCAACAACCCTTGTTTCTTTAAGTTGGATTCATGAATACGAGCAAAAGAACGAACAATAACGGCCCTCACCCCCAAATATCGAGGCTCCATAGCCGCATGCTCACGCGACGAACCCTCCCCATAATTCTCATCCCCAATAACAATAGACCCCAAGCCCTGAGCCTTATAAAATCGGGCCGTATCAGGAACAGCTCCATAACTATGAGTAATCGTATTTTTGACTGAATTGTGTATACCCGTAAACGCATTCATCGCGCCAATCAATAAATTGTCCGAAATCTTATCCAAATGCCCCCGATACTTAAGCCATGGCCCCGCCATCGAAATATGATCCGTTGTGCATTTGCCTTTAGCTTTAATCAGCAACGGAAGACCCATTAAATCTTTACCTTCAAAAACAGGAAAAGGGGCTAAAAGCTGAAGCCGATCAGACACAGGACTCACCACAACCTGCACCTTACTACCGTCCGGAACAGGCTCTTGATACCCCGCATCTTTGACATCAAAACCCTTAGGAGGAAGCTCCACACCGACAGGCGCATCCAACTTTACAGATTCACCCGCTTCATTAATCAATGAATCCGTAAGGGGATTGAAACACAAGGTCCCCGCCAAGGCAAAAGCTGTCACAATTTCTGGAGACGCCACAAACGCATGTGTATTAATATTGCCATCATTTCGTTTGGCAAAATTTCTATTAAACGAAGTCATGATCGAGTTTTTACGACTTGGATCATCCGAATGTCGCGCCCACTGGCCTATACAAGGCCCACAAGCGTTTGCGAGAACCGTTCCGTCAATAGCCAAAAACGCATCAAGAAGGCCATCCCGATCAGCCGTATAACGTACCATTTCTGAACCAGGAGTAATGGTAAATTCTGACTTGGCTTTTAGATTTTTAGTGACCGCCTGCTGTGCAATGGATGCCGCTCTCGTCAAATCTTCATAGGATGAATTGGTACAAGACCCTATCAGACCCACCTCTAATTTTTCTGGCCAACCATTTTCGCGCGCTTTTTGTGCAAACTGAGAAACAGGCGTGGCTAAATCAGGTGTAAAGGGCCCATTAATATAAGGCTCCATTTCTGACAAATCGATCTCAATAATTTGGTCATAAAAAGCGCCTTCGTCCGGCACCAAATGCTCTCGAATCTCTTCTGCCAATTTCACAATATCCGAACGGCCCGTAACATTTAAATAAGCGGCCATTTTGTCGTCATAGCCAAACAAAGAGGTCGTCGCCCCAATCTCTGCACCCATGTTACAAATAGTCCCTTTCCCCGTACATGAAATCGTCTCTGAACCTGGGCCAAAATATTCCACAATCGCACCCGTCCCCCCTTCAACCGTCAAAATACCTGCCACTTTCAAAATGACATCTTTTGGAGACACCCATCCCGACAATTTTCCCGTTAATTTAATGCCAATTAATTTGGGGAATTTAAGTTCAAATGGCAAGCCCGCCATCACGTCCATTGCATCCGCGCCACCTACACCAATAGCTACCATACCCAATCCACCAGCATTGGGTGTATGAGAATCGGTACCAATCATCATGCCCCCAGGAAATGCATAATTTTCTAAAACCACTTGGTGAATAATACCCGCCCCAGGCTTCCAAAATCCAATACCATATTTATTAGAAATGGATGCCAAAAAATCATAAACTTCTTTATTGGTTTGATTAGCTGCAATCAAATCTTCATCGGCACCTAATTTCGCTTGAATTAAATGATCACAATGCACCGTAGAAGGAACAGCAACCTTACGTTTACCCGCCTGCATAAATTGCAATAAAGCCATCTGCGCAGTCGCATCTTGCATCGCAACACGATCCGGCGCAAAATCCACATAATCCTTGCCCCGCTCATAAGAAACTGCTGGCAACGAATCTGATAAGTGGGTATATAAAATCTTTTCCGTCAGCGTTAAGGGCCGATTAACTAAGTTTCTTAATGCAGAAACCCTAGCAGGAAATACAGAATAAACGTGTTTAATAAGATCTAAATCAAACATAAGAAACGCCTCCTAGTTGATAAAAACTAAAGTGTATACGGCTTCAAAGCCCGACACAACTGCTCAAACTCACTCAATGATAAAAGCTCTCCACGAATAGCGAGTCGCCCTTCAAAAAAAGGCAACGCTTCGATCCCTGGCTTCAAATTCAAAAACGGACTCTTCCGCAAACAACTTAACAATGGCTTACGACGCCCCCAAAAAGAGGTCTGCACCACCGCCGAAAAAAACGCTGGATCTATATCCATGGGACGCTCTACACGGGGAATCAAAAGCAACATCGCCGAATCAATTTTGGGAACCGGTCGAAATGAATTCTTAGAGATTACAAATTCCAAGCTAGGTTTAAAATAAAATTGCGTATACACCGCCAAAGACGAATACAGTGCGTCTCCTGGACCCGCCACCAATTTTTGCGCGAACTCTTTTTGAAGCATCAATAAAGCCGAACTCACACGGTCACAATGGGCCACGATTAACTGAATAATTTTTGCTGAAATATAATACGGAATATTGGCTACGATTTTAAATGTTGGCGCCGAAACTCCCTCAAATTCTACCTTCAAAATATCGCCTCTTACAAACGTGACATTATTTCGATCCGACAGGCGCTCTTGCGTATCTTCCAACCACCGTTCATCCAATTCTACAATCGTTAAAGACCCTGCCGATTCTGACAAACGTCGCGACAACCAACCCTCGCCACACCCAATTTCTAAAACAGCATCATCTAAAGTTAAGTCTGCGAATCGAATAATTTTTTCTATAATATTTTTGTCTTTAATAAAGACCTGTCCCAATGCCTGCCTAACGCGATATTTCATTAGTTCCCAAACGCACAGCCAATTGCATCGCCGCCACAATAGACGTTGCCGAGGCTTGTCCGGTATAAGCAATATCAAACGCTGTCCCATGATCCGGAGACGTCCGCACATAAGGCAATCCCACCGTCACATTCACAGCTTCTTCAAAGGCCAACAACTTAATCGGAATAAGTCCTTGATCATGATACAAAGACACCACCAAATCAAACCGGCCATCATAGGCTAGGCGATACACCACATCCGGCGGAAATGGCCCCGATAAATCCACACCTTTTTCACGCATTTTTTCTGCAAATGGAATCAACAAACTCGCTTCTTCTGTTCCAAAAAGCCCCCCTTCACCCGCATGCGGATTCAAACCCGCCAACGCTAACCTAGGAGCTAAAATTCCCAAAGTCTGACAAAACAAAAGTGCGTGATCTACAGTTTGTGTAAGCAAGGCCTCCGTCAAAAGACTACTCACTTTCATCAAAGGCACATGAACCGTCGCCAAAATAGTCTTAAGTTTCGGCGTATAAAACGCCATACTCACAATTTCGTCGCCCGCCAATCGGCCCAGCAATGTCGTATGGCCAGACTCCAAAACCCCCGCCATTCGCCAGGACGTTTTAGAAATAGGAGCCGTCACCAACACATCAATTTCTTCCAATAACGCATGAATCGCCGCACATTCAACAGATCGGCAGGACACAGCGCCATTATCAGAATTGGGTTTTCCAATCTCCAATTCCGCCTCTAACGGAATGTCCATCCAATACCATTCACCGGCAACAACATGCTTGCGCCCAGACCAAGGCAAAAATTCTCTCTTAAGAAACGACACCAAAAAGGGGTGCTTTAATATTGATTTAGGCCCAAACACAACCGGAACAATATCAGACCCAAAATCAAACCCCGCCAAAGCCTTCAACACAATCTCCGGGCCAACACCCCCAGGATCTCCCAACGTTACCCCTAAAATTCTCATAACACTATACTACTCAAAAGAAGCCAAAAAGAGAAATAGTGAAATTTTTTACAAAAAAAACGACACCTAAAAAGCCCCCCCCTCACACTATTTAAAAAAGATTGGCCAAAGGATTCCGAAATATCAAAAGAAACGGTCAAATCAATAAGCACTTCCATTCAAGAATTTCAAAAAGCAGATACCAAACCATTACGAACCAATTTCCTATTACTCTCTGCAATGCACGAAAAAAGTACAGACAATAACGAAAAAGAACAATTAAACATCTTAATGGCAAAAGCAATCGCAACACGTGTCGAAGACGATCCTATGCCGATCATATTAAGAAAGACTCTTATTCCACCAATTTGGATACCAAAAACTGCAACAGAAAAAGAAGCAGTTACAACTTTTATGGCCCAACAAATGACAGCCCTGAACGAAGCGACATTTACAGCATTTGCACAAACCAGAATTCTAGAACAACCACTTGAAGCCGCTTCTAACAAAACCCTATACAATTTACAAAAGGAGATTTCGCCTCCGCATTTCAGATTTATACAGCACTCCTTCATAACTCAGTTCAACGACTAAGCGCCATCAAAACCTATGTAGAAATGGAGGTTTATAATGCAAACAAAACCGCACAAACTGTATTTAATCCTACAAAAAACTTTAGCGCACTTAATAGTGAAATAGCAAAACACGAAACCTATACTCCCATGATTCCCCAATGGTTTGGTCACCTAGAAACTGCTCGAATTATCTCTAATCAGAAAGAAGCCAGCCGCTAGACAAAATGTTATTATTTAAGCCCCTCATTAAGCAACAAAAACTTAGAAAGGCTTCCAAAAAGAAATCGCCCAAGCAGCACTTGATTTTGCATATAGAGAAACAAAGGAAAGAATACGCAAAATTAGCGAAAATACACACACAGAAAATTCAACAGCTACAGCACCACTTATGCAGAAAACGATGAGCAGAGCATTCAGTGGCATTTGGACAAACAATCCTCTTTCCCAAGCTTTGGAAGAAGCATCCAAACTAGTGTAAGGTTCTAAATGATCCTCACATCCCCAACCCCGCGGGTATGCAATAACCGTTTAATAAACAAATGATGCGTCAAGGATGTCGCTGTATATGTGACATCCAAATGTAACGAGTCTTGCTTCATCATCCGCTTTTGCTCAACTATTAATCCAAATTTCTCAATCATATCTTCTACTACCGCTAACGCACTCATTGTCCTAGCATCAATACTCAGCGAGTATAAATTCTGTATCGACGCACTCTTGCAAAAAACCCAGCTTACAAGTGAGCAACACAACGACACAACAGTTAACAAAATAGCCGCCTGCCAAAACATCCCCCCCAATAAAACCCCCACCGATCCCGCCACCCAAATCCCCACCGCATACTTCAACCCTTTCAAAAATTGACGGGCATACACCATCACCGCACCACCCAAAAGACCCACGCACAAAATCACCTGAGAAACAACATGCCCCGGATCAGATTTAGAAGACAAATGAAACGCAAAATACGTTAAAACAGTTGCCACAAAACAGATCAATAATATAGAGCGAAAACCAACAGGTTTCTGCCGATATTCCCGCTCCATCCCCAAAAGCCCCCCACAAAACAAAGCCCCCAGACACACACTTAAAAAACCCATTTGGTCAGAAAAAGAAAGTAACATAAATCGATTATACCAACGCATGCAAAGACACACAAAGAAAATAACACTCATCCCCACCTTGTGTAACATTCATCCCCCCCTCAAATTCCCGAATGGGAATTTGAGGGGGGGATGAATGTTACAAATATTTCCCCAAAAGATAAGCAATAAACGCCTCCTGAGACAACGATTTTCCGGTCACATCTTTCACCAATTCCTGAGGTGTTTTCCCGCGCCCAACACCATGAATATTTTTTCTCAGCCAAGACGTAATCGGCGCAAATTCTGCTCGCGAAATACATCCGTCCAAATCTAAAATCTCTTCTTTCATTTTTTCAAAAAATTGCGCCGCATATAAATTCCCCAACGTATACGTCGGAAAATATCCAAAAAGACCACAAGACCAATGCACATCCTGTAATACACCTTGACTTGCATCCGGCGGACAAATCCCTAAATAATCTTCATACTTTTTATTCCAAGCAGCCGGTAAATCTGACACTTTCAATGTCCCGTCCATTAACGCAATTTCCAATTCATACCGAATTAAAATATGTAAATTATAAGTCACTTCATCCGCGTCTACTCTAATCAACGACGGCTTCACGCGACACACAGCTTTATAAAAAGTTTCCCAATTAATATCTGACAAAGCTTCAGGAAATAATGCCTGGAAACGACCATACTGCCCCTTCCAAAATGATGCGCTCTTCGCAATTTTATTTTCCCACATCCGAGACTGACTTTCATGAATACCCAACGACATCGCCTCGCCCAATGGCGTCCCAAACCAAGCAGGATCTAGCCCTTGCTCATACAACGCATGGCCTCCTTCGTGCACCGTACTCGAAAACCCATCCATCACATGATGCGCATCCAAACGCGTCGTAATCCGTACATCATGCGGATGGAACTGCGTCGTAAACGGATGTGTAGATTTGTCCTGACGGCCATGCGAAAAATCAAATCCCATCTGCGTCAAAAACCAGATGCCAAAATCCCATTGTTTATCAACCGGAAACACACGATCAGACAAAACATCTTCATGAGATGGAAGACGATGTAAAATCTCGACAAGCCCTTCTCGCAATGTCGCAAAAAGCGGGGTCAAATAGGCCGTAGTCATGCCAGGCTCATACGTATCTAGCAAGACATCATAGGCCGGTTTTTGAGCATCGATATACGCTGCTTTTTCTCTGCTTTTTTCGACCAGCTTTTCTAAGTGGGGTTGAAACAAAGTAAAATCAGATTTTTCCCTCGCCTCTTGCCAAACATGCTGGGCATGAGACACCAACTGGCTATACTCCGACACAAAAGATGTGGGCAAACATATCGCCCGTTTCCAATCGCGATGGACTTCCATTAATAATCGCTTTTCTGAATTAGAAAAATCGTCCATATCGCTATTCATTAAATCTGAAAGAAAACCAGAAAATCGGTCCCCCGTAAATTTTTCGTGCACCAAACTTGCCAAAAGCGCAGACTGCTCCGACCGTACACCGATGGCACCCGAGGGCATATACGTTTCCTGATCCCAAGACAACAAAGATCCCACCCCAACCAACAGACCCATTTCTCGCAATTCTTTAACCAACACTTCAAGACGATGATGCATAAAAACTCCTTTAGTAAAAACATATACTACCCTAATATAAAAACTAACTTATGGCAGGATTAGCATGGAGTATAACAAAAAGAGCTACAAGAATAGCCCCCCAGATTTATCGTAGCTTTAGCAGTAAGGCTGCGTGAAGATCCCGTCTGGATGAGATTAAACCCATCAATTACAACATAATCATCCCAATTAGAAAAACACCCCTTGAAGCAATGTCATTTCGACCTTTTTGACCTCCACTCGATAACGAAACCCCGGATGCTTATGATGCAAGATTAGCAGCACAACCTAGTGTTCTCTGAAAGGACAAAAATCCAAATTTATGCTCGAATGAACACAAAATGATTGTGAATAACATTCACGAAAATGATATGTTTCTTGGCACTCATACCAATCCTATAACACATGCAGAAGAACGCTATCTCGTTAAAGGATTCCCAAAAGAAGACCTGTTTGTATTACGTCAATTTGTACGAGGAATGGATATACGCCATATTATTGACATCCAAAAAAATCCCAACACATATCGTCAGCACGCTTTATCTTGTACACGTTTTATTTCAAGAAAACGATATCGATAATATCAGAAACGCAATTATTACCCACAACTCAGCAATTGTTCATCAACCACTGATACATAAACTTCGAAAATCCTACGATTTTTCAATCGTCCATAGCTCATGTTTTTCTGCCACTTGATTCCTTATTTCTTGAACAAAATACGGCGCTAAAAATACTTATATGAGAGTCCAAAAAAAACAGTCGATCTGACCCGTAAGACCTTAAAAAAAAGATAGGATTTTAGAATTGAAAGTTAGCGATTCGGTCTAAATCTAAGCAACCACTCACGCAATCGCTCGATATAGCCATAGGCCGCAGGAACCACTACTAACGTCAATAACGTCGAGCTAAATAATCCGCCAATAACCACAACCCCCAAACTCACCCGTTGCTTCGACGCTTCATTCAATCCTAAAGCAATCGGTAACGTACCTGCAATCAATGCAAATGTCGTCATCAAAATAGGTCGAAGCCGCACTTTACCGGCCTGTATTAGAGCGTCTGTTTCTGACATACCCGTCTTAACCAATTGACGCGTATAATCCACCAGCAATATCGAATTCTTGGTTGAAATTCCCAACAACATCACACACCCAATCATCGAGAAAATATTTAACGACTCTCCAGTAATAAACAATGCATAAAAAGCCCCACAAGCTGCCAACGGCAACACCAACATAATCGTAATCGGCGTAATAAACGATTCGTATAAACTAGCCAAAACCAAATAAATAAACAAGACACCTAAAAGAGCTGCAATCGCCATATTTTGGCCCAATTCTTTAAAGTTTTCAGCCTGGCCTAAAAAGTCATAGCTCATTCCTTCAGGTAATTTTATATCTGTCTGAAACATCTTTTTGATATCAGAAACTGCACCACCTAAACCAGGGCCTTTGGGTGCTACGTCAGCAGAAATTTGTATATATCGTCCGCGATCTTGACGCGTAATATTCGCAGGCCCCTCTGCTTCCACCGCAGAAGCAACATCAGCCACATGGATCAACGACTGATTAATGTTGGGAATATACGTTTCTGAAAAATCACGCTTCAAATTACGCTGATCATCTCGAAGTCTAACCCGAATATCGTACTCAACGCCACCATCACGAAACACCGCCGGCAAAGCCCCTTCAATTTGTGTTCTTAATTCTTGCCCAGCCATTAATTTCGAAACCCCCAATCGCCCCACTTGTTCATCACTAAACCTCACCTGAATTTCTGGTTTACCTGGCTTATAACTGGTCTCAACATCCGAAAGTGCCGGATGCTTTTTCAATCTCGCCAACACGATCATTGAAATACGATCCAACTCTTTAAAATCATGTCCAATAATAACCAAATTAAATTGACGATCACCCCCACCACTAATATCACTTTCTTTCACAACTGGCTGCGCATAGGCAAATAGTTTCATTTGCTCACGAACACGATCTTTAAACTGAGACGTGTTCATCTTTCTCTGCTTAGAAGAAACCAGGGTCACATACATAGACGCCACGTTTGCTTGCCCTGCATCCCCACCTACCGTAAGCACCGTATTTACGACTTCTTTATTAGTGTGTAACTGGTAATCCACTTTTTTGGCAATCACATGCATCGCGCTTAAACTTGTACCCGGCGGCATTTCTAAAGACACCACAAATTCACCAAAATCTTGCGCCGGCAAAAAAGTCTTAGGCACATGCTTCATCACCTGAATACTTACCACAAAAATACCAATCGCAATTAAAATAACAACAACCCGATGTCTAAGCGTAAACCGCAGCACATGCTCATACCCGCGCTCTAAAGCGACCTGAAACTTTCCAAAATATTTTGGAAATAGGCCAATCGTACTTTCCAAAAACACAGACAAAAACCCTGATTTATCTGTAGAACGTCCCGCGAAATAAGCAGATAACATCGGGGCAATCGTTAGCGCATCAAACAAACTAATAATCATGACAAAACAAACCGTCAGTCCAAATTCTTTAAAAAATTGACCAACAATTCCATGTAAAAACGCAATAGGTCCAAATACCGCTAACACCGAAAAAGTCGTCGCAACCACCGCTAACGTCACCTCTTTTGTCCCTTCTAAAGCCGCCTGAATCGGTGTTTTCCCCATTTCCAAATGCCTAAAAATATTCTCCCGAACCACAATCGCATCATCAATTAAAAGCCCAACCGAAAGACTCAGTGCCAACAACGTCATAATATTGATTGAAAATCCAAATAAAGACATCAGGACAAAAGCTCCCAGCAAAGAATTAGGTAACGCCAAGCCCGTAATCACCGTCGAACGCACACTCCCCAAAAAGAGATACACCACAATAATCGTCAATACTATTCCAAACAAAATAGACTCTTTGACATCCAACACGTTCGCACTAATTCGCAATGACCCATCTCTAACAACAGTCAAAGACGGATGTCCCGGACTATCTTTAATTTGAGAATTAATCACAGCCAACCGTTTCTTTAACGCATCCGCAACAGCAATCGTATTAGACCCAGATTGACGATAAATATTCAAAAATATCGCCTTCTTCCCATTCACAAATGCACGGCCCGTTTCATCCGCCAACGTATCTTTTACCGTCCCCAAATCAGACACCCTCACAGGCACATCATTCCCCAAGAAATTAACAATCGCAGAACCCACATCAGACAAATGCTTGTAGTCCCCCAATGTACGCAAAACCGTCTCTTTCTCTTGCCCTTTTATTTTTCCAATCGGAACATTTTGACCAGAGGCAGCAATCGCATTACTCACGCGCGTCGCAGAAAGTTCTCTCGCCTTCAATTGATTTCGATCTAATTCGACCAAAATCTCTCGCTTACGACCCCCTCTCAAATCGACCAGACCCACATGATTCACTTGCTCAAGGCGAGGCTTAATCCGTTCATCTGCCAAATCAAAAAGGGCCCCTTCCGGCAAGTCTGCATTCAAAGCCAACACCAAAATCGGCTGATCCGCAGGGTCCAAACGACGAATGACAGACGCTTTCGCCTCCATAGGAAATTTATTTCTAACGGCAGTCACCCGATCTCTCACATGTTGTTCTGCATCTTTAATATCCGTCTCTAAAGCAAACTCCACAACAACCGTACTCAACCCTGCCTGACTCGTCGAACGAATGCGTTTAATCCCAGAAAGAGAACTCAACTCATCTTCCAAAACTTTCGAAATTTGCGTCTCAATCTCGCCAGACCCCGCCCCCGGATAAGGCGTATTGACCATTACTACAGGAAACGTGACATTAGGAAACAAATCAACAGGGATTTTCTTGATCGCAAGCACACCCAACGCCAACATCAAAATCACCAGACACGTAATAAAAATCGGTCGTTTTACAGATAAAGTGGCCAGATCCATAATCTAATTTCCAAACATCTTAAGTTGTGTAAACAAACGCAATAAATCCGCCTCAATACGAATTCGAGAAGAGTACGCAGTAGTATAATCTTGCTCAAACAAAATCACCTGATACGTCGTCGTACGACCTTGACGATGACGATCCAATTCATAAGACCATTTTTCTTTTTGAATCTCTTCCATTTTCTGAGAGATTACTAACCGTTTTTTTGTATCTTTAAATTTCTGTGTTAAATCTTTCCACTCACGATCTTGCTCAAACACCTTACGGTCAAAACTCAAAGCCGCCGATTCTACTTCTTTTAAAATCCCCTGATGCACATCCGAAAGTCGCGTCCCGTCCAAATACATCTTGTACTTCACCCCCACCATATCCGTCGGATAAGACAAAGAAAACGAACTCAGCACCGCATCTATCCCATTATTATCCCGACGATTTAGCGCAAAAGACGCCACCAAATCCAAACTTGGCGCATGCACCGCATC
Source organism: Candidatus Margulisiibacteriota bacterium (assembly GCA_009691415.1). GTDB lineage: Bacteria > Margulisbacteria > Marinamargulisbacteria > SXXA01 > SICP01 > SICP01. The sequence continues at coordinate 48,183 of SICP01000002.1, forward strand.
CGACAATTTAGCATTTAAACTAGCCAACCGATACAATTGCTTCGCGACCAAAACATCCTCTCTAAATAGAGCTCGATTAGGAATCTCTAACATACTCAAAGCAATACTACCCAAAGAAACCAAGTCTTCCGAAACCGTCTCGGCTTCTTCACCACGTGCCACATTAAAAGCACGTGAAGCAGCAGACAATTCATCTTTAGCAGACTGTAAATCCAACTCACGTAATTGCACTATAGCGTTCACCTGTAACAAATCAGACCGGTCCGCCAATTGCAATTTCACACGATTAGCACTCCAGTCTCGAATCTGATAGGACTTCTGCAAAATACGCGTCTGAATATCCACCATCTCATTCGCCAAAATCAAACGCCAATAGGCCGTCTCAGCATCGGCCAAAAGCTGCTTCACTCTATACGATTCCGAATGGAATTTAACTAAAGACTGGGCCTCAATCAAATCAAAAGCCGCCCGCGTTTCTTTGCCACCAGCATTACGCAACAGTGGATAATTAAGAGACACCAAAGGCCGAGCTTCAACATACTTAGACTCTGGAATAAAAACAGAATTAGCACCCATTACAGATATATAAGAAAGCTGATAACTCAACGACGCTTGAAGACCAAATTCAGTCTGAATCCCAACCCCAGAAGCACCCATCATATAATCCGTTTTAGACCCTTGAAACGTAGGATTCTGTGGCTTTTTGGAATCAGAAATTGCCTGAAAATCAGCAAAAAAAGTAGGTGAATACAAAAACCCCGCCTCTTTCGCCCGCAACACAGAAGCCTCCACCGACATCATCGACGAACGCACGGCCTGATTCCCCAATTGGACTTGCTTTAAATAGACATCCAACGAAAGCGTTTCCGCAACACTTATACCAGATAAAAAACAAAAAAAGACAAAAACACCCCGTCTAAAGAAAGAAGAAAATAACATCTCTCGAAAGATAAAAGAAAGCCCCCAGTCTGTCAAACAAACCTTTACCGTTATACTGACTTTCCAAACCTGAAATTAACCAATAAGATAAGGTAAAATTTTATTTACAAAAGAAAAGGAACCTTCCTTATGAAAAAAAAAACCAGAACCTATTCATCCCAAGTTGTTGACGGCGTCGACCGCGCTCCCTCTCGTGCCATGCTTAGAGCCGTTGGATTTAAAGACGATGATTTCCAAAAACCACAAATCGGCATCGCCTCCACATGGAGCATGGTCACCCCCTGCAACATGCATATTCACGACCTCGCAAAAGCAACTGAAGCTGCCACCAATTTAGCCGGGGGAAAAGCCGTCATCTTCAACACCATCACCATCTCCGACGGCATCTCCATGGGCACAGAAGGCATGAAATACTCACTCGTTTCTCGCGAAGTCATCGCAGATTCCATCGAAACAGTCACCGGCTGCGAAGGCTTTGACGGCCTCGTCACCATCGGCGGCTGCGACAAAAACATGCCCGCCTGCGTCATGGCCATGATCCGCCTCAATCGCCCTTCTATCTTCGTCTACGGCGGCACCATCTTACCTGGCTGTCACAACAATAAAGACCTCGACGTCGTCTCCGTTTTCGAAGCCGTCGGTGCACACGCCAACAAAAAAATAACCGATGCCGAGCTCTACGCCATAGAAAGTTGCGCCATACCAGGCCCAGGTTCCTGCGGCGGCATGTACACAGCCAACACCATGGCCTGCGCAATCGAAGCCCTAGGACTCAGCCTTCCAAACAGTTCTGCCCAAGCAGCCATCTCAGATGCTAAAAAAATCGATTGCGCAAATGCCGCAAAAGCCGTCCTATCTCTACTAGAAAATGGCATCGCCCCACTCAACATTCTCACTAAAAAATCCTTCGAAAATGCCATCACCGTCGTCACGGCACTAGGTGGATCAACTAACGCAGTTCTCCACCTACTTGCCATCGCAAGCACCGCAGATATAGACCTCAGCATCGATGATTTTACACGCATTGGCGCAAACGTCCCCGTACTTGCCGACCTCAAACCAAGTGGCAAATACACCATGTCCAAACTCGTCGAAATCGGCGGTGTTACCCCCCTCATGAAACTACTTCTTGAGGCAGGCCTATTACATGGCGACTGCCTCACCGTCACAGGAAAAACCCTCGAAGAAAATCTAGCCAACGTCGCACCCTACCCAGTCGGACAAGAAGTCATCAAACCGCTTACAGATCCCATCAAAAAAAATAGCCACCTCGTCATCTGCTACGGCAACCTAGCACCAGGCGGCGCGGTTGGAAAAATCTCCGGAAAAGAAGGCCTACAATTCACTGGCATTGCCCGCGTCTACAATTCCGAAGAAACCGCCCTCACCCAAATCCTAGACGGCACCATACAAAAAGGAGACGTCATCGTCATCCGATACGAAGGCCCCAAAGGCGGCCCAGGCATGCGAGAAATGCTCTCCCCCACTTCCGCAGTGATGGGCAAAGGCCTAGGCAAAGACGTCGCTCTCATCACAGACGGACGCTTCTCCGGCGGCAGCCACGGATTCGTCATCGGACACATCACCCCCGAAGCCTACGAAGGCGGCCCCATCGCACTCCTAAAAGACGGAGACACCATCACCATTGACGCCGAAAAACGCGAAGTCAACGTCCACCTCTCCGAAAGCGAACTCGCCTCACGCAAACTCACCTGGAAAAAACCAGAACCCCTCTACACAAGAGGCGTCCTAGCCAAATACGCCAAGCTCGTCAGTTCCGCGTCAGAGGGTGCTGTTACAGACAAAAATCTATGAAACTCACACACAGCGCCGGCGGCATTGTCATCAATCCCTTTGGAGAAATTCTCATCGTCAGCCAAAGAGGTAAATCTTGGACTCTCCCAAAAGGACACCTCAATAAAAAAGAAACACACCTAGCCGCCGCAAAACGTGAAATTCACGAAGAAACCGGGGTCACAGAACTCACTCTCATAGAAGAACTGGGATCCTACGAACGACACAAATCAAGTAAAAATAACGGAGAAGATCCCAATGAACTAAAAACAATCACACTCTTTCTCTTCACAACAACACAAATGGCCCTCTCCCCTCTCGATCCCAAACATCCAGAAGCCATCTGGGCAGATCGAGACACTATCCTTGATCTACTCACTCATCCCAAAGACAAAGAATTTTTTAGCACAGTTCTAGAAAAACTACCTACCAAAGAACAATGCAACGCCTAATCACTATCCTAACCACCATACCAGACAAGAAAACGGCTCAACTTATAGCTAACAAACTACTACAAAACAAACTCGCAGCATGCGTCCAAATATCGGGGCCTATTGAAAGTCACTACACTTGGAATAACAAGAAAGAAATCTCTAAAGAGTATCAATGCACCATCAAAACACAATCTCACTTATATAAAAAAATAGAAGCCCTAATCAGTGCTAACCACCCTTATGAGACACCTCAAATAATAGGCATCCCAATTTTAAATATAAGCCAAAATTATGCCGATTGGATAAGAAAAGAAACTACAATTTCTTAGAAAGCTGAGAACGCTTTAGATCTGAAACTTTGGCATTAAATCGGCCAATTGCCGCTTGAACCTGATGCAGACGTGCGCCATCTTTAGATTTTTCAAATAGTTTCTTTAAGGTATTCAAAGACACAATATCCAGCTCAGCTGTTTTGATCGCACGATCATATTCTGCATCCACCAAAGCCGACTCACCATTTTTCTTGTACAAATCCACGAGAGTCAAATGCACAACCGACAAATCAACACTAGGAAGCAATTCCCCTTTCACCTCTGCACGCTTGAGTTCTTCCAAAGCTTTCTTTTCATCTCCCGCCGCCATATATACCTTTGCAAGCATATAATGGGGAATAGGAGATGTCGGAGATTGAGAAATTTGTGCTTGATACGCAGCCACAGCCTCCTGAATATCCCCCTTCATCTTCGCCTGATAAGCACGTAGAGTCACGTCCAAAACTTTGAGTAAATTCTGATTCAAAAAAGTCTGCACATACGATTGCAACACATATCCACGCTTCGCCGCCAGTATAGATTCTTTTTCTTTTCCATAGTCCAAATCTAGTGGGCGCGGGCGATCTCTACGGTCTAAAACTTGTACAATTTCATATCCCAACGACGTCTGAATAGGCTCTGACACTTGACCATTTTTTAGAGAAAACAAAACATTATCAAGTGAAATTTCGGTTGAACCACCCGCTACCCATCCCAAATCCCCACCAGAAGCCTTGGTTGAAAGATCATCAGAATAGAAACGAGCAGCCTCTTGAAAAGACAACCCTTTAGTTATTTTTTGAGTAATATCCAGTGCTTTCGCTTTTGCGGTAGCATCCATCGTAGGAGACGTCACGCGTACAATTAAATGTCTTACTTTCAGTTCCGTATATTTTTTGTCTACATCTTCATCTGAAACAGACAGCCCATCTTGCAATTTCTTAGAAAATTTTTGCACCATGTACTCATTTTCTTGGTTTTCCAAAAACGTATTATAAGTAATATTTCGAGACGCCAAAAGTGCTTTCAATTCTTTCTTACCTGATAATTTTAATTGCAAATAAACAGAATCCAACAACTGACTCCGCTCAGACCGACTTACACTAATATCTGCTTTCTTTGCACCCTCTAATAAAACTTCAAATTGAAGCGCTCTTAAGAAAGAATTCCATTGAAAAACTTCTAAATAATCCGGCGTCAAATTTTCATACGGTCGTTCCTGACGAAATTGCTCCAAAATAACAGATAGGTTCTGGTAATAATGAGCTTGACTAACAGCAAGATTCCCCGCCATTGCAACCATTTTAGATAAATCTTGAGGCGTCGATTTTTTAGAAAAAGAATTACCAAAAAAAACAGCCCCCACAAACATCGTTACCCCAAATGCAATGACAATAGACCAAACAATAAACGATGCTTTTTCTCTAAAAAATTTCAACATTTAGCACTCCTTTAAAACGTGGTTTTCAACGAACGTGATACCGCAATAAATGCGCCAATCACACCCAAGAAAACCCCCATACCTGCTAACATCAAATAAATGGTTCGTAACGTATTTACATCATACATAAGCGGAAAATACGGAATCGTATCCTGAAACCATTGTACAAAAAACACATAAAAAAACTTTAAAATAATAATTGAAACACCCGACCCTAAAGACCCAATAATTAACCCTTCGATTAAAAAGGGCCAGCGCACAAATTGATTGGTAGCGCCCACAAGCTGCATAATCTCAATCTCGTGCTGCCTAGCAATAACCGTCAAACGAATCGTATTCATCACAATAAGCAACGTCGCTAAAGTTAATAATCCAACCAACACAAACCCACTATAACGCAAAAAATTAGAGACCGTTTTAATCTGCTGCGCAATTACACCGCCATAAACAACATCATCAATTAAAGAATCCATACGCCTAAAATAAGCCGCCATCGATTCAATATCTTTCTGATCAATCAACTTCACATAAATGGTATCTGGCAATGGATTTGAGCGCACCCAATCCGCCAAAGGCATGTTCGGATAATTCGTCTGAAACTTCTTCCAAGCCTGATCACGTGTCACCAATTTAACCGACTTTACTTCTTTCATTTTTGCAATGCGCGCTCTCAGATCAGATTCCCCACCTTCCGAAGCAGACTGCCTCAAATACAAACGAATCTCCAACTTAGACGCCATAAAATCACCCAAATTTGCAATATTGGCTGACATCAACAAAAACATACCCAACACAATCAAAGAAACCGAAATCGTTGCAATAGAAATTAAAATCATAAGACCAGAACGACGCATTCCCGTAATCGCTTCAGAAAGAAAAAAAATAAAATCCGTCATCATCCTTCGTACGGCCCCAATTCTTTATCTCGCACTACTTTGCCATTTTCAAGACCCACCACACGCTTTCTAATATCATCAACAATGCTCTTATTATGTGTCGCCACAACCACTGTCGTTTGACGCGCATTAATCTTGCTCAACAATTGCATAATTTCCCAAGAGGTATCAGGATCCAAACTACCCGTAGGCTCATCTGCAAGCAAAATAGGTGGATTATTCACAATAGCACGTGCAATACAAATACGTTGCTGCTCACCACCCGATAACTCGGAAGGATAATGGTTCAATTTCTCAGAAAGCCCCACCAATTCTAAAACCTGTGTCACCTGACGTCTAATCCGCGCCCGAGAATAGTGCATCACTCTTAATGCAAAGGCAATATTTTCATACACCGTACGACGAGGTAATAACTTGTAATCCTGAAAAATCATACCTATTCCACGACGAAAATAAGGAATTTGATTTTTCTTAATCGAATTAAGCGCAAAATTATCAATATATATCTCACCCGAGCTGGGTACTTCAGAACGAAAAATCAAATTCAATAAACTAGACTTTCCAGCACCAGAAGGCCCGACCAAATATACAAACTCACCTCTGCCAATATGCAAGGTTACATCTTCTAAAGCAACAAATCCATTAGGGAAAACTTTACTAATATTTTTAATCCGAATCATACGCCTACTATATCCTCACTTTTCGCATACGCTCTACAATGGCTTCCAAAGTAAATCCAAAATGTTTCTTCAAAACAGGTGCGGGAGCACTCTCACCAAATGTATCAATAGAAACCACATGCCCCTCACGTCCTACAAAACGATGCCAACCAAAAGATGTCCCTGCCTCAATAGCCCAAAACTGCTTCACATTCCCATCAAAAATTGAGGCCCGATAGGCCGAATCTTGACGATCAAATAATTCAAAAGAAGGCACCGAAACAACCTTTACAGAATATCCCTGCTCTTCCTGATATGTCGCAACGTCCAACGCCAAAGACACTTCTGCTCCAGTCGCAAACAAACAATAATCGATATCTATTCTAGAAGGCGTCTTCACAACATAAGCGCCGCGCGAAACCCCCTCAAACGAAGACTGTGTCAAATCCGGAACAGAAAGCCGACTTAAAATCAAAGCCACAGGCCCCTCTTCACGTACTGCTGCAGCCCATGCACCACGAACTTCAGTCACATCTGCAGGACGAATCACCACAAGCCCTGGCATCGAACGAAGCGAAGCAACATGTTCAACAGGTTGATGTGTCGGACCATCTTCACCCAAAAACACACTATCATGCGTAAAATGATAAATCACTTTTTGCTTCATCAGCGCAGACAATCGAATCGCATTACGCATATAATCCGAAAACGTTAAAAACGTGCCGCACGTTGCAGACAACATCCCATGAAGAGACAATCCCGTACTCATCGCACCCATCGCAAATTCCCGCACACCATATTTAATATTTCGACCCGAAAATGACGTGGTTGCAACCGTACCCATACCAGCCAAAAGCGTATTATCCGAAGACGATAAATCTGCAGATCCCACCACCAACCAAGGCAACGCTTTCCCAACAACCTGCAACACTGCATTAGAAGACTGCCGCGTCGCCAAATTAGGTTTAATCTGAACAGACTGAATCTGAGCATCCAAATCCGAAACAAGCGATTTTTCAATGCACTGTTTCCACAATCTTGATTTCTCAAGGTTCACGGTAGACCATGCCAAAAAACGACGATGCCACTCTGTATAATATGCCGCATCACGCGCCTGCTTCTCTTTAAAGTACGCCTTAACCGTACCAGGCACATCAAACAGCGAAGTCGTCGAAATTCCTAAAATTTCTTTTGCACGTAAGGTTTCTTCTGTTCCCAAAGCTTTACCATGTGCCTCATTAGAACCCTGCACAGAAAGAGCCCCATATCCAATCACCGTTTTAGCAATAATAAGAACAGGCCGATCTGCTAACTGAGCTTGCAAAAATGCATCATGAATTTGATCAAAATCATGTCCATTCGTCTCTAAAACAAACCACCCATAGGCCTCATATCTAGCACGCGTATTCTCAGTAAAACACTCCGCTGTTGTTCCATCTAAACAAATATCATTAGAATCATAAATCACTACCAAATTATCCAAATTTAAATGTCCAGCCAGAGAACTTGATTCAGAAGTAATCCCTTCCATCAAATCCCCATCTCCCACTAACACATACACCTTTGCATCCAATAATTTATCAGCAGCAACATCAAAACGTGCTTGCACCATTTTCTGAGCAAGCGCAATACCAGTAGCAGTCGCCAACCCTTGCCCCAAAGGGCCCGTAGTCGTTTCAACCCCAGGTGTTAACAAATATTCAGGATGTCCAGGCGTCTTAGAATGTAACTGTCTAAATTGCTTTACTTCATCAAGAGAAAGATCAAATCCAGCTACATGTAAAGTCGCATACAAAAGGGCACTCCCATGTCCCGCAGACAAAACAAAACGATCCCGATTAACCCACTTTGGATCTTTTGGATGATGCCTTAAAACAAAGCCATACAGATAAGCCATTAAATCTGCACATCCCAATGGTAATCCTGGATGCCCACACCCCGCAGCTTCTACCGCATCGATAGATAACCCACGCAAAGTTTTTGCAATATCCCGCAATCCTAACCATTTATCCATTATCAGTTGCCTACTTTTAATTTAATTTTTAAGGAAATAACCGCTTAAACAAATGCATACGATCTTGCCAATGCACTACATCATTGATCAAAATGATCACCATAAGAGACACTAAAATTACAATGCCCGCAGCATTAACACGCGCTTCCCATTTTTTATTGATCGGTTTCCCAATGATCGCTTCCAAAAATAAAAAAACCATATGACCCCCATCTAAAACAGGAAAGGGAAATAAATTAAATACACCAAGACTGATACTAATCATGGCCATAATATTCAAAAAGTAGACCACTCCCTGATGTAACCCAAAAGCCGCAAATTGAACAATACCAATCGGCCCCGACATTTCTTTTAATCCCGCTTTGCCATGAATCAAATAAGAAATACTGTGGAAAACACCCCAAATACGATTCCCAGTCGCTTGGATACTTAAAAGAATCCCCTGAAAAACCCCATAATGCTTAACTTCTTGTTTAAAGATAATCCCTATCAAAGCCTCTTTAGACTCGGCCTTCAAAATTTCAGGTTGAATCAAAACAGAAGACAATGTTCCGTTACGAATAAACTCAAAATTCAACGATTTTCCTGCAGACTGATGAATCACCCGCACCATATCCGAAACATGCTCAGAATCAACTTTCATAGTCTCAAAGCGAACAATCTTATCACCAGAAATCAACCCCGCTCTTGCCGCAGGAGAAGCAGGGACAACACCAGACACAATAGACGTTTGCACAGGAACTCCCAAACCTATATACATCACAAGAAAAATAACAAACCCTAAAAATATATTCATGAGGGAACCAGCAGAAATAGTCAAAAGACGTGCAGGAACTGATTTTTTATAATAATTTAAATGATCAGGAACATCCGCATCTGTTTCATCCATACCAGCCAGTTTTACAAATCCCCCAAAAGGGAAAATACGCAAAGAATAGTCCGTCTCGCCAACTTTTTTCCCACAAAGACGCGGACCCATACCAATACTAAATTCCAGAACACCTACGCCAGCTCTTTTAGCCGCCCATAAATGTCCTAATTCGTGGATAAAAATAACAAAACCCAACGACAAAATTGTAATCAAAAAACCCATATAATGATCATACCCCAACTATTATCCTAACGTCGAGCATGAACTCCCTGCCTCTATAAAATCAGACGTCTTTTGCTTCAAAACCTCTTCTGAATCAACACCCAATTGTCTCGCTATGTTCACAATAGAAAACAGCATGTCCCCTATAGACTCTTTCAAAACCAACAAATTATCCTGGTCGCACAATTGTTTTAACTTCTGAAGCTCTAAAGAAACATCAGAAAAAACAGAACCATTTCTCTCTGCACGCTTTAGCACTTTATGAGCACGCATTAAAGAGGGCAAAGCCTTCGGAATAGAGGCATAGATTCCAGTATCTTTCTTCTCTTCTTTTTTTATACGCTCCCAATTTTCCCAGACCTCTGAAACCGTAGAAATTTCAGCATCAGAAAAGACATGTGGATGCCGACGAATCATTTTCTCCGTCACATCCTCCACAACATCCAAAATACCAAAAACGCCCATCTCTTTAGCCATGCCAGACAACATCACAACATGAAACAAAACATCCCCCAGCTCTTCCCGCATCGCCGACAGATCACTCTCACGAAGAGACTCCGCCAATTCATAAGCTTCCTCCAAGATATGAGGGAGCAACGAAGAAAAAGTTTGCTCACGATCCCAAGGACACCCGTCAGGCTCCCTAAGGCGCCTAACGACCTCAACTAACCCATCAAATACTTGCACAAAAAGAAAAAACTATCCGACAGCAGCTCGCTTGAAAAAGACTTCCTTCTCTTCTTGCTCAACACCTTGTTCAAACGTTGTTTTTTCTGAAGCATCTGCAATCATAATATTCGATGGGGTAAATATAAATATATTCTCACCAATCTTCATCATATGCCCATTAATCGCATAGGCTGTTCCACAAACAAAATCAATCAAACGACGGCCAGAATCTGCATCTAAATATTTCAAGTTAACAATAACCGGCTTACCCTCTCTCAGACATGTTGCAATATTTAAAGAATCTTCATAAATACGTGGTTCTTCCACCTTTATTTCAGAAGCACCAAATTTCTGAACTAACGAATTATTAGGGTTAATCAAAGACCCTTTGAATGATTTAACCACAGGCTGTCTCTCTTGCACTACAGGAGATTCATCATGAAAATCCTCCTCAAAACCAAAAAACTCACGCATTTTTTTCCAAGAACTCATTTGTCATCTCCTTCAAAAATTAAGCTACCTATTCTCACAAAATTTGCACCGCATGATATTGCCATTTTATAATCTTCACTCATACCCATACTCAAAGTATCCACACTAGGAAAACGGCGTTTCATCTGTTGAAATATAGCATGTATTTCTTGAAAATAACGCATTTTTACTAAATCATCATCTTCACTGGGAATTATGGCCATTATACCTCGAATTTCTATATTTAAAAATGTATTAGAGTATTTCGATATAAACTGCTCAAAGACACCTCGATCAAACCCATGTTTTCTTGAATCTTGCGCAATGTTTATTTGGAATAGAATGGGCATAACCTTGCCAATGGCAAGTGACTCAGAATTAATCTTCTCAAGCAAAGCTTCACTATCTACAGACTGCAAACAATCAAACAACTTAACAGCACGCTTTATTTTATTACTCTGCAAATGACCTATCATATGCCACGACACAGGATAAACTCGTAAAGTCTTTATTTTAATTTCGGCATCTTGAACACGGCTTTCACACAAAACTGTCGCGCCCGCTTGAATAACAGACTCCGTAGCCTCTATAGAAGCCGCCTTACTTACCACACCCAATTGAACAGGATAAACAACAGACCGAATCGCACAAAAATTATTCGAAATCATGGTTCATTTTCTCCCAAAAAAAAACGGCCTGCCAAATTGACAGACCGTTTTTATCAAAACAAGATAGACTCTAAAATTAAGCTTTTAATTTAACGTCTTTGGCCTCTAAGCCTTTTGCGCTAGTTGCTACATGAAACTCAACTTGCTGACCTTCTTCCAAAGTGCGGTAACCACTACCTTGAATAGAATTAAAGTGAACAAAAACATCATCACCGGACGAACGGCTTACAAAACCGTATCCCTTTGTTGCATTAAACCACTTGACTGTACCTATTTCGCGTTGTTCTGACATATGACTACCTACCTTTAATGATAACTTGCCACCCATAAAGAGGGATAGCGTAGAAAATTTTAAGGCGAAATTTATAGTATGTCAAGCTTTTTCTAGAGACCCCACAAAAATAAAATGCAAGTTCTCCAGAAAAACTTACGATACTACAGCCATACAAAGAAAAAAATAAAATGAAGGCAGATTAAAATGAGTACAATTAAAACAAACATCCTAATACAAACATCCCTCACAATCCTCAGCATCATTGTATTAGGCTCTAGTTTTAACACTTCATCTGCAGAGACGATCGACACAGAGATCGACACAGACAAGAGCTCACTCACCATAGACACACTTCTTCACTTTGGATCTGGCTTCAGCGATACTTTTCAAGCCCCTAGCGGCAGCAAAGATTCTGTTAACCTCAACAACAAAACCAACTCATTATCCATACTCAGCGCCGGCTTTAAAGTGCTCGCGCAAGAAATGGATCAATACAATCGTGAGGCAAGCAGTACAGCAACAGGTACTGGCCCAGCAAGAGTAACCAGCCCCCCACTCGTCTACCCCAATCCTTTTCGCCAAAAAAACGGCGCAAAATTAGGTTACGGGCTAGCTGGAGAGATCAATGAAATTGAAATACAAATCTATGACATGATGGCCAATTTAATCACCAAAAAAACATTCAAAGATCAAGGCGCAAGACAAGGTTACAATTTTATCGATATTAATCTCCAAACATTCGATGGCCACTATCTTTCTGCAGGCGTTTATTTCTTACTCATCCTAAACGACGGGAAAGTACTAGCTAAAGGAAAGGTTGCGGTGATCCCATGAAAAGACTAGCGCTAGCAACATGTATCGCAGTGCTTCTATTGAATACTTCTGCAAAAGCAACGGGAGACTTCTTCATCTCAACAGATGTAGGATCGTCAGCAGAAATGATTGGCCAAGCCAACATAGAAGGCTTCACCGACAAAGCCAATAACGTTTTCGACAATCCTGCAGGCCTTTATAGGATAAATCAATTTTCCACCAGTCTCTTCACCACAACATTTTTGAACGAAGTGACTTATAAAAATCTATCTGTCGCAATGAGATTGCCAGAAGGCATTTTGGGATTAGGATACATGTCTACAGAGGTAAGCGGACTGATCTCAACAACTGCCAGCAGAAATGAAAACCAAGAAATCACAGAAATCACATCAGATGGCAACACGTTCGGTTATAATAACACCATGATCAAAGCAAGTTATCAATGGTCTCAAACGGAACATCTCCATTGGGGAACATCCGCAGTATTTTATACAACTTCCATAGGGAATGTTACCGGAAAAGGTATTAATCTAGACGCAGGAGTTATCCTAGATTACTATCCTTTAGTACTTTCTATATCAGCAAAAAATCTACTTGGGGGCAAAGCAAAGTATTCTAATGGGGGCGAAGAAAATCTTCCAGTACAAACTACTTACGGGGCACAATATAATTTTAATGAATTCCAAGTTGCTGGACAATTAAAAAGCAAAGGAAGCAATCACAACATGATAAAATCAGCATCGATTGCTTACCACCCAAGCACGCTACCTTTTCTAGAATTATCAGGTGGTTACAAAGAGTACAGCGTATTAGATGCAGTAAAGAGTAATTTAACATTTGGATTCGGATTAAACCTCTCAACAATCAGCTTCAACTATGCGTATGAGTCTAGCGAGAACATTCAATTCAACCACAAACATTATTTTTCAGTCAGCCTTTCTTTGTAAAAAATGAGGACATAGCGTGAAACGCAAATTATTACTCACACTTTTAACCTGGCTTATCCTCTTCGCAACAGCTGAATTTGCGCAAGTCACCTTTACATTTAAAGGCAGTTTAATGCGCGCAGACAAAACGTTCATAAATGGCACCTACAACAACGTAAAAGTAGGCATATATTCTGACGTTGATGAAAGCGTTGCTGACGTTTGGTCAGAAATACAAAATGGAGTGGTCTTTGAGACAGGCCGTTTCAGCATTCTTGTAGGCAATGTAGACCCAGTTGCGAACCCCCTTAGAATCAGAACGTTCAACATCAACCTCCCCCACTTAGGATTTACAATCAATGGCAGCGAATTCTTCATCCCTTTTACCTCAACCCCTTATAGTATGCGAACAAAAGTAGCAGAAAAAACAAGCGCCGTTTCAGCACAATACATCGTAGGAACATTCACAAAGCCCGTTGCCATAAAATCTACATTAACCATTACAAGTGGCAATACAACATTACTTAAAACAACCGCCTTAAGCCAAGTAGGAATCGGCAAAGACAACCCCTTAACAAAAATCGTCAATGGTAAAACTGTCGCAGCAGCACAACTGGACGTCAATGGCCCCGTCAATAGTAGTAGTGGCTTTAAACTAAATGGCATTGATATCGCAAGAACATTGTCCTGGAAACAGAATGCCCCTATTACTAAAAATATTTATTATGCCAGCGGAAATGTAGGAATCGGACTTCAAAATCCACAGTATGCTCTAGATGTGCAAGGAACACTCAATGCAACACAACTACTTCTAAAAGGGAAACGCTTATCTGCCGGACTAGATTGGCAACACGAAGTAAATGCCAGTCAAAATTTATACTTCAAAACAGAAGCAGACAATCGCGTGGGTATCGGTAGAGTAGACCCCCAGCAATCGCTTGATGTTAACGGTAGCATAGCAGTGTCGAGCAACATCACTGATCAAACTACACCACTCCGCGGCATGATCAGAATGTCCCCCACAAGCAATGAAATACAAGGCTTCCGAGACAACCAATGGATTCAACTAACAGGATTGAGAGGGCAAGGTCAAAAAAACCAGATCAGTTTTTTCACAAATAAATTTGTACTTTCTGGCTACACACCCTTTTCTTGGAAATCTCAAACAAACTTACTAGGTATCGGAACCACCTCGCCTCTATCCCAATTGCATTTAGTTAAAACCGAGACCCTCGCCCCATCGCTATACATACAAACAGCAACAAACCTCCCTCTATTGGTAGTAACCTCAAATGGAAATATTGGTGTAGGAACTTCTAATCCCAACCAAAAATTAGTTGTAAAAGGAACCCTCAACTCAGAACAACTAACAGTAAATGGCCTAGACTTATCATTAGCCGTCTCAAATTCATCTGTATGGATATTGAACAAACAGAGTAGTCTCTTTTACAAATTAGGAAACATAGGAATTGGAAAAATCGACCCGAACAGTCCACTTACTATCGCACAAAGAGTGAATCATCCTGATGAAGACCCAGCCATCACCTTTCGTCAAAACAGTGGCAACAGCTACACAATGGGCATAAGCAGTAAAAGACCTGATATTTTCCGAGTAGAACGCGGCGACAAATTAAATACCACAACACCCCTATTCGTCATGAAAAATTACTCTTTTGGCACGGGACTAACTGATCCGTTAGCGCTACTTCACGTTAGCGGCAACGAAGGCGCCGTCTTCAATGGGAAGTTCTTTGGCGTCATAGACGAAACTTTCCCTGATGTAGACTCAGCAGGAAAACCCATTCTTCCACAAGTAGTACAAGAGGGGGAAGGAACACGTTTTATTTGGCATCCATTACGCGCTGTTTTGCGAGCGGGTACAGTAACAGGAAATCAATGGAACAATATTAACCTTGGCAAATTCTCCGTAGCATTTGGGTTAAATAATACTGCCAGTGGTAATTTCACAACCATCCTAGGCGGAAAAAACAACCTCGCCACGGGTGCGTATTCCACAATATTAGGAGGCGAAAACAACAAAGCTATGGGCGATTTTTCTTTAGCCAGCGGATACCGAGCAAAAGCACTTCACCATGGATCGTTTGTCTGGGGAGATCGTTCAGGTAC
The DNA here is from genome assembly GCA_009691415.1 of Candidatus Margulisiibacteriota bacterium. GTDB lineage: Bacteria > Margulisbacteria > Marinamargulisbacteria > SXXA01 > SICP01 > SICP01. The sequence continues at coordinate 63,712 of SICP01000002.1, forward strand.
AGCATTAAGCACCATCGCACTTAATCAATTTTTAGTAAAAGTCTCAAATGGTGTAGGAATAGGAACAGCCCTTACCTCAATAGAAGGCAAAAAAAGTACATTAACAATCAAAAAAGTAACCCCCAGTGGTAATATTTTTCAAATAGTCGGCAAAAATCTAGCTACTGACATCTTTCAGGTAAGTACTTCTGGCAATGCCATTATAGGATCTAGATCCAGAACAACAGCAGGTTTAAGCGTCATGGGTAAAACCCAATTTGGAAACAAACAAGTGCCCCCCACGATCAATAGCTTCTTAACCATTTCCAGCGAATCCCCAACCCAAGCCATTTGGATTTCAAATAGTAATGAAGATATCAACACCACTCCCAATTTTATTCTTACAAGCTCAGGAAATTTAGGCACCAACATCATTCCTTTGCCAGACGTTATTACGAAATTTAAAAATGGAACAGTACAGATAGGAAGAGGCGGCATATTAGGCAATAGTTATGAACTCCCTGATGGAACAAAAATCGGGACAAAGGCTACAGAAGTCTGGGGCTTAGACGCAGCACCCAATGTCTATTTCACCACTGGAAATGTAGGTATTGGGACAACACGACCTACAAGTCTTCTAACCATTTCAAACGTTGCCAGCAAACTCTTTCAATCACCCAAAAATCCTGCCATCACATTCTCAAAAAATACAACCCACTACATTTTAGGAATAGAAAATAATGTACCCGATACATTAAAAATGTTATCTGGTTACGACCTAGCACAACCATCAAAACTTGCGTTTAAATATTCAGAAAATACGCTTGGAAGAATAGGCGTAGGAACAGAAAATCCAAGAACTGTATTTCACGTCAATAATCCCGCAATCTTAGGAAAAAGGGTATCCATTGCTACTACAAATACCAATGTAAAATACAACTTAATTACAGGATCCGCTTCTTTTAGGCCTCTATTTTTAGACAAGCAATTTATGTCTGCATCTGGAACACCTTGGACAACAACAAGAAATTTTAGCCTATATTTTACAAATGGGAAAATTGGAATTGGCACAACCGCGCCAACAGTAGCTCTCTCAATAGCAGGAAATATAAAAGCAACAGCCGTCCGCATCAAAGATGCATTTACTGTCAAAGAAACAGCAACTTTAATTCGACTTGATTTCTTAAATCCCGATGGCATCTCATTAAAATTAGGGGTAAGCGCCTCGAAGTTACGCCTTGGAGACATCTCTATTTCAGACATACTCTCAAGGGGAAATAATACAGCACAAACAAAAGGGCCATTACTCTTATGGCAAAGCGCCAATATCATAGGAGACACAAACCTAATATGGTCATCTGATTCCGCACCCCCCCATCAAACGGGCACCTTAACCTCTACTAAAAATATCCGAATCCCAACAACACTAACCAAAACAAACTCATTCCAGCAAACAACATTGGTACAAGTAGGATCTGCGAACATTACAAACGTACTTAATGTCGCCTCAGATCTCACCCATAACGGAAATTTCTCTAACTCAGAATCACATGCCAGTCAAAAGATAACCGTCAATTTAGAACCTGGTAATTGGGCAGACCCTATCAATACGACACAACCTATATTCACAGGACTCGACATAAGAATAGTTAATAAGGCTAATCTAAGTGGTGCTACAAATTTTACAACACAAGCACAAGCAATAGGATTAAATATTGATGTAAGCAAAATAAATACCCAACAAACTGGAGAACCCGGATTCAATTTTGCCGCTCTTTTTAATGGTAACGTGGGCATTAATACATTCCCATCTCCAACTACTCCAACCAGAGCCATATTGGATATAAAAGGCACCGTACAAGCAGATTCATTTATCATATCCAAAAGACTCAGCATTTCCACGCTGAACGTAACAGGAGACACGTTAACAATAAAACAAACAAGACCTATTAAAATTGGAAATCCTAAACCAACAAACCCTATCTACGATCTTCTGGTACAAGGAACTGTACAAGCAACAAACGGCATTATTGGAACATTAGAATCTGGAGCACTAAATGCTGCAAATGGGGCTCTTCTCGTAAATACATCCGGGCAAATAGGGATTGGCACAACAGCCCCAGAAGGTACCTTTCACATCAAAAAATTATTTACCACAACAACAGGCAGAGATTATTTCGCTAACAGAGTGCATAGCACCGTTGATATTCTGGAAAACCCAAAAAAATTAACAGAAAATCTTACAGGCCTGGGACTCAATCTAAACACAAAAACAAACAATAAAGTAGGGACGCCACAAACACCTCAAACAGCAACAGGCTTATCCATCAATCTCAGCAATATGACTTCAAACGATAATGGTACGGTAATCGGGATTTCCAGCAAAACCAATAAAACCAAAAACCAAACGAAATCTGCCATATTTTCAGGAGGAAATGTTGGCATCGGCGTCACACAACCAACCGACACACTCGTTGTAGTTGGAACCATCCGAGCCAAAGCGGTAGACAATACACGCTTATTAACACAACAAGAAGCCGCCTCATTTAATAGACTTGTTGTAACTAGTAATGCACTCTTTAAAGGCCACGTAACTGCAAACGCAATCTTCGCTACAACCATCATCACCAAAACCGATCAACTCACCATTAACGGTAGTATCCTTCTCCCTTCAATCGCACTAACTATACAAGAAACTCCAGGATTATTAATTAGCAGAGCACTTTCAATAACAGCTAACACAAAAATAAACGCCCTCTCCCTCAACGAAAAGCTCGTAGGTACAGCCGCAACATTTAACAAGCTTACTTTGACCAATTCACTCACCACCACCACGCTCAATATCTTGAGCTTACAAGCAAGTGCCTCTATTGAATTAAATGCCGCACAAGCAAACTTAAATTCACATACAATTATTGCCAGCGGAAAAGTTGGCATTAGCATAACAGACGCAACAGAACGCCTCGCTATCGCTAGCGATAAAAAAGAATCTACAATCTTCCGTGCTCAAAACCTCTCAGCAACTAAAAATACTGCAGCAGGAATTTTATTGGTTCCTGACATCAAATCAGACCAAAATACAGGCTCCGGCATTGCAGCCATTAAAGTCACCGCCGCAGGTTCAAATTCACCGGGCTCAGAACTGGCTTTCATCACAGATCCCATCAATGGATCTCCTACAGAACGCGCACGTCTTACACAGATCGGAAATTTTGTAATTGGCACAAAAAATGCCTCCAGTACATTATATGTAAATCAAACTTCCCTAATACAAGGAGCGGCTACATTTAATACAAAGGTCACCACAAAAACCCTAGCTTCAGCAAGCGACATCATCATCAAAAAAACAACCGTATTTAACAACCCAACTGAAATAAGTACGCTCTTAACACAAAAACCTATCCAGATTAAATTGGCAACACTTGGCACCGTTACATCTGGCACCAGCGCATTAAGTCCCTCCGCATCCGAAAAATTAATATACAAAACGATCCTAGATGACAACTCAGTGGTCGCATCGGATATCACTTCACTCGTAACAGGTTCTGTCGGAAGACTTCCCTATTACAACAGCAGTCATAGATTGACAGATAACACATCTTTGACCTGGGCAACACAAAATATATCCAGCATTCCCTATAGCACCCTCGTTATCGGAAAAGTAAGTTCCGGTAGCATGGCCATCGTAACAACATTCAAAAATACATTAACCGGTACCCCAACCGCAGAAGATATCCAACTCACATTTAAAGACCGCACTTCTGATATTTCCACATTTGGAGAAAGAAAATTCTACGGAATGCAAATTATCGCTTCCAAAAATACCAATGCGAGCGTTGCTCCTGGGGAAACAGCAAGAGGTCTATCTGTTGACCTCTCCACCCTTAAATCAGAAAGCACCACTTTTCAAGGTAACGGCACTATCCTTAAAGGAACAAAATATGCAGCCCTTTTCAATGGTGGAAACGTCGGAATTGAAACAATCTCTCCAAACGCTACATTACAAATTCAACCGAAAGATACTATTACCTCCCTACAAATCGACACCAAAACACAGGCCGGCACAGTCATCACCAAAGCTCTCATGGTCAATACCAGTGGAAATACTAGCATCGGCGCAACCTCAAACACCAAACTAACCCTTAAGCTATTAAACACAACGTCATCAGACTCCACCCTACTGATCACAGATTCAAACAAAAACTCCCTTCTCGCTCTCAAAAATAACAATAGAATCGGCATAGGAAATGTAGCACTTACCACCGAATTTAATGTGGCTGACCCAATCAAAGCCAAAACACATACAGCACGAACATTGCTCGCAAATACACTCACCATCAACACCGATAAATTAGTCGTTCTAACCAACGGAAATGTGGGCATTGGTAATACAAATCCTCAAGCTCAACTCCATCTGATTCAAAAACTCACCCGACAACCTGCCTCCAACTTTATTATAGAAAACTTAGGCCTTACGGTTGGAGGCACTCCCCTTAGAACAACGTTAACAGGACTCGCGTTAACAATTACATCCAATGCTTACAATTTATTAGGATTCGAGAACACACCAAATAAAGGAACCGGCATTAAATTTTCTGCAACTTCTTTGGCACTCGCCACAACATCCACTTTAGTAGGTATCAACGTTAATGTACCAAAAGGCACCAGCTCAAACAGTACATTAATCAGAGGAGGAAACGTAGGGATAGGAATAACCAATCCAAGCGCCACACTCCATATCGCAGGCACATTAAAAGTAAGCGGAAATATTCTTCAAACAACAACTGGAAACCTGTCTATTCCTGGAGTAACCGCAAATAAATTAACATCAACCGGAAGAAATACATTTAACACGTTTAAAGTCCGTGGCTCAGTAAAAAAAGTAGTGATTACAAATAGATTAATTATTAAAGAATCTTCTGTTTCTCTTCTACAAAAAGCCCCCACCACAAATTTCATTTTATTAAAAAGCAAGACGCTTGCTCGCTTTACACAAGCATCAACAGGAACAAGCAACATCCCATCAAAAAGCGTATTCAATATCGCTGCTCAATTACCAACACAAACAGCTATGACACTTCAAAAAGGAACCGTTATAGCAACAAACATGTCCACACTTACGACAAACCGAGGACTCGTAACACTCACGCATGATAGTTCATTAGATACACCCCCAATACCCGCGTTAAAAATCGGAACAACCGTAACCCCAAATGCACTATTCGTCAGTAATACGGGACAAGCCAGCGTCGGAACCTCTTCAAGCCTTGCAAAATTAACAATCATAGAAGGAAGTGCACGATCAACAGCAAAAGCACTCTTAATTACAAGTTCTGCTGGATCCCCTTTATTAACAGCACTCAACAACACAACAATAGGCTTAGGAACAAAAACTCCGGAAGCCTTAATCCATATCGTAGGTCAAAGTACCCAGCCTAAAGTTCTAAAATTAGCTTCATCCGTTTCTGAAAACATATTAACCATGCTAGCAAACGGTGCCATTGGCATTGGCATAACTGCCCCCGATAGCGCGCTACAGGTTCAAGGCACATTCAAAGTTTCATCAGTAAGTACCCCCAATCTTATTTCTGTATCTAATGCAGGAAACGTAGGAATTTGGAAGACCGCAACCGCAAACTATCCTCTCTATCTTGACCAAAATATGCGACTAGGAAACAGCACCGACGGAACACTTCCTAAGTATTTTAGGGACCAGTCTAGAAAAAACAGAGGCTTTATTACACAGACTGGCAGTAACCACACATTCTTTGGACTTAGAGAAACAGTCACCGGAAATAGCAACTACGCTCCAGTCATTTATTGGGGAAGCAGCAATACAGATGCCTTAACATTCGAAACCAGCGCCGGACTTGAAGCTGCCAGATTAATCAATAAATCGGTAAGTATCGGCGGCATCATACCAAGTGCAACATTACATATCAGCAATATCAATAATACCACCGCAGCACTACTCACCTTAAAAACTGCAAAACTACCCAATCTACTTACTGTCACAGCAAATGGCTCAATAGGGATTGGAATCGCGCCAACAATTAACGCCGATGTCTTTGTCTCAGGATCCATCAAAGCCAAAGGCCTCAAACAACCACCAGGAGGTACAGAATTAACAGCGCCTACTATTAACATCGTCAATTCAACAACAACCTATTCAAGTTTTTCAGTATCCTCAAATATCCTGTCAGATCATGCGCAAACAGCAGAAGCTATAACTCTTCAACTTGATAAAGATTCTACAGGAACCTTGATTGGAAAAAGCATAACGTTGTTATCATCTGTTACACAAAACAACGTAAACAAACTCGCTACGACACAACACGGACTACGTGTAGATATAAGCAATCTTTTTATCGACAAAAATCCAACATTTGGAGACAATATCGCACAAAAATTTGCAGCTGCTTTTAAAGGAGGCAATGTAGGTGTAGGCACAAAAACACCCAAAACAACGTTTGAAGTAACTACCAGAAAAAACGCGCCTGGCAATATCGCTAGTTTCCGAGCAACCCCCAACATCATCCCTGGTGGTAGCACTCCCGTAAAACAAGCTGATCTCACCTTCACAAGCTACGCCACAGTCAATATTTCCGGACAAAAATTATCTGTCCCTACAGACTCCTTTAAAACCATCGCATACACACTAAAAAATGGCCAACTCTTTAATGGCGGCAACACATTCTACGTAACAGACGACATCGCAAAAGATATCATGTCAAAACTTATCCAAAGTAACATCATTGACCCCACTACTAGAAACGTACTCCAAACAACTAAAGCGGCCCTGATCACGGCGATTGGTACAGGTTCATCTCCCGGATATTTTAGAGACTACATCACCACAAAAAATGTCTTATCTATTCTCTTACCCTTCATCGAAAAACACACCATTGTTCTGCAACATACAGATCTTAGTAGCGCAGCAACTAGTTACAACGTACTAAGTTTTAGCTCAGGACTCGTAGCAAGAAGACCCAATATTGATAGTCCCGTCAATACAACCAAATTATTACAAAACGCCTTTAAATTTTCGGGCAGCGTGGGTATTGATGTTAAAAAAATTGATATACCGTCACAAAACACCACACTAACCGTCAGTGGCAATATTAGGATCGGTACCATCTTCAATACTTTTAGCGTAGAACCCGTCGCGGTTGGACCTAGTCTTCGATTCTCTGGTGGTTACCTAGTCAGCGACACAGCCCCTAATAGTGACAACAAAGAAGCGTTTTCTATACTTCGCAACAATATTGAAGACGGAATCTCTCAATTACGTATCACAGTCGGAGCAGAAAGCACCAGACCAAATGCACTATTCACTGTTGGATATAATACAAAAGGACGCACTACAGAATTCAGTGGCGGCTCTTGGAAAAATGTACTCAATGTTCTCGCAACACAAAATGGAACAACTCCTGTTGAACGCGTTGGCATAGGAACAACAACACCACGGGCTACGTTACATATTGTAGGAACAGGCAGTTTTAACGAGCTTACTGATACCCCCACAAATATCGCCAAAACCGCACTGGCTCTATTCGAAAACCAATCCTCTTCTGGCGCACAAACATTAGCTATTAAAAATAGTACAGAGGCTGGACTAACCTCAGAAGCCAATTTTATTACCTTCCTAAGTTCAACCACCAATACCAGTACAATAGCGACATTGGGATCTATCGAAGGAAATACAGACGGTGGCGTCAAATTTACATCCCCTGAGGGAGACTATGCAGAGTACATTCTTAAAGAGAATCCCCAAGAAAATTTAGAGCCCGGAACCGTTGTCGGTATTCATAAAGGCACTATCAGTAAAAACACACAGGGCGCTGATCAAATCATGGTCATCAGTTCCTCACCTATTATAGTTGGAAACGCAACCAAAGAAACACATAAAAACAGTGCTATGGTTGCCTTCCTAGGACAAGTGCCCATCAACGTCACAGGAACAGTGAACGCGGGAGATCTTCTCATCGCATCTGGTCAAAATGACGGCTTAGCCATTGCCCTGTCTGCCAACAAAATTACAGCCTCTCAAATCGATCTTATTCTGGGTCGCGCTTGGGAAAGTTCAGACCAAGTAACTGTTAAATCTATAAAATCAGCGATCGGATTTTCTTATGGATTACAAATTTTTGGAACCCAATTGTCAAGCATAAAAACAATGACATCCAATGTAAAAACCCTACAAAAAGAACTCGCACAAAAACGAAAAGACTCCCTAGAAATACTCGAAAAACGTCAGAATAAAATCAACCTATTAAAAGAAAAAATAGGGACGGCCATCCCATGAACGAAAAACATATCCATTCCGAACAAATTTATAAGGGCCGTATTATAAATCTGAAAAAAAATACGGTACTCCTTACCAATGGAAAAACCGCCACCAGAGAAATTGTTGAGCACGATCCCGCAGTCGTTATCATCGCCTACGATACAAATAAAACAATTCGGCTAGTCAAACAATACCGCACCCCCGTACAACAAGTTCTACTCGAAGCCCCTGCCGGAATAATTAATAAAGGTGAGCTTCCTCTCAACGCAGCTAAACGAGAATTACAAGAAGAGACAGGCCTCACCGCAACACAGTGGACCTCCTTAGGCGAAGCCTACCCTGCCCCAGGATTTTGCAATGAATACCTTTATTTTTTTCTTGCACAAGACCTTCAGCAAGGGCCACCAAATCCAGATGAAGATGAATTTTTAGAACAGGTAACACTCTCAATGCCAGAATACAAACACCACATCCAAACAAAACAAATTATCGATGCCAAAACCATTATGTCTTTTTTTTACATAAAGGAGCACGGATTATGAAAAACCATATGCCCGCATTTTTTCACTATCTCTCCTATGAAAAAAGAGTCTCTCCCAACACCATAACTGCATACAAACAAGATCTCACACAGTTTTTTGAACGCCACTCAGAACTCTCAGGAAATACCATTTCTCAGTTTATAGCAGACCTAACACAACACGGTTACAAAAATGCATCCATCACACGCAAAACATCTTCTCTTAAAACATTCACAACATTTCTCTATCGAGAAAAATATATACCCACCCATCCCATCGCACTTTTAACACGTCCGAAACATGAGAAACGCCTCCCAACAATACTACATTCACACGAAATTAATGCTATATTGAATACCTCGTCTGATCATACTAAAACCCCACTGAGAGATACCGCGCTAGTCGAAATACTTTATGGATGCGGACTTAGAATTACAGAATGTCTAAATATCAAACTCACCGACATCAACAACGCTCAACAAACCTTACTTGTAACAGGAAAAGGGCAAAAACAACGTCGACTACCTATTGGCACCAAAGCCCATGAAGCCCTTACAACCTACATCAAAAACGAACGTCCCTTGTTAGAAAAAACCAATCCATCGGACTATCTCTTTATCACGCGCTCCGGAAAAAAATTATCCAGACAAAACAGCTTCAACCGCATCAAAGCTCTCGCCAAACAAGCATCTATAACCAAAAAAATGAGTCCTCATACCCTTAGACATACCTACGCCACCCATTTGCTAGACGGCAACGCAACGCTTCTAGAAGTACAATCTCTCCTCGGACACAGTCACATAACAACAACCCAGCTCTATACAAAAGTTTCTACAAAGCGTCTCAAAGAAAGCTATTACCAAGCACACCCGAGGGCATTAGCATGATTATAGCCATCAGCATTCTCTCGCTTCTCATAGCCGTTATCTTCCATGAAGTAGCCCATGGTTATGTAGCCTATCGATTTGGAGATCCCACAGCCAAACTTCAAGGACGAATTAGCCTCAACCCACTTGTTCACATTGACTGGTTAGGCTCTATTATCTTGCCAGGCATCCTTATCCTTTCGGGAGCTCCATTTCTAATAGGATGGGCAAAACCGGTACCCATCAACCCCAATTATTTTCAAAATCCTCTCCGGGACATGATGTGGGTAGCCATCGCAGGGCCACTAACAAATATCACGATAGCCCTCTTTGCCAGCACAGTTTTAAAATTCCATCTCAACAGTGTTCTCGACTATTTTTTAGTCGTTTCAATTAGTATTAATATCGTACTTGCACTCTTCAATCTTTTCCCCATCCCACCGCTTGATGGATCTCGGATACTCATGTACATAGCCCCAAAATCCATCCAACACTTTTTAACATCCATAGAGCCTTACGGGTTTGTTATTCTATTTTTCTTAGTCTATCTCAACGTTTTTCAGAAGATCTTGCCGTTTCTAATCCACCCCATATTGGAGGCACTATTATGAAATGCAAGTTTTTCCAGAAAAGACTCGATATGAAAAATAAGAAAATCAAAAAAAATAAGGGTATAATTGTGAAAACACTCATGAAAACAAAAACGTTAATCACCCAAGCCCACCTATGGATAGCTATCCTCTTCCTAACTTTGCTTACATCTGTGAGCTTTGCGACTACCCCAATGGTCTTAACATTTCAGGCTACCCTAGCCAGACAACAAGGAGGACTTATTCAAGGAAGAAACAAAGTAACGATTGGAATATATCCGGGAAATTCAATTGAACCCACCTGGATTGAGCCTCACAATAACGTACTCTTTATCAACGGTAGTTGCAGTATCATTCTGGGAAATATACAACCGCTTACCCCAGACCATCTCAATGTTCCAAATCCTCGCTTCGGACTAAAAGTGGGTAACACTTCACAAATTGCCTATTTTCCTGTTCCATCAACCCCGTATTCCATACAATCTAAACTAGCTGACAGTGCACTCTCCGTTTCAGCCAACAATATTTCAGGAACCTTCACAAATCCAGTTAGGATTAACGCAAACCTAACTGTAGGCGACACAACCCTATATGCCAATCCAACCACAGGAAAAGTAGGTATCGGGACTACCGCCCCCACTTACAAACTGGATGTTGCAGGAATCATTAATGCAACCGGATTTAAAATTAACGGCATCGACTTAGAATCTTCATTATCTTGGCAAAAAAAAGCCAATAACGCTCTATACTACACACAAGGAAACGTCGGAATAGCAACACAAAATCCAAAAACACGTCTAGAAGTCGCTGGGACCATCAATGCACAAGAAATACGAATCAAAGGCGTTGAACTCTCAATCCTACTTGCCACTCAACTTGCCTGGCGTGAAGGTGCTAGACCTAAAGACATCTATTTTAATGACGGTACTCAAGAAGGCAATGTAGGAATTGGCACATCGATACCACGATCAAAACTAGATGTTGCTGGAGCTATTCGCGTAGGAGAAGCCCAAAGTAACACACTGGGAAGCATTCAATATAAAAACAATGATTTCCAAGGATTTACAAAAACAGGATGGACTTCTTTTGCCTCTCTATCCGGTATCGGCGCAGCTAATCAAATTCCTTTCTGGACAAATTCCACAGAACTTTCCGGAAGCACTAATTTAGTCTGGGATCGCACACGAAATAGATTAGGCATTGGAACAAATAACCCTACAGCACAACTCAGCATGACTGCCATTGACGCCAATCGTGCACTTGTACGCATCGACAATTCATTAGGGAAAACACTATTTTATGTAGGCAGTCAAAATGTTGGGATTGGAACATCAACCCCAAATAGCAAACTAACCGTAAAAGGAGTCGTTGATGCGGAAGCCTATCTCGTCAAAGGGGTTCCTATCGCACAAGCCCTGTCTTCAAACTCATTTTGGGTTTTCCAAAACGATGGACGTATTTACTATGATAAAGGCAACGTGGGAATTGGCACAATAAATCCTAAAAATCTTTTAGAACTAGCCGCAGCCCCATCACGAGACCCCATCATTACATTTGATATTGCAAGCAACCCCGCTTTCAGTTTAGGTATATCAGCATCAAATCCAAATGCCTTCATATTAGGAAAAGGAGGGGATCTCAAAAACCCAATTTTTGTTTTTAATGGCAATAAAATTGGCGTAGGTCTCACCTCACCGAGCGCCAATTTACATGTGAGTGGAAACAGCGGCGTTCTTTTCACAGGAACACTAAATAATGGAACTCCCCTTGGCTTAAAAGGTGAAGGCACACGACTCGTTTGGCACCCAGGAAAAGCCGCATTTAGAGCAGGTTATGTTAATAGAAAACAATGGGATGAAGAAAATATTGGTCTGTATTCTGTAGCAATGGGATATAATCCCTCAGCCAATGGACTTGCATCGGTAGCAGCGGGTGGTTACGAAAGTGATGCAGGCGGAAATTATGCAGTGGTTGCCGGTGGATTCAAAAATAAGGCAAAAGGTATCCATAGTTTCGCTGCAGGGCACCAAGCATTAGCTCTCCATGCCGGATCATTCGTATGGAGTGATTATTCTCCAACTGCATCAGAAACAAGCTTTAAATCAGTAATGTCCAACCAATTTGTTATACGTGCTACAAATGGTGTCGGTATTGGAACAAACCTAACAGCAGGAAATGGGCTCACTGTTGCATCAGATTTTAATGACACTTATATCGTAAATGCACTAAAACCAGATGGAACAAGCGCCATGATCATCAACGTATCAGGCAATGTTGGATTGGGAACAACCGATCCAGGAATCGCTAAACTTGCTGTCATGAACGGAAAAGTTGGGATAGGAACAACCACACCGATCGCGCAATTAACTCTATCGGGAAGTACACCTGACGGATTCCAATTTGTCGCTTATAAAAAAACAGGAGTACCCGCATTCTTTATAAAAAACGACGGCAGAATCGGAATCGGAAAACCTCTAAACTATGTATTCGCTGATGACATCTATTTGGCTATTTCAGGCGCTATTGTAGGCAATGCCTTTGCCATACAAAATCCAAATGGAAGTCAGACACAGTTAGAAAGTAATCCAGGATCACCTTGGGCCATCCCTTCTGAAAATCTTAACAGCACTTTCTTCAATAAAGGCTTTGTAGGAATAGGAACAAAAGCACCTGCAAGTCTTCTGGAATTGTCCAACGCCGCCTCATCAACTCGAAATCCAGTCATTACATTCGACACAGATGGCGTCAAAAGATTTAGTTTAGGTACAACTGCAAATGTATTTACTATTCAAAAAGGTGGCACTATCAATAGTAAAAACCCACTTTTCGCACTCACAGATAATGGTAACGGGGGTGGTGGCGTTGGCATTGGCATTGGTTACAAAACCCCCAGCGCCTCTCTACATGTCAGTGGCAATTCTATGTTTACCAGTAAAGTCGTCATTGCCACAACCAATACCACGCAGATCTATGACTTAACTGTAGAGGGAGCAATAAATGTCAAAACACTATTTATAAACGGAGATCAATTTATCCCTCAACCTAACCCATGGAAAACAAATGAACTAGACATCTACTACCCAAGCGGAAACGTGGGAATCGGAACAAGAACCCCTAGTGCAAAACTTGAAGTTATTGGAACTGTTTCTGCCAATCAGATCATACAACGTGATGCATTCATACTAAACGGAAACCTCACGACAAACAAATTGAGACTCAAAGATACCAGCGCCAATGTAACCCAGTACGGAGAACTTGCAGTCACAAACGAAGAACTGATTTACATAGATCCCGCTAGAAACCTCAAAGTTATTTCATCTCCATTAAGACGAAATTCTAATGCAGCTTTTGACGGAAAACTTGCGTATTGGATCGACAACTCTACTGTCGGCGTAAGCAATATTTTATGGAAACATGCAACTAACGAATTAGTCCTATCAGGCAATTTGGTTGTGAATGCCTCTTCACAAGAAACAGATGGATTCACAGCGCTCTCTCATGTGTCAATGGGACTTCCAAATGCTCTCGAAATCACAAGCACTATCAATCATGGAGGTGATTTAAGAACAGTAAGAAGCTACACAGGACAAAACATCCTCGTAAACGTACAGAAAAACTGGGGAAATATTAACTCCGCTGTTTCGGTAAAAGGTCTAGACATTATCATGCAACAAACTGCTAACAATCTCTTTTTAAACAAAGCCAAAGCCATAGGCCTCAACGTCGATATGTCTAGAGTAAATGTTGATGTAATAGGAGGCGGAAAAAAAGCAGCTGCCATCTTTACAGGAGGCTTTGTAGGTATTGGCACAACAAATCCTAAAACAGCACTCGAAGTAGTAGGAACTGTTTCCGCAAATTATTTTAACCTAACCGGCGGATTAACTGTTCCAGAACTCTTTGTTAATACAGATGCACTTGTTGCATACAAAGATGTATCCACACAAACTCCTCGCGTAGGTATAGGCACAACAAGTCCTAGAACAGAATTAGATATTATTGGAACGGTATCTGCAAATGTATTTAATGTCGCAAATACATTTACAGTAGCAACACTCAATGTAAATAAAGGCGCTTTATTCGTAAATAGTGCTGGAAATATTGGAATTGGTACCACACAACCCAATGGGCAAATTGAATTAAAGAAAATACTCAGCACCACCCCTAGCTCACCTTTCTTTGCAGAAAAGATTGGCGTCACAATAGATGGTGCAGGAAAAGATCAAACCTTTGCCTTCAATAAAAATTTAAGCGGTTTAGACATTACCTTAGACTCAGAAACAGGAAGCCAAATTGGAAACGGTAAAATCGCAACAGGTGTAAGTGTCAATTTAACAAATCTAGAACTTGATCCAGCAAGCACCGCTGTAGGACTTAATGTGAATGTAACAGGCACAACAGGCAAAAGATTTGCCGCCATTTTTACAGGGGGCCGTGTAGGTATAGGCGTCACACAACCCTTAGCAGAACTACACGTAAGTGGCAGTATCAAAGCAGACAATCTAGTACTTGAAGGTACTTTAGAAGCAAATATAGCCACATTTAACAGACTCACAATCAATCAAACCGGTCTATTTAACAATTCTGTAACTATTAATACACTTACTGTACTTGGAAAGCTAAGCGCAAATTCACTTGTACTCAGCACCCCCTTAATAGCCGGACAAGGAACCTTTTCAACCCTTAATGCACAAGTCGCATCCTTCAATAAAGTCACGCTAAATACACTCACCGTAAACAGTATAAATGGCAGCGCTACAACAGCCACACTTAATACACTCACCGTTACAGGAAAAACACGTGCGCAATCCGTCATAATCACCAAGAGCCTAACCCTCACAAATGCAACGATGAACATCAATAACAATACACTCGTGGTCACGACTAGTAAAAATGTAGGTATCGGTACAAGAACCCCCCTTACCATCCTACATGTCGAAAATGCCAATGCAAACGTATTTTCAGCTGAAAATAACAATACATGGAATACAATACGCATTCAAAACAACAACAATGCCGCAAATTCCGCAGCATCTATTTTATTGGTTCCTGATGAGAGACACCCCTCATTCAGCATTGGCTCAGGCATCTCCGCAGTCAGAAGTAATAGCAGCATAAATTCTGGGTCAGACCTAGTATTTGTCACCGATAGAAATAGCAGTGCTCCAGTAGAGGGAATGCGCATTACAGAAGCAGGAAATATTGGTATTGGCACATCAACACCCAAAGCCCAACTCGATGTACAAGGAACAGCTTGGTTCAATAGCACTGTAACCATAAATGGCACATTAGGTGTAGGAACACTCAATAGCACAAACAATTTAACGATTAATACACCCAGGGGGAAAAGTATCTTTCAAAATACCGTTTCTGCCAATGCCAGCATACAAATACAAAACGGTTTATTTTTCAAAGGAACCACACCACCTACAACACAAGCAGGTTATGGAGCTCTCTATATGCTTAGTACAGACAAAAATCTATACTACCAAAGTCCAGCAGGAACCAGCATTAACCTAACCGCCGCCTATACAGGTAGAAATGGTATTATTCCATTCTTTAACGCCAAAAACAGCCTCGATGATACAGCGCCCCTTTACTGGAACAACACCAGCAAAACACTCACCGTAGGAACCGGCAATATCGTGAGCAATGTCAAAATTGTCAGTGTGATTGATAACAGTACCAATCCAACAGAATTTGCAGGACAAAATATATCGCTTGAATTCGGAAACCGTACAACAG
Organism: Candidatus Margulisiibacteriota bacterium; assembly: GCA_009691415.1. Taxonomy (GTDB): domain Bacteria; phylum Margulisbacteria; class Marinamargulisbacteria; order SXXA01; family SICP01; genus SICP01. The sequence goes on from SICP01000002.1 coordinate 79,700, forward strand.
CCAGCACCACTGTATTTTCAGGATTAAATATACAGCTTAAAGGCCAAACCCCTAACGATCCCTTTACATTCGGACGCTTAGCTCAAAACGAAGTTGCAATAGGATTAAATGTAGATGTCAGTAACCTAGCTGCACGTCGAACCAATTCTCTAGGAAACAATCTCACAGGATTTAAGTACGCCGCAATATTTACTGGTGGCAGTGTCGGCATCGGCAATAAAACGCCCATTGCATCACTACATATCACTACAGATGTAACAGGAAATCCAAGTCTAATTGTAGATAGCAAAAGTTCTTCAGGAACCCTCATACAAAATGCACTCGTTGTCTCCAGTAACAGTTTTGTAGGTATAGGAACGGCCGCACCATTAGCAAGACTTCATGTCGTTGGCTCTGACAGCAGCACAAACAATGCCGCCTTAAGAATTGTAGATACTGGAGGCAGCACGCTACTAATCGTTAAAAATAACGGTAACGTAGGTATCGGCAAATCCAACCCACAATCCAAACTAGATATCAACGGAACATTAACCGCGACAACCGGTAGTTTTGATGGTGTGACCGCAACAACATTAAATGTTGGCAATGGAAATCTTTTTGTGAATGCCAGCGGCAATGTAGGTATCGGTACCATAACCCCCACTGGAAATATTAACTTTTTCAAGAGAATTACTTCATCCAATATCCCTGTTGGAAGCTTCACTTCACAAAAAATGGACCTCATCATATCTGGAGGAACCGTCAATAATTTATTTAGCCTTAATAAAGACATTACAGGTATTAATCTATCCCTAAGCTCCGAAGCCAATAACGTCCTTGCTGCCAGTAAAACAGCAACAGGAATTAAAATTGATATGAGTCCATTAAAAACGGAAACAAACACAACCGTAACCGGGTTAGATATTGATGTAACAGGTACAACGGGCACTCGATATGCCGCGCTCTTCCAAGGAGGTAATGTAGGAATTGGGCTGACACAACCCACCACCGCACTACACGTCTCTGGAAATATCAAAACAACCTCTTTAATCAGTGATGGAAGTATCAACGTCGGGACTGTCACAGCCAATAGCTTACACATAGCAGGAGACGCTAGGTTTACAGGCAGTGTAACCATTAACACATTAGAAGCAACCACCGTGTCTGCAAACAATTTAACACTCACAGGAACACTCACATTAGAAAAAGCAAATCTTAGTATACTCACTGGCACAACAGCCAAATTCACCCAACTAGGAATCGGAGTCTCTCCTAATAACGCCTTAGACGTCAGTGGAAACTTAACAGTGGCCAAAGGAAGAATCGGTATCGGAATCACTGCTCCAACAGCCCTGCTCCATCTCTCATCCCTCAACCAAAACGCTCTGGTGATTGATGTCAAAAACAGCACAACAACGACACGAAATGTACTCTTGGTAAATAGTATAGGATACGTCGGCATCAGCACTGCCAACCCAAGTGCCAAACTCAGCATCGTGGCAGACAATAGCAGCGCCACCAACTATGCCTTAAAAATTAACAACCTCACTAAAAATATTTTAACGTTACAAAATGATGGCAACATGGGCGTTGGAACCGCCAATCCACAAGCGATTCTCCACACCGTTGGCACAGCCAGCACGGCTCCACTACGAATTGACACCAATACGATCTCCTTTGCATTGGTTGCAAGCCAAAACGGTAGAATTGGTGTAGGCACAGCCAATCCACAAGCATTACTACATATCGTCAACAGTAATATCTCTCCATTCAAAGTAGGCACTGCTACACAACCCAACGCACTATTGGTTGATAACAATGGACGTGTAGGAATTGGTAGTAGTAGTTTAACCTTCCCATTAAATGTGAGTGGAAACATGTTATTAGGATCAGACCCTTCCGGCAGCAGCATAGCCTCTTGGATTAGCAGCTCAAAAACAGCAGGGGTACTCGCAAGTAGAGGAACTAAATATGCATTCTTCGGAGCGAAAGAAAAAACATCTGGATCCAATAATTACAATGCAGTAGTCAGCTGGAAAACCGGCGACACACTTACATTTGAAAATAGCACCAACCCATTATTATACATTCAAGGAAATGGACAAGTTGGAATAGGGTCTACCTCAAATGCACAATTAAACGTGAGTGGAAACAGTACTACGCCACTCCTTCAAATCGGTACGGCAAGCTCACCTTTTGCACTGATCGTTTCAGGAAATGGCCGCGTAGGAATTGCGACTTCCAACCCCTCCGCAGAACTAGCCATCAACGGAACTTTAATGGCCAAAAAACTAACCATCTTAAGTGATACAGTCAGTGTATCTACCCTCAACGTCACAAAGCAATTAACAATATTTCGCACGATTACAAATGTAACTAAGCCAGCAACAGCGCAAAGTATTACACTCAATTTAGGAGCAGACGTTGCCAACAACATCGTTGGATTAGACATCAATCTCAAATCATCCTTACACAGCTCTTTAAGTAGAAACAATGCCCTATACAACGCAAATGCCTATGGATTAAAAGTAGATATGACCAATCTTGAAATCACAGATCCCACTCTTGGAAATTCCTCTAATGGCAATAAATACGCAGCAACATTTACAGGAGGTGCAGTCGGTATCGGAACATCCAAACCATCCGTATTATTCCAAGTCATCGGTGCTGCGGGTGGAGACATTGCTCAATTTGGCACACTCGAAAATGCAGCCCTCACAATCCAAGATGTGGATACAGGGTTAATGCGAATAAATTTAGTAGATCAAACAGATACGTTAAGCAAACACGAAACCCTCGTCTTTTATAAAGACATCGTTGGTATCGGCACAAATACAGACACCATCAAAGCAGAAGATTCTAATACTAAATTACTTGTAAATGGTGATGTGAGAGTCGGTGTATTAAGAACCACAGGCCAACTTAACATGGCAGGAGTCACAGACCCACTAAATGAACCCAGAGCCTATGGAGCAAAACTTTATTTCTCAGGAGCGGCAGACGTATCAACCCAATATGATAACGACAACAATAGTCCTTTATGGATGGCCCGATATAATAGAGGCAACGAAATTTCTGAATTACGCGTCAACGTCGGGAATGGAGACGGTGATAAATTTGTTGTAGGTACCGGAATAGGCGGCAGCACCTTCAAACCTATTCTAATTGCTATTCCAAAAAGTACTTCAGGTGCAAATAGAGTTGGCATCACAGATGGAACCGTCAATAACTTTACCCCCACCGCACCATTACACGTCATCGGTAGTACATCAGGATCTTCAGGATCCGCATCAAGCCATCTTGTAGTGATAGAAAATACAGGGGGTGCAAGTTCAGACAGTCTTGTTATCTGGCATAATGGCTACCTCGGATCACCAGGCAATACAAAAGTACCAACCACGTCCAACTTCATTACATTCATGGACAAAACAAATATACTGGGTGAAATCGAAGGGAGTGACGGGAACGGTGTACGGTTTAAAACAGCCGGAGCAGATTATGCAGAATATCTTCCTAAAATAGACCCTGCCGAAAAAATTAATAAAGGGGATATCGTCGGGGTCTTTAACGGCAAGATCAGCAAAAATACAGACGGTGCAACACAAATCATGGTCCACAGTACAGCCGCAGGTGTTGCAGGAAACTGGCCTGGCAAGAAAAATATCGGAAATTATGAACTCATCGCATTTTTTGGGCAAGTCAAAGTCAACGTTACAGGTCCTGCACATAAAGGTGATTTCATTCTACCGTCCAATAAAAATGACGGGACTGGCATAGCCGTACCAGAACAAAATATTCACTCCGAACAAATCTCACAAATTCTAGGACGCGTATGGGAAGATAAGCCTGGAAATGAAACCGCAACCGTTCTAACGGCAGTTGGATTCAATTTTAGTATCCCATCACTCAGAAGTGAGAGTGCCGCCATTTCAACACTTAAAACTGAACTAGAAAATCTCCAAAATCAACAGCAAGAATTAAGTAATCAATTCGAACAAAAACTAGAAGCACAAAATAAAGAAATTGACGCATTGCTACTAAAGCTGAAAAAATAAAGCGCTAATACACAGGAGGATACACCATTATGTATGTCAACAGATCTGTAGAACTATCATCTGAAAACGAACACCGTTTTCAAAATTTCATTGTATTTGAGCCCGCATCATCTAGGGTTGGCGACTGTGACATCTTGATAAAAAGCGAAAAAGTGAGAGACCTATACGAACGCATTTATACCTCTCTTGAAGAAAGCCACGCCATCAAAGATCGCATCCTTAAAAACAGACTTGTTAAAATAGGCCAAATGTTAGACCTACTTGTGGTCTATGATCACGTCATTATTACCAAATTTTTCGACCGCATCTGGAGACGCTATTCATACATCAGTAGCATCGGCGAACTCTTTTTGGACTACCCTACTTTCATTCATCATTTCCCAGAATACAAAGATAAAAAAACAGAGTTACTTGCGCAACGCATTGACGATGATGATGACGAAGAAACCGATGGAGATGACGTAGAAATAGCAGACCCTGTAAAAAAAGAGTAACGATGGCCTTATCTGTCGGTATCGTCGGCCTCCCAAACGTCGGAAAATCTACCTTATTCAATGCCATCACAAATGCATCTGTCGACGCACAAAATTACCCATTTTGTACGATTGAACCCAATTCTGGAATTGTCCCCATCAATGACCCACGCATCGATAAGCTATCGGAAATAAGCCAAACACAAAAACGCATTTATGCAACCATCGAATTCACAGATATTGCAGGCCTCGTCAAAGGGGCTTCAAAAGGTGAAGGCCTCGGGAATAAATTCTTAACAAACATTCGAGAAACATCCGCCATCGCACATATTGTACGTTGTTTTGAAGACGATAATATTATCCATATAGAAGGGAAAGTAAACCCCATCGCCGATATAGAAATCATTAATTTAGAACTCATTTTAGCCGACTATGATATGGTCGAAAGATTGGTGGACTCTCAAAGAAAACGTACTAAATCCAATCAAAAAGATGAGGTCAAAAAATTAGAACTCCTAGAACGCATTAAAGCACAACTTGAAAAAGAAAACCCTATCCGACATCTTCAATTCACAGAAGAAGAATCACTCATATTAAAAGGCATCCATTTTCTAACCGCCAAAAAAGTCATCTACGTCGCCAATATTTCCGAAGCTTCGATAGGCCAACCCAATCCACTCGTCGATATCGTCAAAAAATATGCAGCTGAAAATGGTGAGCCTTGCTTAGAAATATGCGCCAAACTTGAATCTGAACTTTCCCAATTAACCCCCGAAGAAAAACAAGCTTATCTACAAGAATTTGGACTAGAACACACAGGTCTAGATCAATTAGCTTCTGCTTGTTTTACGCTTCTAGATCTTCAAACCTATCTTACAACTGGGGTCAAAGAAACTCGTGCATGGACTATTCCATTGGCATGCACTGCACCCCAAGCCGCTGGCGTCATTCATACCGATTTTGAAAAAGGGTTTATACGAGCCAATATCATGAGCTATGAACAATTTGTAAACTGTGGCGGATGGAAAAATGGCAAAGACAAAGGTCTCGTCAGACAAGAAGGAAAAGAATACATGATGCAAGATGGAGACGTGGTTGAATTTTTATTCAACGTTTAAACTGCTTCTAAAGGGCATATTGATCGGCATGACTGCCGTCATACCTGGTATTAATTTTTCTGCAATGAGTGTAATTACAGGCACCTATGACAAACTCATTCTCTTAATCACGCACCCCACCCACAAAAAACCGTGGCCGTTTCTTATCTTTCTGATAACAGGCATTCTATTTGGAGTCTTCTACATTTCAAAAATAACGGACACCCTCCTAACTCAACATCCCCAACCCTGCTACTTCCTCATGATCGGACTCGTCCTAGGAACCCTTCCAGGCCTATACAAAAGTAAACGTGAGATGAAATTTTCTATCACTAAATGCCTAGCACTCTTAGCAACACTTGCCATTATCCTAGGACTCAATTTATTCCCAGGCGCAGCAGATGTAAGCACATCAGAACAATTTAACCCAGCATCAACCAGCAACATCGCCTACTTATTTATATCAGGCCTCGTCACCAGTGCAAGCCTCTTACTTCCAGGTACAAACGGTTCCTTCATGCTCCTAATGCTCGGCAGCTACCACATCATCGCTGGCTCTCTCATGAGCTGGAATATCTCCGTCTTACTACCCTCTGCATTCGGCATGATTATTGGCCTTCTCTTAATCTTTAAACTACTAGACTGGGGAATCAGAAAATTCCGAGGACACACACACTATGCATTACTTGGCCTCGTCATTGGCAGCATCCCTAAATTATGGCCAGGTGTAAACTTAGATCTCACAACCCTCCTAAGTATCGCCATAGGGATCTTAGGAATTGGAATCGGGTATCAGTTGCAAGAACACTAAAACAATATTCTTATTTCTGAAAAACAAACACCTGCGGATTCACCAAATATTTTTTAGCCGTTTCAATCACATCTTCTTTCTTTAATTTAGAAATTTCATCCAAAACCCGCACATAATAATCTTGTCCTAATCCATACAAAAGATCCGTTGAAGACGCCATCAATTTGGACTCTAACGAAGACACACGATCCTGATAGGAAAATCGTAATTGCGCAATCGCTTCTGAAAATTCTGTATCACTAATAGGCTTTTGTTTAATATCTTCAATCTGAGCCAACATGATTTTCTGAACCTCGACTACTTTATCGGGACTCGTCAAGGCATTAGCCACAAAAACCCCTCTTTCTAGGCCCGCCTGACTATCCGCATGCACCATATACACATACCCTTTATCACGCAAAATATGATGAAATCTACCGCCAGGATAACTTGCCCCAGACAAAACCGCATCTACCAAATCTAATTTTAAAACTTCACTTGGCTCTTCATAAGATACGCCATCAAACGCAATAAAAAGCCCCGAAACATCTTGAGCAATTTTAGGTCTCTCTAAAGACGATTGCGTATGCAATATACGATCTGTTTTAGCAGTAGCATCAAATAAATTTTGAGAAGGCTTAAACACTAGAAATTGCTTCTCAATTTCCTTCAGAACTGTTTTCTCATCAAAATCACCAAAGACACTCACCACCATCGCACCAGGATTAAGTAAATACTGATAATGCGCCTTCACATCCGCCAATGAAATTGACTTTACAGAAGCCTCTTCACCTAGGGCAGATAGACCATAGGGATGCCCAGAAAAAAACGACTTACGCGTGTAATAACTACCATAACGAAACCAATCATCCTGACGCTGACCAATAGATTTAAGAACCTTACGACGGGTTTCATCACATTCGGCTTTATCCACAAATTTTGCATGTAAAAAAGTATGAAAAAAAACAGGAAATAATGTTCCTACATCTTCAGACAAGCAATCCAATCCATAATAAAACGTATTTTGCCCCATACTCGCATGCATAATCGCACCATTATCTTCCATCAGCGTTTGAATTTTTTGCTTCGAATAAAGATCCGAGTCTTTACCCATTAAATCTGCTAAAAAATTTCCTATGCCATTCTGTGAAACCGTTTCTGCACGCAATCCACCCAAAACAAAAATTTTAGTAAACACCTGGGGCAATGCATGATCAGGATAAAGCAACACACGCACACCATTTTTTAATACATGCTCATGAGGAGTCGGCAGAACAACACATGCAACAGTTTGATTAGAACTCGCCAACTTACCTTTTTTATCTGGATACATAACGGTACTTACCATGCGTTCTGCATCCAAATAGTGCGTTGCTACATTCACAACATCTTGCTTTTTCACACTACGAAATCTGCGGATATAATCGTCATAAAAGGATGTCGAATGCCCATATAAAACCCCTGTTCCATAACGGGACACACGATCATCAATAGACGTGATAGAGAAAATATCTTCCGAAAATTTCTGCTTACACGCACGTGCCAAACGCGCCTCATCAAACTTGCCGACCTTAATAGAAGACAAAATAGTGAGGACTTCTTTTTTTGCAGACTCTACTTTATCTGCGTCCACTTCCATCACAACTTCAAAATATCCCGTTGTAAAAGAAGGTGTATACGACGACGCCCTCACCGCATACGCCAATTTCTTCTCTTCCACTAATTGGCGATGCAAAAATGAATCCTCACCCTCAGATAAAATAAATTCCAACAAATCCAATGCATACAAATCTTTAGAAAATAAATCGATCGTTGGAAAACGCATGCTTACAAACGTCACCGATGTATCCCCTTTCGTCTCAATCGACCGGGCTGAAAAAGGCATGGGCTCATTACCCACATGTACTATAGGAGGAGCCACTGCTGGCGCTTTTCCAAAAGTTTCTCGAACATGCGCCATCACGACATCTTCATTAAAATTTCCGCCTATGACCAACAACATATTCGACGCAACATATCGGGATTGATAATACGCACGCACATTATCCTGTGTAAGGCGTTTGAAGTTATCCAAATAGCCAATCACCGGATAACGAATCGAATTTACTTTATAAAAATTTTCATTTGAAATTTGATAAAACTTACGATGAACACTGGCATCATCTTTTTCAATTTCTTTAATAATCACGTCCCGCTCACGCTTAAATTCTGACGTCGAAAACTCACACTGAAACATCCATTCGGATAACATTGAAATCGCAGTACCCATTTCAGATGGTACCGTATTAATAAAATACGACGTATGATCTACAGTGGTATACGCGTTATAAGCGCCACCCAATTGAGCGATCAAACGGCGATACGTTTCTTCTGAACGGGCCTTCGTCGTACCCCCAGCCACCAAGTGTTCTAAGTAATGCGACACCCCAGAACCCAACACCGCATCTTCGTCAATCGAACCCGCCCGAATAAACGTCCGAACCGATACGAGCGACGCACTGGCATCATTAACCAAAATCACTTTCAAGCCATTATCCAATAAAATTTCTTTAACCATCTGCTTACCCCAAACCATTGGCGAACCCAAAAAGAGAACACCCAAAAAAATTAATACAAGTCGTTTAACACTAAACATCTCGTGATAGTAAATCATTTAAGATTGCCATACAATACAACATTCGTATGAAAGACACCCTATTCCAAAACCCAACCAATCGGCCCTTTGCTTTCGACTCCGATGTCACCTCTGTTTTTGACGACATGATCGAACGCAGCATCCCCTTCTATAACGAAATTCAAAACCAAATCCAAGAACTCACACATCGATTCGCCCAACCCCATACAACTATTTACGATTTGGGATGTTCCACAGGCACGACTCTCTCCAAACTCAAACAAGACACACTTACCTTAGTAGGCATCGACTCTAGCGCACCCATGCTTGAAAAAGCCAAAAAAAAATATCCAGAAACCACCTACATTCTTCATGATCTCAACACCCCTCCCCCACTCCAAAATGCAAGTATCGTCATCATGAATCTATGTCTACAATTTATTCGACCAGAAAATAGACCTACTCTTCTAGATCATATTTACAAACATTTGTTACCAGGGGGGCTCTTTATTTTAATAGAAAAAATAACGCCAGATAGCATAGAAAACACAGCACTATTCGAAACCCTTTATCACGCATTCAAAAAAAGAAATCATTATAACGACAACGAAATTCAAAACAAAAAAAAAGCTTTAGAAAACGTTCTGATTCCACTATCACCCCAACAAAACAAAGACCTATTAAAACACAGTGGATTTACCCGGATAGATACCTTTTTTCAATGGTATTCTTTCATAGGACTAATAGCCATCAAGGAGCATTAACGACATGAACACCTTATTAGAAAAATTAAAACCATATCAAAAATCAATTGCTATTGCAGTCGTTATACTCATCAGTCTAACTATGGGGATAAAATATATAATGACTCCTTCTGGATCCATGAAAATCACCCACCAACCAACCCTCCAAAAACCAACAGAAAAACCACAAATGACTCATATCAAAACCCCTGCCTCCACCCGAGTTATCTACATCACAAGCTGGGTTGCTTCACAAAAACAATGGCGTGAACAACTCATAAAATTTGTTGAAAAATCAGAAATTAACAGCGTGATTATCGACATTAAAGATTATTCTGGATACGTCGCCTTCGATACAAAAGATCCGTACATTAAATCCCTCAACACAGAACAAATCCGTGTAAAAGATATGAAAGAATGGCTAGCCGACCTTCACAAACGCGGCATATACACCATCGCTCGCATCACCGTTTTTCAAGATCCTATTTACGCAAAATCTCATCCCGCAGAAGCCGTGCAAACACGTCAAGGCGCCGTCTGGACTGACAAACATAAACTAGCTTACGTAGACGTCGCTTCAAAAAGTTTCTGGACCTATATTGTTCACATCGCACGTGCCGCCGAACAAGCTGGATTCGACGAAGTTAATTTTGACTACATCCGATACCCAACCGACGGCAATTTAAAAGACATCAAATTTCCGCTATCCGGCCCCAGCGTACTTTTCAAAGATTCCCGTCTCTATACAAGAGTAACAAGTAACGCAACCACTTCAGCCAAGGCAGGCACAAAAAATGTAACCACACGTCTTGTATCCGCTAGAGAAAAACACCTAAGTGAATTTTTTATCTACCTACATAAGGAATTAAAAAATTTGGGAATTCCCATGTCAGCCGATGTCTTTGGAATGACCATGACCAACCACGATGACGTAGGTATCGGACAAGTTTTAGAAAGTATAGAACCCAATTTTGATTTCGTGTGCCCTATGGTTTATCCATCACATTATCCACCAGGATTTAATAATTTCGCAAAACCTGCCGAACACCCGTACGAAATAGTGCGCTATGCCATGCAACACGGCGCAGACCGTCTCAAAAAACTAGGGAAAAACCCCAATAAGCTAAGACCTTGGCTACAAGACTTCAATCTAGGTGCAAAATACGATGCCCCCAAAATACGTGCCCAAATCAAAGCAACACATGATTCTAATCTCAACAGTTATTTAATCTGGGACCCCAGAAATAAATATACACAAGCCGCCTATCTACCCTCAAAGAATGAGCATCTTTAAACAATATTTAATAAATGCTCTTGAACAAGATCGCCATGCACAACCAGTAAGTCCAACCGCATGGCACCCTTGTATGTAGGCTGGTTCAAAAGATAATACTCAGCAGTCTTACGAATGCGTTTTAATTTTGTAGCCGTCACCGCATCAAACGGAGAGACAAAGCTTTTAGATTTATAAGTTTTAACTTCACAAAAAACCAAAACATTGTGAGGGTCATACGCAATAATATCTATCTCTCCCAATCGAGAAAAAAAATTAGTCTCGACAATACGATACCCCTTCTTCACTAAATAAAGCCCCGCAATCCGTTCACCCTCACGCCCCTTTTTCGTTGACATTAGAATAAACTCTGCTGCCGATGCAAATTAAACGTCTTTCGATGTACATCAGAAATTCCATGCACAAACAAAGCCTCATAATGCAACGACGTTCCGTATCCCTTATGAATCTTAAACCCATACGCCGGAAACTTTTTGTCCAAACAATCCATCATACGATCTCGTAATACTTTCGCCACAATAGACGCGGCAGAAATTGCTGGAATTAATCGATCCCCATGCACAATAGCCCGCATAGTAAACCCAGGCAAAGTCGGGATTTTATTCCCATCAATTAATACTTCATTCGGCTTATAATTTAATGACAAAATACTATGGCGCATTGCAGACAGCGTGGCTTTCAAAATATTTTTTTGATCTACATAAAAAGCACTATGGACCCCAACACCAATATAAGACTCAGACGTCTCTAAAATAGCAAACAAAGCCTCTCTCCTAGCCGCTGTTAATTGCTTAGAATCTGAAAATAAATCAGGAGGAAGTGCAGGATCTAATACCACAGAAGCAGCGACAACAGGCCCAGCTAACGCGCCTCTCCCAGCCTCATCAACCCCCGCAATCACTTAACTAAATTTTTTAAGAACCAAAACCCCGTTATGACCACCAAATCCAAATGAATTTGAAATCGCCACATTAATATCTCTGGCAATCGCTTTATTAGGCGTATAGTTCAAATCGCATTCAGGATCTATTGTCTCATAGTTCATCGTAGGGGGCACAATACCATTCTTAATCGCAAGCGCAGAGGCTATCAATTCAATGCCACCCGCAGCTCCCAACAAATGTCCCGTCATCGACTTAGTAGAACTCACTGCCATCTTATAAGCATGCTCACCAAATGCAGTTTTAATCGCCGCTGTTTCATTTTTGTCATTTAAGTAAGTAGACGTGCCATGTGCATTTACATAATCCACATCTTCAGGAGAAATCTTAGCCATAGCAAGCGCCATCTTTATCGCACGAGCCGCACCTTCACCTTCTGGTGCTGGAGCCGTCAAATGATACGCATCCCCACTAGATCCAAATCCAACGACTTCCGCATAAATCTGCGCGCCTCTAGCCTTGGCATGTTCCAACTCTTCAAATACCAAAATACCCGCGCCTTCACCCATCACAAACCCATCTCTGGTTTTATCAAAAGGACGAGACGCATGTTCTGGATCATCATTAGCAGTAGACAAAGACCGAGCTGCACAAAAAGCACCTAATCCCAAAGGGGTAATACAGGCTTCAGACCCACCTGTAATCATTGCAACGGCATCCCCAAGCTGAATCAAACGAAATGCATTACTCATCGAATGTGCTGAAGACGCACATGCCGTAACCGAACAAGAATTGGGCCCTTTTGCACCGGTCTTCATTGCCACCTGGCCAGCAGCCATATCACAAATCATCATCGGTACGGTAAACGGACTCATTTTGGAAGGTCCTCGATTAAGCAAAACCTCGCAAGCCTGTTCCAAAATTTCAATACCGCCAATACCAGATCCAATCTCAACACCAACATGCTCAGGATCTTTAGAAATATCCAAACCAGAATCACGAACCGCCTCTTGAGCTGCCGCAACAGCGAGCAAAATAAAGCGCGATGAACGACGCACTTCTTTTGCATCAAAAAAAGGAGAAAAATCAAAACCAACTACTTCCGCTGCAATTTGTGTAGAAAATTGAGACGTATCAAAAGCCTGAATTTTACCCACGCCGTTACGACCTGAAATCAACCCTTCCCAAAAATCAGGAACAGAGGTACCAATGGGGGTAACCGCCCCCATACCGGTAATAACGACGCGTTTCAACATAGCTTACTTAACAGTAGAAAGAATGAAATCAACCGTTTTCCCAACAGTGGTCAATTTCTCAGCTTCCTCGTCAGCAATCTCAGTACCGAATTCTTCTTCTAGAGCCATAACCAATTCAACTGTATCCAAAGAGTCTGCGCCTAAGTCATCTGTAAAAGACGCCTCACGTGCAACTTCTTCTTCCGACACGCCTAACTGCTCAACGATAACCGATTTTACTTTTTCATAAACTTCTTGTTCTGATAATGCCATATTAGTACACCTTCCTTAACGAAATTGAGTGATATTGCTAGTGTAACATGCAGACCTACATCTGCATCCCCCCATCAACATGAAGTACCTGGCCTGTTGTGTAAGCTGCCAAATCAGAGGCCAAAAATGAAACCATCTCTGCAACTTCACGAGCAGAACCTAATCGCTTCTGAGGGATAGAAGCCATTATAGTATCAAGATAATCTTTAGGTAAAGATTGAATCATGTCTGTCTCAATAAATCCGGGGGCCACAACATTGCACGTAATATTTTTTGCACCAAATTCACGCGCAATCGATTTGCTAAATCCGATAATCCCCGCTTTAGATGCAGCATAGTTAGCCTGTCCAGCATTACCCATCACCCCAACAACTGAACTAATATTCACAATACGACCATACCGATTTTTAAGCATGGGTTTTAAAACTGCCTTCGTAAAATTAAACACCGAATTTAAGTTCACAGAAATCACATCCGTCCATTCTTCCAAAGACATACGCAACATTAAATTATCCCGAGTAATCCCCGCGTTATTCACCAAAATATCAACACGACCAAATTTTCCTATAACCGTTTTTACAACAGAGGCCCCATCTTCAAAAGAAGAAACATCCGCCGCAATCCCTATACAAGCTACGCCATACGTTTCTTGCAACGCAGCCGCTACTTCATCACACACCGATTGCCGCGTCGACACACACACGATATTGGCACCATATGACGCCAACGTATCCGCAATCGCATACCCAATCCCGCGCGACGCACCTGTAACAATCGCTATTTTATTACTGAGGTCCATTTTCAATTCCTTTAATACTTTCTAAGTCCGACACCGAAACCATCGGCAACTCCGGCACAATCTTTCGACACAATCCCGATAATACTTTACCTGGTCCACATTCGACCAACCGATCTACATGCTGCGCCATATACTGAATCGAACCAATCCAGTTAACAGGAGAAATCACCTGCAAAGACAAATTCTCTTTTAACTGAGTCGCGTCTATTTCTGAAAGCGCAGTACGATTTAAAATGACAGGAATCTGAGCAGAAGAAAAAAAATTATCTTGCAAAAAATCGCCTAATTTTTGAGATCCAGAAGCCATCAAAGGTGAATGAAAAGCCCCACTCACATTCAATACAATCGCACGACCACCCTCTTTAGATAAGAGCTCGCAGGCTTCAGCTACCCCAGCTTTTTTACCAGAAATAACAATCTGACCTGGGCAGTTCAAATTGGCAGCAACCACGGGCCCTTCTTTGACAGAAGAAACAATCCGTTGAATCACTTTCAACTCCACTTTCATAATAGCCGCCATAGCAGAATCGTCGGACGGATAAGACGCCGCCATAGCCGCCCCTCGCACCTGAATCACGCGCAACGCATCTTCAAAACTAAGAACGCCCGCCGCATAATACGCTGTAATTTCACCCAAGCTATGTCCAGCAACCATCGCAGGCACAATTCCGGATCTCTTCAACAACAACAACAAAGCTGCTGATACCAAAAAAATAGCAGGCTGGGCATTAGCAGTCTGTGTTAAAATCTCATCCGGCCCGTCAAAACAAATAGACGAAATATCGTAGCCCAACACTTTATTCGCGCTTATAAATAACTCTCGTACTTCAAAATATTGATCATAAAGATCTTTCCCCATCCCCACTTTTTGAGAGCCCTGCCCGGGAAAAACAAATCCAATTCGTGTCATCAAAATGCCATCCTATTCATTAAAATAAAGTCACAAAATCATTCTAACAAACAAGATGGCTTTTAGTAACTAACGACTCTGCGTTTCCAACCGAACCATACGCTTCAACAAATCGTCCTGATCCTCTTTCAATTTCTTATTTTCTTTTTCAAGCGCAATCACATAAAGCGTCAATTCTTCAATTTTCTGCATATACAATTTCTACATCGCACCCACACTCACCCCCTTCGCAACAACTACTTTTTCCGAAGGCACATCAGACAAGTGTTTTTGGATCAAAATAAACGATAATAGTCCCAACCAATTCAAGTTTTTGTGTGGGCGCAACCATCACATCTCGAAAACCATACCGTGTTCCATCATAGTATTGAGGCTGGAATTTTATAATCCCTGAGTATCCACCCAGACTCGCTTTTCCGACGGAAATTCTTGCAACTCCAAACGTTTCTCTATTCCAACCACCTACCATTTCAAGAGAAACATCTTGTTTATTACTTACGTCTACAATAGACAGTTTTGATGTTGGAGATGTAGTCCCAACCCCAACATTACCAGCATCTTTTATCCGGACAAGCTCCCCAGATCGGTGCTTTGTACTTGATAAAAATATAATATCTGCCCCCTGTCTATTTTGTATATATGTCGCACGCCTATCTCTATTATGATAAATCTCAGACCCACTATTATTCCCATTCAAATAAATAGAACTACTCTGCACGAAAGCAAGTGACTACATGCCACAGAAAAGAAAATTTAAACTTAAGTTTTTGATTTTCATATATCTCCTTTTTCTTGCAAAGATATACGATGATACAAAGTAACGTCAATGCTTTTTTAATACAAATAAATACTTACGTCCTAATAGGCCCAGCGGAGCAATGTCGTACCCCAGGTAAACCCTGCGCCAAAACCTGCCAAGAGTACTACGCTCCCCCGCTTTAGACGTCCACCCTGTTTCGCATCGCATAAGGCCATAGGAATTGACGCCGCTGACGTATTACCATAGATCTCAATCATCTTCATGACATGATCTTCAGGAATACCCAAACGCTCCCGTGTGGCCTCTATTATACGCAAGTTGGCTTGATGCATCACAAGCAAATCCACGTCCGAACCCACCAGTCCATTTTTTTTCAAAATCGCCTCTACTGCAGGAACAACCGCATTGACAGCCACTTTAAATACAGCGCGTCCATCCATATAAATATGAGACGGCCCGTCTGGCTTTACTTGTAAAATATCTGCATAAGATCCATCAGAATATAATTTCGAATCAATCAGCCCAAAACCGTCTGGAACCCGGCCAACAACACAAGCCCCTGCACCATCCCCAAACAAAATACAAATACTACGATCCGTCCAATCCACATGACGACTCAGCACATCTCCTGCCACAACCAAAACGTATCGACAAGCTCCCGTCGCTACATATTGCTCCGCCATAGAAAGCGCATAGTTAAATCCGGTACAGGCAGCAGAGACATCTACTGCCCCAATATCTGTTCGTAAACCCAAACGATCCTGAAGTAAACAAGCCGTCGAAGGAAACAATGCATAATCGGGAGTCGAAGTTGCCACAATGACCATATCAATATCTGTAGGCTGAATCCCTGCATCTTTAATAGCTTCTTGAGAAGCGCCATACGCCAAATGAGACGTCCGAGTCTCAGCGTCCGCGATACGTCGCTCACGAATACCTGTACGCGAAACAATCCACTCATCTGTTGTATCCAAACCACCAGCCACTAGATCCTGATTAGTCACAATAGTATTGGGCACGCATTTTCCGACACCTACAATGCCGACAGGGAAATTCACGTACGCAATGCAGCAGAAATCTGCTGAACAATCTGACCTTCAACCGAACGCATCGCTGTACCAATAGCATTCTTGATAGCTAACGCGCTTGAGCTTCCATGAGCAATAATAGAAACGCCATCAACACCCAATAACGGCGCCCCACCATACTGCTCATGATCATATCGTTTTATAAATTTCTTTAAACTCGACTTCAATAAAAAAAGACCCAACATAGAGAGAAGAGATCTTTTAGCTTCTGTTTTAAAAAAATTCATAAAAAGAGACGTCACCCCTTCTCCAAATTTCAATAACGTATTTCCCACAAACCCATCACACACCACTACATCTACACTTCCAGACAAAATATATTTACTCTCAATATTACCCACAAAATTCAGAGGTAATTGCTGCAATAATTCAAAAGCAGCTTGTGTTTGCTGATTCCCTTTTTCAACTTCTTCACCAATATTTAACAACGCCACCCTGGGTTTTTGAACACCCAACATAATTTTTGAAAAACAATTCCCCATCGTCGCAAATTGCGCCAAATGCTCCGGCTTACAATCAATAGAAGACCCAATATCTAACAAAACAAACGGCGTGGTCTTTGTCGGCAAAACAGACGCAATAGCAGGACGTTCTACATTGGGAATTCTACCCAATATAAACGTAGACGCCATCATTACAGCTCCCGTATTCCCAGCAGACACAAACGCATCTGCACCGCCCTCTTTGACCAACCGCAAACCTACCTGGATGGACGACTCTTTTTTCTTACGAAAAGATACCGCGGGAGATTCCCCCATACCCACCACATCTGGAGCATGGTGAATTGAAAGACGTGGATGGGGCCAACACGATTTAAATTCAGATACAGAAAGAGCAGCCATAAGCTGCTCTTGGGGACCCACTAAAATAATTTCAACCGAAAATTCATCAACCGCTAGAAAAGCCCCCTTAAGAACTTCTCCAGGGGCATAATCACCGCCCATCGCGTCTAGTCCGATTTTAAGCAATTAATCTGCCTTTTTTGTTTTTTCTTTGATAACCAATACCTGTTTCCCGTTATAGACACCACAGTCAGGACACACACGATGTTGAACAATCAACGCGCGGCAAGCTGCACAAGGAACCAAATTTGGTGTTTCAATTTTCCAATTAGCGTGATGTGAACGTTTTTTAGACTTGGATCGTCTACGTTTTGGTACTGGCATTTTTTTTCCTACCTACTAAAAATTAAAAACAAGAGAACTCATAATACGGGCTCTCACAACTATCGTCAAGAAAGGTCTATACGTCATAATACAGCGCGAACTCCCAAGGATGTGGACGCAAGTTCATTTCATGCACTTCTTTAGTCATCTTATACTGAATCCAAGTTTGGATCACATCTTCCGTAAACACATCGCCCTTCAATAAAAACGCATGGTCTTTTTCAAGTTCAGCTAAAGCTTCTCTTAATGTCTCTGGAGTCTGAGGAATCTTAGATAACTCTTCAGGCGGAAGCTCATAGATGTCTTTGTCCATAGGTTCGCCCGGATCAATCTTATTAGCAATACCATCAAGCGCCGCCATTAAGATCGCTGAAAATGCCAAATACGGATTGCTACTTGCATCTGGACATCTAAACTCAAACCGCTTCGCCTTCTCTGAAGAATGGTACATCGGAATGCGAATAGCAGCGCTTCTGTTACGTCGTGAATACGCAAGATTAACAGGGGCTTCAAATCCAGGAACCAACCGCTTGTAGCTATTGGTCGTAGGGTTTGTAAATGCCAACAACGCTCGTGCATGCTTCAAAATGCCACCAATCGCATACATCGCCATCTCGGTCATGCCACCATACCCATCGCCTGCAAATAAATTTTTATTGGCTTTCCAAATTGAAAAGTGAACATGCATGCCCGATCCATTATCGTTATACAAAGGCTTAGGCATAAAAGTAACCGTCTTATCATGTTGATTCGCTACATTTTTGATAACATATTTATATTTCATCAAATTATCAGCCATCGTCACAAGAGAGTTAAAGCGAATAGCAATTTCGCCTTGTCCACCTGTAGCAACTTCATGATGCTGGGCTTCTGTCTCAATACCAACATCTTGAAGAGTCAACATCATCTCACTGCGAAGATCATGATGTTTATCCGTAGGCGGAACTGGAAAATAACCTTCTTTGTTACGCGGCTTATATCCCAAATTAGGATATTCTTCACGACCTGTATTCCATCGTCCTTCCACAGAATCCAAATGATAAAAACCTTGATTTTGTGTTTGGTCAAACCGAACATCGTCAAAAATAAAAAACTCTGCTTCCGGTCCAAAAAAGGCAATATCCCCTACACCCGTAGAAGCCAAATATTTCTCTGCTTTTTTCGCAACATTACGAGGGTCACGACTATAATCTTCGCCTGTAACGGGGTCGCAAATATCACAAACCATCACCAATGTTTTATGCTCCATAAACGGATCCATAAACGCCGTATTGGCAACAGGCTTAACCAACATGTCAGACTCATTAATCGCCTGCCAACCACGTATACTGGATCCATCAAAACCAAATCCTGTTTCAAATGCATCTTCGTCAATACGATGTGAAGGAACTGTAAAATGCTGCCAAGCCCCCAAAAAATCAACAAACCTCAAGTCAACCAGAGCAATTTCTTCTCTCTTAAGTAAATCCACAACATCTGTGGGTAATTTTATATCCAAAACAAGTCTCCTATTTGATAAAACAGAATATTTAAGAGCATTATAGCGATAACTTTATGGATTTTGAATAGGCCGATTAGGCTTTTAAAGAGGCTTTGATAAAATCACGGAACAACGGATGTGCTCTATAGGGACGTGACTTAAATTCTGGATGAAACTGACACGCTAAAAACCATGGATGGTCTGTAAGTTCGACAACTTCTACCAAAGTACCTTCGGGAGAAAGTCCTGAAAAAACCAACCCGTTAGCTTCTAACAATTGTTTAAATTCATTGTTAAATTCATAACGATGCCGATGCCGTTCCTGAATTTTTGTCGTGTTATATGCTGCAAACAACAACGTATCTTTTTTAACTTTACAAGGATATCCACCCAAACGCATCGTGCCACCTTTTTGAGAAAGCGTCCGTTGGTCAGGAAGAAAATCAATCACAGGGTAAGGCGTCCCATCATTAAACTCAGAACTATGCGCAGCTTCAAGACCCGCCACATGGCGCGCAAAATCAATCACCGCTACATGCATCCCCAAACACAATCCAAAATAAGGAATCTTATGTTCTCGTGCGTATTTAGAGGCCAAGATCTTGCCTTCAATGCCACGGTCTCCAAACCCACCAGGCACCACAATACCATCTGCATACTCCAAGAAATGCTTCGCGCCATGACGCTCTACTTCTTCCGCTTCCACCCACAAAATTTTGGCATGACATTGGTTAGCTGCAGACGCATGATGAATCGCTTCTACAACACTCAAATAAGAATCTGACAAACTGGTATATTTCCCAACAATCGCAATTTTTACTTCTGGAGAATCTTTTTTATGAATCATTTCTACATAAGATCTCCACTCTTCCATCTGATTCGGACGATGAGTTAATCCCAATTTTTTACACACGGTTTGATCTAATTTTTCAGCTTCCATCATCAAAGGCACATCATAAATGCTAGGCGCATCCACACAAGCAACAACCGCCTCTGGAGCGACATCACAAAACAACGCAATTTTATGACGCACTTCTAAAGTAATCGGCGCTTCTGAACGACATACAATCACATCTGCATGAATACCAATTTCGCGAAGCTCTTTAACGCTGTGTTGTGTCGGTTTTGTTTTAAATTCACCTGAAGTTTTTAAGAAAGGCACCAACGTCAAATGCAAATGCGCGCAGTCATCTCTATGAATATATTGAAACTGACGAATAGCTTCCAAAAAAGGCAAGCTCTCAATATCCCCCACCGTCCCGCCAATCTCCGTAATCACCACATCAAAATGATCCTGATCCAAAACTTTTGTAATACGATCTTTAATTTCATTGGTCACATGGGGAATAATCTGAACCGTATGCCCCAAATAATCTCCACGGCGTTCCTTTGTCAAAACGTCCCAATAAATCATGCCCGATGTCACATTGTTTACACGCGACAAATTTTGATCAATAAAACGCTCATAGTGACCCAAATCCAAATCCGTCTCGCAACCATCTTCGGTCACAAAAACTTCTCCATGCTGAAAAGGACTCATGGTTCCAGGATCTAAATTTAAATACGGATCAAATTTCTGAATCGTTACTTTATAACCCTGATTCTTCAAAAGCACGCCCAACGACGCCGCCACAATCCCTTTACCCAAAGACGATACAACACCACCTGTAATAAAAATATATTTGGTTTTTTTCTTAGGCATTTTTACACTTCAATTAGGGGGGATAATACGGAAGATCACTGTAACACACACCCAACAAACATTGCAATTTAGAAGTTTGAGCAAGAAATGTTTAAAACCAAAAAAAAAGGGCTCCCCCTAAAAAATGAACATGATTCCAGATAAAAAATACAAAAGGAACTTAAACATGCATAATAAAAAAATATAGCCATGCCAGACACAACCAGATCTG
Source organism: Candidatus Margulisiibacteriota bacterium (assembly GCA_009691415.1). Taxonomy (GTDB): domain Bacteria; phylum Margulisbacteria; class Marinamargulisbacteria; order SXXA01; family SICP01; genus SICP01. Next base: position 101,250 of record SICP01000002.1, read on the forward strand.
AGAGTCGTGGATATGCTGATAACTCAAGACCAGGAAGTCCAGGATACAGACTTGGTTCACCAACTAGTACAAATGGATTTATCCCAATAGCAAACGATGAGCCCACTTTCGAATCTCCACATGTACAAAATTATTACACTGAGATAGCAACCGTACTAGACCCTAAAACAGCAACCATATTAGCAAGTGCCCTAGAAAGTTTAGGAACAACTGGACATTTAACCAAAGATATCAGCAACATTACATAGCTCATCTTGAATCCAATTGTAGTCCAAAAGAATTAGAAACAACTGAAACAGTTTCAACAGTACAAGAAAGCTTTGCTACTACTGTTGATAATGCTTTAAAAACCTGGTTTCGACAAAATACCCTAAATAGTAATAGACCTACTCATGAAGAATTTTTAGAACATCATGAATCGATCATATCAGCCGAACTGGCTAAATTAGACCCAGAAGTAAGAGGAATTATTTGGGATCGAGATCAAAGTTTTCAAGGAAGGACTCGATTAGAAGCTAAACTACTCTGGGGCATAAAAAATCTTGAGTCTTTTTCTTAATCAACATAAAAAACCGATATAAGACTGCAACCGCCCAGCCAACTCACCCTCTTTACGATACGAATAAAACATATCCGTACGTTCTACTGTACACAATCCAGATTCTGTAATTTCATAAGTACCCGATTTCAATACGGACGCAATTTGTTTTTTATTTTCATCCACCAAGTCATAATGCAAATCCAACTCTCTATCGATCTGATAACACGCCTCACAAATAGCAGGTCCAAACCAAAATTTTAGGCCATCTAACTCACCAAAATTTTCTTTTATACTCCGCAATGTTTCAATAATAATTTCAGATTCCGTCCCTTTACGTCCCGCATGCACAGCACCCACCACCCCCGATTCATGCGCAATCAAAATCGGCAAACAATCTGCAGTCCGAACCGACAACAATACACCCTGCTCTTTCGTAATAATCGCGTCTGCATTTTCAATCAAAACATGTTTATCTTGAGACAACATTTCAGGCGTAACAACAACACAAGTCGACGAATGAATTTGCTTCATCGACACCCAATACCGATAGTCAAATTGCTGATAAAAAAGTGAGGAAGCGGGGTACTCACGACACGTAACGCCGTAAACTAAACCAGGGAGCTTAAACGACATCAGACTAAACGAAACCCCTGTCCCGACACCTGTTCCACAAGTCCCCTCACTTCAAATACTGTTAGCGATTGCAACACCTGAGCAATATCTAAATCCGTTTTATCCACCAAAGTATCCAAAGAAATAGAAGAGACGCTAAGCGCATCCCAAATTTTTTGCTCAGACTCTGTTAACTCCCAATCAGGTCCTAACTGCTTCTCTTCTACAGAAGAAACTCTGGCCGATTTAATCAAATAAGAAAATTCGGTCACGACATCTTCATAAGACATCACCAGTTTGGCACCGTCTTGAATCAATCGATGGTTACCATAAGTTAACGGAGAAAAAATAGATCCAGGGACAACAAACACCTCCCGATTTTCTTCCATCGCCAATCGCGCCGTAATTAAAGACCCACTTTTTTCACCCGCCTCAACGACCAATAATCCCTGACACAGCCCACTCACAATTCGATTACGTTGGGGAAACCGATACGCAAGCCCCGAAACCCCAATGGGGAATTCTGAAAGAACTACTCCATTAGAAATAATCTCGCCAAATAATCCCGTATTTGAAGTGGGATAAATAATATCTAACCCCGTCCCAACAACCGCCACCGTCGGATGACCCGCTTCCAAAGTTGTGCGATGAGCAACTGTATCAATCCCTTCTGCCATACCCGATACAATTAAGAAATACGGCGCCAATTCTGCGACCAATTTCTCAGTCGCACGACGCCCATAATCCGACATCTTACGCGTCCCTACAACGCCCAACATCGCACGAGAAAGCAACGACACATCTCCACGATAATAAAGAAGTAATGGAGGATGACTAATTTCTAAAAGTTGCGCAGGGAATACCACGTCGTCCTCATACAAAATACCAATATCTCTAGAAGCTAAAACTGCCAAAAGTTTTTCTGGATCAAAGTTTTGAATACGCTCTCGATAATACCCAAGAGATTTCTCAGAAATACCTTCTCGAACAAAAAAATCTTCTAGTCCAGATCGACAACTTTCCCAATCAGAAAATAACCCTGCCAATTTTCGCATTCTGGCTGGCGAATCATGGAAAAGAAAGCTTAAAAACAACGACAAGTGCCTACGCAAAACGACACCCCACTTCTTCTTTAACACGATGATCCAAGGCTAAAATATCTTCAAATGTAATACATACTTCTTGGCCCAATTTTTCAACAGTATGACGAACCAAATTTGCAATATCCAAAAATTTAATTTTCTTATCCAAAAACAACCGCACCGCTACTTCATTAGCCGCATTCATAACAAGCGGGGTAGAACCACCTTGTTTCCCAGAATCAAATGCCAATTGTAATAACGGAAATTTCTCAAAATCTGGCGCATGAAACGTTAATGATTTTAACTCCGAAAATCGCATCTTCGGCCACGGATTCGGAAGCTTTTCCGGATAAGTTAAAACATACTGAATCGGAAACCGCATATCCGGCAATCCCATTTGCGCCAAAAAAGTGCC